>JBDTWB010000091.1:0-15276 GCA_040006895.1 Casimicrobiaceae bacterium | reverse complement strand
CCCCTCCTCGGGAGGGGGTTGGCGCCGCCCATGCAGTGGGCAAGCCTGGGGGAGGTTACTTGATGAGCACGCTCGCCACCGGCGTCACGCCGGCGCCGCGCCATGACCCCGCACTCCCGGGCCGTTTCGCGTGGGGCTTGGTTGCCGCCGGGGTGATCGTGCTGTGCGGCTGGATGACGGAGTTCGATCCTCGCACGCTGTGGAGCGAGAGCAGCACCCGGGCGCTTCTGCAGTTCGTGTCGAGCTCGGTGCCGCCGAAGCTCACGCCTGAGTTCCTCGCCCTGGTCGCACGGGCGACCTGGCAGACCATCGCCATCGCCACGGTCGGCACCACGGCGGCGATCGTGCTCGCGATTCCGGCGGCGCTGATCGCCACGCGCCGGTTGTCGATTTCCGCACTGGTCGGGCCGCGCATGTGCGCGCGCTGTGCCGCCGTACGGCAGACGGTGCGGGCCGTGCTGATCCTGCTGCGTTCGGTGCCGGAAATCGTGTGGGCGCTGCTGTTCGTACGTGCAGTCGGTCTCGGCGACACGGCCGGTGTGCTGGCGATCGCGCTCACCTACGCCGGCATGCTGGGCAAGGTGTACACGGAAATCCTGGAGAGCACCGATCCAGAGGCGACCCGCGCGCTGCTCGCCAGCGGGGCATCACGTCTGCAGGCGTTTCTGTACGGCAGCCTTCCGGCGGCGCTGCCGGAGCTCACGTCGTACACCATCTACCGCTGGGAATGCGCGATCCGGGCATCGGTCGTCATGGGCTTCGTCGGTGCCGGCGGTCTGGGCATGCAGATGGAGCTGTCCCTCAAGATGCTTGCGGCCAACGAAGTGCTCACCATGCTGGCCGTGTTCGTGTTGCTGGTGTTCCTGGCCGATGCCACGAGCACCCTCCTGCGCCGGTGGGCGGGATGAGTCAGCCGAGCCTGGCCCTGCCGGTGCCCGCACGGCGCTGGCGACCGATCATTGCCGCGGTGGCCTTCCTGGCCTTGCTGACGGCCTCGATCGCCTCGCTGTCCGGCGACTGGGCGAGCCTGTTCTCGCGCGATTCGGCGCAGCGCATGGCGAGCTTCGCGTCCAGCTTCTTTCCGCCCCGGGTGGATGCCGCGTTCCTGGGAAAGGTCGGCGTCGGTGCGGCCGAGACCATCGCGATCTCCCTTCTCGGTACGGTGCTGGCCGTCGTCGGTGGCATGGCCTTGGCCCTGCCCGCATCCCGCCGGCCGGGAACCCCGGTGCGCGCGTTGACCCGGTTCGGGCTCAACGTACTGCGCGCGGTACCGGAGCTCGTATGGGCGTCGATCATCGTCATCGCCGCGGGCCTCGGACCGTTTGCCGGCGTGCTCGCGCTGGCCGTGCATACGACAGGCGTGCTTGGCCGGCTGTTCGCCGATGCACTGGAGAACGTGCCGGCGGAATCGCGCGCGGTCCTGCGCAGCAACGGTGCATCGCGCGGCACGGCGTTCTGGTACGCGACCCTGCCGCAGGTGTTGCCGCAGGCGGTGAGCTATTCCCTGTACCGCTGGGAAAACAACATCCGCGCCGCATCCGTGCTCGGACTCGTGGGCGCCGGCGGACTCGGACAGCTCCTGTATTTCCACCTGTCGCTTTTCCAGGTCCAGGAGGCCTCGACCGTGATCATCGCGATCCTCCTGCTGGTGGGCATGGTCGACGCGGCGAGCTATCGCATCCGGGTCCTGCTCGCCGGGTAGCGGCCGGAGCGCCGAACCCGCGCCTCACGCGCGCCGGACCGTCGGGGTGCCATTCATCCACGGTTCATCCCCCAGTTCGTCGCGGCGACGCGCGTGCTGGCGCTCGCGCGCGGATGTCGCCCATAATGCCGCCAGTCCCGAGCGGTGCAGCCAGGGTCGGCGCCAGCCGGTCGGCTCGACAACGCCGCCACGTGGAGACCCCGAGGAGGAGCGACGATGAAGCCGATGCATCGCCTGATGATGTCCGCCACGCTAACCGCTAGCCTGGCCGGCGCCGGAATTGCACATGCCCAGATCAAGGTCGGCCTCATCCTGCCGATGACCGGCCAGCAGGCCTCGACCGGGAAGCAGATCGATGCGGCGGTGCGGCTCTACATGCAACAGCACGGCGACACCGTGGCAGGCAAGAAGATCGAGGTGATTCTCAAGGACGACGGTGCGGTTCCCGACAACACCAAGCGCATCGCCCAGGAGCTGATCGTCAACGACAAGGTGGCGTTCATCGCCGGCTTCGGCATCACGCCTACGGCGCTCGCCGTCGCGCCGCTGGCGACGCAGGCGAAGGTCCCCGAGATCGTGATGGCCGCGGGCACGTCGATCATCACCGAGCGCTCGCCCTACATCGTGCGCACGAGCTTCACCTTGCCGCAGTCCTCGACGATCATCGCCGACTGGGCCTTGAAGAACAACATCCGCAAGGTCGTCACCCTGGTGTCGGACTACGCGCCCGGCATCGACGCCCAGGACTCGTTCAAGGCGTCACTCACCAAGGGTGGCGGCCAGGTGGTGGCCGAGCTCAAGGTCCCGCTCGCCAATCCTGACTTCGCACCTTTCCTGCAGCGCGCCCGGGATGCCTCGCCGGATGCGATTTTCGTCTTCGTACCGTCGGGACAGGGTGGCACGTTCATGAAGCAGTACGTCGAGCGCGGCATGGACAAGGCCGGTATCCGGCTGATCGGCCCTGGCGATGTGGTCGACGACGACCTGCTGCCGGGCATGGGCGATGCCGCCATCGGCGTCGTCACGGCGCACATGTACTCAGCGGCCCATCCCTCCGCGATGAACAAGGCCTACGTCGAAGCCTTCAAGAAGGCCAACAACGGCCTGCGGCCTAACTTCATGTCGGTCGGCGGGTACGACGGCATGCACCTCATCTACGAAGCGTTGAAAAAGACCAATGGATCGACCGACGGCGACGCGCTCATCAGCGCGATGAAGGGCATGGCGTGGGAGAGCCCGCGCGGGCCCATCAGCATCGATCCGGAGACCCGCGACATCGTCCAGAACATCTACATCCGCAAGGTCGAGAAGACTGGCGGCGAGCTCTACAACGTGGAGTTCGCGACGTTCGAGCAGGTGAAGGACCCTGGCAAGTCCGCCAAGAAGTAGGCACCCCCCGACGCCGCTCGGGCCAACTTGCCGATGCTGACCATCCTTTTCGATGGCGTCGCGTACGGCATGCTCCTGTTCGTGCTCGCGAGCGGCCTGGCCGTTACCCTGGGGCTGATGAACTTCATCAACCTCGCGCACGGCGCCTTCGCGATGGCTGGTGGCTACATCGCGGTGGTGCTGGTCAACCGGATCGGGGTGCCGTTCTTCGCCGCGTTGCCGCTGGTCTTCGCGGGCGTGGCGCTGCTGGGCATCGTCCTCGAGCGCACGCTCTACCGCCCGGTCTACGCACGGAGCCATCTCGACCAGGTGCTGTTTACCATCGGGCTCGTGTTCATGGCGGTGGCCGGCGTGGACTACTTCATGGGGTCGTCCCAGGTCTTCGTGCGGTTGCCCGCCGGACTGCAGGGGCAGTTCGACGTGTTCGGCGTCGGCGTCGGGCGCTATCGCCTGCTCATCATCGTGCTGTGCGGACTCATGGCGCTCACACTGCAGCTTGTGCTCGCCCGCACCCGCTTCGGCAGCCGGCTGCGCGCTGCGGTCGACGACGCGGCCACGGCACGGGGCCTGGGCATTCCCGTCAACCGGGTGTTCGCCCTGACCTTCGCAGGGGGCTCGGGTCTCGCCGGGCTGGGCGGTGCACTCGGCGCCGAGATCCTCGGCCTCGATCCGACCTTTCCGCTGAGGACGATGATCTATTTCCTGATCGTGGTGGCGGTTGGAGGGACCTCGAGCATCACGGGGCCCTTCCTCGCGGCATTGCTGCTCGGCATCGGCGACGTGGCGGGCAAGTACTACGTGCCGAGGCTCGGCGGCTTCGTCACCTACACGATCATGATCGCGGTACTCATCTGGCGCCCGCAGGGCCTTTTCGCCCGGGCCGGGACGCAGTGAGCGAGGGGTTCGCCCGGAAAGCCGATCGTGCCGGCGAGGTCCATGCGCACCTCGCCCGGCGCGCGCGGTGGCGCCCGGCGGAGATCGTTTTCTGGCTGCTGGCCGCCGCGACCGTGCCACTGTTGCCGGGCAAGCATCTCATCCTGGCCGAGATCGCGATCCTCGCCCTGTTTGCACTTTCGCTCGACCTGATCCTCGGCTACGCGGGCGTCCTTTCCCTGGGCCATGCCGCGTTCTTCGGGCTGGGTGCCTACGCGGCCGGACTCCTTGCCAAGCACGCGGTCGTGGTCGATCCGGTGCTCGCGCTCGTGACCGCCGGCGGCATCGCCGCGGTGCTGGGGTTCATGACCAGCTTCCTGGTGTTGCGCGGCTCGGATCTGACCCGGCTCATGGTCACGCTGGGCGTCGCACTCCTGCTGCGGGAGGCCGCCAACCAGCTTGCCGGATTGACCGGCGGCGCGGACGGGTTGCAGGGCGTCGTCATCGCACCGCTCTTCGGCCGCTTCGGATTCGACCTCTATGGCCATGTCGCGTATGCCTACACCCTGGGGGTCCTCTTCGTGCTGTTCGTCGTCGCCCGCCGGATCGTGCACGCACCGTTCGGGCTCGCATTGCGTGCGATCCGCGGCAACGCAACGCGCGCGACCGCCATAGGTATTCCGGTCAACGCGCGCCTGGTCGCGATTTACACCATCGCCGCGTTCTATGCCGGGGTGGCCGGCGCGCTCCTCACCCAGACGACGCAGTTCTGCTCGCTCGACGTGTTCTCCTTCGACCGTTCCGCCGATCTGCTGCTGGTGCTGATCCTCGGTGGCATCGGCTACCTGTACGGCGGTCTGATCGGCGCCATAGGCTTCAAGCTGCTGCAGGATTGGCTGGCGACACTGACCCCGCAGTACTGGCAATTCTGGATCGGGCTCATCCTCGTGGTCATCGTGCTGGTGGGCCGGGAGCGCCTCGCCGCCTGGATCGGGGTGCTCCGCGCCGGCCTGCAGCGCCCATGAGCACCCGCTACGCTCTCGAGGCGGTCGCACTGGCCGTGAGCTTCGGCGGCGTGCGCGCGGTGGACGACGTAACGCTGCGCGTCGCGCGCGGCGCGCGACACGCCCTCATCGGTCCGAACGGCGCCGGCAAGACCACGGTGCTCAATCTCCTCTCCGGAGTATTGCGTCCGGACCGGGGGCGCATCCTGCTCGACGGCGACGACGTGACGGCCGTGGCGCCGCACCGCCGGGTCGCGCGGGGCCTGGTCCGCACGTTCCAGATCAACCAGCTCTTCGCCGAACTCTCGCCCCTGGAAAGCCTCGGCCTCGCGGTGTCGGAGGCTGTGGGGCGCGGCGGCGATTGGTGGCGTACCGCGGGGACCGTACCATCGATCGACGCGAAGATCGGCTCGATCCTCGAGCGTTTCCACCTTGCCGACGTGATGCACGAGAAGACGGTGCGCCTGCCGTACGGCAAGCAGCGCCTGCTCGAGATCGCACTGGCCATCGCCTGCCAGCCGCGGGTACTGCTGCTCGACGAGCCGGCTGCCGGCGTCCCCGAGGACGAGCGCCACGAGATCCTGACTGCGGTCGCCAGCCTGCCCGACGACGTGACCGTGCTTTTCATCGAGCACGACATGGATCTCGTGTTCAGCTTCGCGCAACGCATTTCCGTGCTGGTCAATGGCGCCCTCTTCATGGAGGGCGAACCCGACGAAGTAGCCCGCGATCCGCGCGTGCGGGCGGTGTACCTCGGCGAGGAGGCCGACGTTGGCTGAAGCGCTGCGTCTGTCCGGCATGACCGCGGGATACGGCGAGGCCGTCGTGCTCACCGGTGTCGACCTGGTGCTGCACGATGGCGAGTCGCTGGCGCTGCTCGGTCGCAACGGCATGGGCAAGACGACGCTGGTCAACGCCGTCATCGGCCTCGCCCGCCGCTTCGCTGGCACGGTCCATCTGCACGACCGCGACGTCACCGCACTGCCACCGGAGGCACGAGCGCTTGCCGGGATCGGCTGGGTTCCCCAGGAGCGCAGCATCTTCCGCTCGCTTTCGGTGGAGGAGAACATGACTGCGGTGGCGCGCCCCGGACGATGGACGCCGCGCGAGGTCTACACCCTCTTCCCGCGCCTCGAGGAGCGGCGGCTCATTCCCGGCACGCAGCTTTCCGGCGGCGAGCAGCAGATGCTCGCCGTCGGCCGCGCGCTAGTGCTCAATCCGCGCGTGCTGCTGCTGGACGAGCCCCTCGAGGGCCTCGCGCCCATCGTCGCCGACGAGCTCCTGGCAGCGCTGCGGCGTATCGTGCGGGAGGAGGGACTGGCAACGATCATCGTCGAGCAGAACGCCCGCAAAATCCTGGCGCTCGTCGACAGCGCCCTGGTGCTGGTGCGCGGCCAAGTCGCGCATTCGGGCCCTGCCGTAGAGCTGCGCGAGGATGCAGGGCTTCTGGAAAGGCACCTGGGGGTTGGCAGCGGCCCGCCTCACGGAACGCCACGGAGCGTTTCGCGGACGACCTCCGGCGACTCCGACCCCACGGGCCGGGAATCGACGGCTGGCGACAACGTCCCGCACGATCGCACGCGGGAGGGGCGGTAGAATCGAGCACGATCATCCGTGAAGGCAAGCGCCATGACCGCACGCGCCCGTCCACCGTTTCGCGCCGACCACGTCGGCAGTTTCCTGCGTCCACCCGAGCTCATCGCCGCGCGGGAGCGCCGCAAGAAGGGCGAGATCGACGCCGCCGAGCTGCGTGCCGTCGAGGACGATGCCATCCGCGAAGTGGCGAGGCGGCAGGCGTCCTGGGGCCTCAGGGGCATCACCGACGGCGAGTACCGGCGCACGTTCTTCCACATCGACTTTCTGGAGCAGCTCGAGGGCGTCGAGGTGCGCGGTGGCATCGCCTCGCGCTTCCATGGCGCCGCCGGCGACGTCGACTTCGCGCCGCCGGTGATGCATGTCACCGGCAAGCTGAAGCACGTCAAGCCGATCCAGCTCGCGGATTTCGAGTTCCTCAAGTCGGTGACCGGTGCGACCCCGAAGGTCACCATCCCGTCGCCGACGATGCTGCACTTCCGTGGCGGCCGCGCGGCCATCAGTCGCGAAGCGTATCCCGACCTGGAGGTCTTCTACGACGACATCGCGGCCTGCTATCGGGACGAGATCAAATCCCTCGGCGAGGCCGGCTGCACCTACCTGCAGCTCGACGACACCAATCTCGCCTACCTTTGCGACACCAAGATGCGCGAGGGTGCGAAGGCGCGCGGCGACGACCCGGATGAACTGCCCCGGCGCTATGCCCGGCTCATCAATGCGTCGATCAAGGATCGGCCGAAGGACATGGCGGTCTGCGTGCATCTGTGCCGCGGCAACTTCCAGAGCGCCTGGGCTGCCGAGGGCGGATACGATCCGGTCGCCGAGGTGCTCTTCAACGAGCTCGCCGTGGACGGTTATTTCCTCGAATACGACGACGCGCGCTCGGGCGACTTCCGGCCGCTGCGGTTCGTGCCCGAGGGCAAGCAGGTCGTGCTCGGACTCGTCACCAGCAAAACGGCGCAACTCGAATCCAAGGACGATCTCCTGCGCCGCATCGAGGCGGCGGCGCAGTTCGCGCCGCTCGACCAGTTCAGCCTGTCGCCCCAATGCGGCTTCTCGAGCACGGTGCACGGCAATGCCATCACGCCCGCCGACGAGGAAAAGAAGATGCGGCTTATCGTCGAGACGGCGGAGGCCGTCTGGGGCGGCGTCTAGCGCAGCACGGTCGGTACGCACCGGAGCGACCGGCGGCTCCCCCCGCGCGCCACCCGCGGTCGAGGCCTGTGAGCCCCCGCGGGGTAGGCGCGATGCGCCAGCACGCTCACTGCACGTGCGGCGCGTCAGCCTTCGGGGAGTGAAGCTTCGTGAGCAGGGCCTGCAGCGCGGCCAGGTCGGCCGGCTTCACGAGATGATGATCGAAGCCGGCCTCGCGCCCCCGCCGGCGATCGTCCTCCTGGCCCCAACCCGTCAGTCCGACGATGGTGGCCTGCCGCGCCGGAAAGCGCTCGCGCATGGCGCGAGCGACGGCATAGCCATCCATGCCCGGCATGCCGATGTCGAGCAGCACGACCGCCGGATCGTAGCGCCCGAAGGCATCGATCGCTTCGCGACCGTCGCGCGCCACCCGGACCTCCGCACCCAGATGCTCCAGGATCATGCGCATGCTGTCGGCGGCGTCGCGATTGTCGTCGACCACCAGAATACGTTGCCGGGGAAGCGCCACCGCGCTGCGCGATTCGCGTGGAGCGGGCGTGGCCTGGTCGGTTGCCAGCGGGAGGCGGACCGTGAACGTCGCGCCCAGGCCGGGGCCGGGGCTCGACGCGGCGATGGAGCCGCCGTGCATCTCGATCAGCCTGCGGGCGAGGGCCAGGCCGATGCCCAACCCACTCGATCCCTCGCCGCGGCTGAACATCTCGAACAGCCGCGAACCGGTTTCCGGATTAAAGCCGACGCCGTTGTCGCGCACCGTCACGGCGACCCATCCGTCGCGCGCCTCGGCCTGCACGTCGATGCGGCCGTGCCGGGCGGTATAGCGCGCCGCATTGTTCAGCAGGTTGGCGAGGATCTGCGCGAGGCGCACGGGATCGCCTTCGAGCCACAGCGGGCCGTCGGGCAGCCTGATCTCGAGCGTGTGACCGGCCTCGTCGATCAGCGGCTTGCTGGTCTCGGCCGCATTGCGCACCACCGCCTCGAGCTCGACGCGCTCGCGGCGCAGCTCGAGCACGCCCCGGTTGATGCGTGACATCTCGAGCAGGTCGTCGACCAGGCGCACCAGGTGATTGACCTGGCGTTCCATCATGGCGTGAATCGGGACCGTTGCGGCGTCGCCGGCGCCGGTCAGTCGCAGGAGCTGCAGGGCGTTGCGCAGCGGCGCCAGTGGATTGCGCAACTCGTGCGACAGCGTCGCGATGAACTCGTCCTTGCGCCGATCCGAGTCGCGCAGGGCTTCCTCGTGCGCGACACCTTCGGTGATGTCGGGGGAGATGCCGACGTGGCCGAGGAAATTGCCTTGATCATCGATGAGCGGCAGCGCGTGCGAGTCGATCCAGCGCCATGCGCCGTCGAGTCGACGGATGCGGGTGCGCGCCCGGAACGGACCGCGCGCCCTGACGGCATCCAGGAATGCGTCGACGTAGCCGGCGCGGTCGTCGGCATGGAGGAGCTCCGCCCAGCCGCGCTCGGCAAACTCCTCCAGCGAGGTCTCGATGAAGTCGTTGCACCGCTTGTTCACGTAGCGCACGATCCCGTCGGGGTCGGTGAACCATATCAAGGCCGGCGCGGCGTCGGCCAGGGTGCGGAATCTGCCTTCGCTTGCACGCAGCGCATCTTCGGTCTCGCGCCGCGCATGGACATCCTGGAGCACCCCCACGAAGCCGCTGACCGTGCCATCGGCATCGAGCTGCGGCTCGTACACGCAATGCATCCAGCGGGGCCCGATCCCCGCGTAGGGCACGCGCTCCTCGAATTCCACGCGCTGCCCGGCGAGCACGGCTTCCACATGGTGCCGCAGGCTCTGGTAGGCCGGGGTACCCACCACATCCTCGATCTTCCGGCCAACCACCTCGCGGGGATGCAGGTCGAAGCGCGCCGTATAGGCGGCATTGACGAAGGTGAACCGGGTCTCGGCGTCGCATTGCACGATCAGCACCGGTACGTGGTCGGTGATGAAGCGCAGCTGGGTTTCCCGCGCCCGCACGCTGGCCTCCGCGGCATTGCGCAGCCGCGTGATCTCGATCCGCGCCGACACCCTGGCGGCCAGCTCGCTGGCGGTGAAGGGCTTCTCGAGGTAATCGTCGGCGCCGGCGTCGGCGCCTTCGATCCGTGCCTCCTGTCCCGCGCGCGCCGACAGCAGCATGACGGGTATGTCCCGTAATGCAGGATCGGCGCGCAACGCGCGCACCAGCCCGAGGCCGTCAAGCCGCGGCATCATCACGTCGGCAAGGACGAGGTCGGGCCGCCGGGCGCGGATCACCGCCAGCGCGGCCTCGCCGTCGGCCACGGCCTCGACGTCGTACCGCGCCGAGAGCAGCCGGCGCACGTAACCGCGCATGTCGGCATTGTCGTCGGCGAGGAGCACGTGCGGCCGCGTGGCGGCACCGTCAGCGCGCGGCGCGGCGTGCATGGTATCCGCGCCGCCGCCGTCCGCGGCGTCGGGCAGCCAGCGCAGCGCCTCTTCGACAAACGCCTCGGCGTCGACCGGGGCCGGGAAAAGCGCAGGGGCCGCGCCGATGCGCTCGGCGGGCAGGTGAGCCTGGCCCGCGGGAACGGCGACGGTGAACGTGCTGCCATGCCCGGCGTCGCTCTCGACGTGGACCGTGCCGCCGTGCAGCCCGACGAGCTCCTGTACCAGGGCGAGACCGATACCGGTTCCCTCGTGGGTGCGGCTGCGGGCGCCCTCGACCCGCCAGAAACGCTCGAACACGTGCGGCAGCTCGGTGGCCGGGATGCCGATGCCGGTGTCGTGCACCGTGAGCTCGATAGTGTTCCCGGCCTGGCCGAGCCGGACCTCGATGCCCCCTTCGAAGGTGAACTTGAACGCGTTCGAGATGAGGTTCAGCACGATCTTCTCCCACATCTCGCGATCGACGAAGGCGGGGGCGGGCAGCGCACAGCACGCGACGGTGAGGGTGAGCCCGGCTTTCTCGATCGCTGAGCGAAAGCTCGCCGCGATCTCGGTCGTGAACGCCGCGAGATCGGTCGCGACATAGCTCGCCTTCGCACGACCCGCCTCGATGCGGGAGAAGTCGAGCAGGGCGTTGACGAGCTTTTGCAGCCGCAGGCCACTGCGTCGGGCGAGTTCGAGGCGTTCGCGCTGGACTTCGGCCAGCGGCTGCTGGCGATCCGAGAGGACATCGTCGAGCGGGCTCAGCATGAGCGTGAGCGGCGTACGGAACTCGTGACTCACGTTGCTGAAGAACGCCGTCTTGGCGCGATCGAGCTCCGCGAGCATGCGCGCGCGCCGGCGCTCGTCCTCCGATCGACGGGCCGCGGCCACCGCAGCGGCGATGTTGGCAGCGACGAGGCGCAGGAAATCGCGGTAGTCCTCGTCGACCCTGCGGCGCGGACTGATACCGGCGACGAGGCGGCCTTGTGATGGCTCACCCGGCAAGGCGAACGGAACGATCGCGACCGTCTCGATCGGTTCCGGCCATGGCCCCGAATGAAGCGCCCCGAACGGCACGAGCGCCTGCGCGTCGAGGATCCGGAGCTCGGACGCCAAGGCCCAGCCGGGCCCGTCCCGCGCCGGCAGCTCGTTAGCGACGGCGCGACTGCCCGCATCGAGACCGCTCTGTCCGGCGAGCCGCTCGCTGCGGGATTCGTCATCGACGGCATAGAGCAGGGCGAACGGAATGTCCTCGGTACAGGTCCGGAGAACCTCCGCGGCGGCGCGGTAGACCTCGGGCACGCCCGTCACCCGCTGGGCGATGCCACCCAGATCGCGCAGCGCCCGCAGCCGGCGCTCGCCGACAACCCGTCCCGTGGTCTCGCTGACGATGCAGAACAGGCCACCCACACGGCCCGATTCGTCGCGTACCGGATCGTAGGAAACGTCGAAATAGGTCTCCTCGAGATAGCCGTGGCGCTCCATGAAAAAGGGCATGTCACGCGCCCAGAACGCCTCTCCCGTGGTCAGCACGCCGTCGAAAAGCTCCTTCAGGCCGCTGCGCCACAGCTCGTCCCATGCCTCGCGGATCGGCTTGCCTAGTGCTGCGGGGTGCTTGGCCCCGAATACCGGCCGGTATGCGTCGTTGTAAAGGGTGACGAGCTCCCCGCCCCAGAACAACGCGATCTGCGCCCTGGAGGGCAGCAGGATACTGAGCGCGCTGCGCAGGCTCTGCGGCCAGCCGTCGACCGGGCCGAGCGGGGTTTGCGCCCAATCCATGGCGCGGATGCGCGCACCCATGTCGCCGCCGCCCGCGAGAAAGTCGTAACCGGGTTGGATGGAATCCACGGAACCGTCTCGATGCCGCGCGCCGGCGCTGCGAGCCTTCACGGGTGGCCGCCCCCGCGCGCGATCGAAAGCGTACTACGCCCCGTACCGGCGATGGCAACCGGCCGGGCAGCGGTGGTGCGCATGATCAGGGGGGCGCCATCGAGGCGACCCGATGCCGTCCCCGGACGCATCGCGGTCACGCCGCCGGCGGCCGGGTTGCGTGCAGCGACGCCCGCGGGGAGACGTGCTCGTGCCAGCGTGCCAGGGCGTCCCGCCCGTCCCTCCAGGGACGCTGCGCAAACCGGAAATCGAGGTAGCCCAGCGCGCAGGCGAGGGCGAGCTGGCCGATGTCGAAGGATCGTTCCAGGGTCGCCGCATCTGCATCCAGCGCATCGAGCGTGTGGTCGATCTTGGCGTATTGGCCGTCCACCCACGCGTCCCAACGCAGCGGCGCCGGTCGCACCATCGTTTCGTATCGGGCCAGCAGCGCCGCGTCGAGGACGCCGTCGGCGAGCGCATGCAGGCGCAGTGCCAGCCAGCGGGCATCGCCCTCGCGGGGAAAGAGCTTCCCGCCGCCTTTCGCATCGAGATACTCGCAGATGACGACCGAGTCGAGTAACGTCACCCCGTCGGCGCGCTCGAGCGCGGGGACTTTCATCAGCGGATTGCGGACGGCGTAGTCGTGGTTGGGTTGGGCTGGCGAGACCGTCATCGTGACGAGCTCGAGCGCGTCGGCGAGCCCGACCTCGTGGGCGCACGCCAGTACCTTCCGGGCATACGGCGAAGTTGGTGAAAAGAAGAGCTTCATCTTGGCGGTCGGGGTCATGGCGCTTTCCGGTAAGACGACCGGGCCGAAGTCTGCCAGTGCGGGGCCGGGTTTCGCAAGCATACCGCCCACCGCCCGCTGCCGCCGCGGTGGCGCGCCGTCGCGTCGCCCTACACCCTTTTGGGCGCCCTGCCTACAGGCTCGCCCCGGTGCCGAGACTATGGTTACGCATGGGGGGTACAGGAAGGCGCGGATCCGACCGTGCTCCTCGGGGAGGCAGCACGATGCGCGACGCCCTGATCATCGACGACACGGCCCAAGAGGCTATAGCCCTCGGTCGCATGCTTGCGACGGAAGGCTGGCGATCGACTACCTGCGGGAATGGCGATATTGCCCTCGCCATGCTGGACTATCAGCCCTTCGACCTCGTCGTCGCGGACGTCGTCATGGAGGGCATGGTCGGCACGGCGCTTCTCGATGCCATACGATCGACCCCGGCGCGGTATTTCATGCCGGTGGTGTTCGTCAGCGCCATGCCCGAATCCCGCGTGCGACGGATCATCGCGGGCGACTACACGTTCCTCCGCAAGCCGTTGGCGCGAGCCGAGCTCATGGCCGCGGTCAGTCGGGCGTCGTTGCGATCTCTCGTCGCCACGCGCCCGCAACCGGCCGACCTGCACCGCCCGGCCCGCTGAAGGTCGCCGCCTGGAGGCGGGTGCTGGCGGCGAACGCGCATCACCCCGCCATGGGGATTGCGTTCTCTACGATCAGGAGCGCCGCCCCCACGAGCAGTGCCACCCCCAGCGGCACCGCAAGGCGACGACCCCACGGTGCATTCTTCTCGATCGCCATGACGGCGCCGAGTCCGAGCATCAGCGCGATGTTGCCGCTGCCGACCCCGAACATGAGCAGCATCAGGGCCCAGCAACACCCGACGCAGAACAGGCCGTGGTGCGCGCCGAGCGCGAGTGCCTGGAGCCGCGCGTCGCCCCCGCGCCAATGCTGTAGCACGAACGCGAGTGGCTGCCGGCATTGGTCCAGGCAATGATACTTCTGCCGGGAGAACTGGAACGCGCCGGCGCCCGCCAGCAACGCGGCCCCGACCACCCACGCATTGGTTTGCAGCCAGAAGCTCTCGACGGCGATTTCGTGCAGCACGAAGTCGGCGGCGTGAGCGACGGCTCCGAAACCCAGCCAGACGCCGATGTAACCGGTGACGAGCAGGGTGACGAGGTGATTGGCGTCGGTTCGGTCGCGCGTCATCCGCCGGAAGATGCCGATGAGCGGCATGGTGGTCGGCAGCATCATCGCCGCGATCATCAGCAGGAATCCACCGACGTACAGTGCGGCGGCGCGCAGCGCGTCGGCGCCTTCGCCCACCGTGCACACCACGGCAAGACGCGAGTGGTCTAGATAGCGGCCGTAGGGGGAATGGCTCCAGGCGAAGAGGGCGAGCCACGCGAGCACGGCCATGCCGCCGACCAGCGGCAGCAGGATGTCGCGATGCGCGACCGGCTTCATCGAGACCACCCGCGCGACCACGGGACGCTCATCGCATCCCGCGACCGCACGGCCTGGCGCCGTCAGGACGCGAAGCGGAACGACCCTTGGACGGCGTTATGCCCCTTCAGCGACAGGTCGATGCCGATCTGCGATGCCTTGGCCTTGTACGTGCTGGCCTTGCCGACGTACGCCGGTGATCCGGGAATGGTGCTGAAGATGCTGTCGGTGAGCGCCGTGGCGCGCCCGTCGGCATTGCGGAACGGCTCGAGCTCCGCCTCGACCGCGTCGCCGAAGCGAACGTGGCCCTTGCCTTCGCGAACCTCGAAGACCATTTTGACCCGCTCGACCGCCGTCACTTCTCCGACGAGCTTGGCGAGCTCCGCCACGGGGCCGCCCTTCTTGCCGGTCCACACGCCGAGTATCGCTTCCTGCTGCTCCGGCGATGCACGCTCGTCCATGTAAGCAACGATCCGCCACTTACCGTCGAGCACGTTGCCTGGGATGTCGCACAAGGCGCCGAACGTCAGACCGGAGACGTCCACGCCATCGATGTCGCCCTTGTCGAAGTGCCAGGCGAGGGTACCTTTGCAGGTCCCGTTGTCGGGATCCTCGCCAACCCAGCAGGGACAAAGCGTGCGGCAGTCGCAAACTTCCAGCAACCGACCTTCGAGGGTATAGGCCATCGTCATGCCTCCATGATGTGGAAATCAAGAGCTAGACGCAGGCTCACGCGCGGGGATGCACGTGGGACGGGCGAGCGCCCATTCTAGGCCTATGGCGGATCCCGCTCAAAGGGGGCCCAGGGCCGGGCGGGTCACCGGGAAGGCGCCCGCGCGCGCCGAAGGCGGCGATTCTCCCCTCCGTGAATACGACCACCCCGCGCCGGATCGAGCACGGGACTCGGCGACTCGCGGCGTCAGCCCGCCGGGCAGGCGTCAGCCCGCCGGGCGGTCTGCTTCATGGGATTCCGGGCGTGGGTGGCCATCGGCCGCGCCCGCGCCCTTCACGTGCGCCCTTCACCCGCGCCCTGCACCCGCGCCCTGCACCCGCGCCCTGCACCCGCGGCCGGCAC
>JBDTWB010000090.1:0-15280 GCA_040006895.1 Casimicrobiaceae bacterium | reverse complement strand
ATACGCCGCGCGCAACCGCAAGGGCGCTCTGTCGCCAGCTGCCGGCGCGCGATCCAGGTGCGAGAGGCTGGAACGACAGGGCCGGACGACAGCGCGATGCCCCGCGGGTGATAGCCGATCCGGCTGCGTCGCGTCGCCCGGATCGGCCGGCCGGGCTGCCCTATTTCAGCACCACCCGCTCGTAGCCTTCGAGGATGTCGGTGAAGTACTCCGACAGCGGGAAGGGCCGTCCGTAGCGCGCCAGCTCGTCGGGCTTGATATCGGTGAAGAGCTTGTTCCAGCTCGCCGCGTCGAGCTTGGCCTGCACGTGCTGCGGATCGATGCCGGGATACCAGTTGAACTGTTTGACGATGCCGTCGGCCTGCACCTCCGGGCTTTCGGCGAGATCGATGAACTTCTTGGCGAGCTCGCCGTTGGCCGCCTTGGCCGGGATCACGTAGTACATCGGCTGGCCCGGCAGGCCCGGTGAGGGCAGCGCGAGCTTGACCTTGGGATTGAGCTTGCCGTCGGCCTGCCACGTGTAGAACATGTCCACCCACACCGGGCCCATGGCGATCTCGCCGCGGTTCAGCATGTCGAGCGTGCCGGCATTGCCCGGGGTCATCACGACGTTCTGGTTGAAATCCTTGAGGCTCGCAAGGGACTTCTCGATCGTCGGCTTGAGGGAGGGGTCGTAGGGCCCCTTCTCCAGCTTGTCGCCGATGCCGCTATAGGCGTTCACCCAGCCCATCACGAAGCCCACGCCGGACATGCCACCTTTCACGCCGTTGTAGCCGAACTGCTTCGGGTTCTTCTTGACCCACTCGGTGAGCTCATTGAACGAGCGCGGCGGGTTCTTGACCAGGTCGGGGTTGTAGGCGAACGCGATCTGGCTGTGGAACATCGGCAGCACGAAGCCGTCGACGTTCGCGCCCAACGCATTCTTGGCGGTGTCGCGGCTCACCAGCTTGCCCGCGGCCACGTCCCGGCGGTAGGGCATCAGCAGGTTATCCTTGACCATGGTCGCGGCGCCGCGCTGATGGATCACCGCCACGTCCACGTCCCAGCTGCTCGCCCCCGCCTTCTGCTGCGCCGACAGCTTTTCATAGATCTTCTGCGAACCGGCATCGCCGGGCCCGGTCCCCACCGCACGCACCTTTACGCCCGGATTCATTTTCTCGAACCGGGGGGCGAGGTAATTGTTGACGTAGTCGACCATGTTCTGGTCGCCGGCGGTGGCCACGTTGAGGGTGGTCTGCGCTTGTGCCGAAACGGCCGGAAGCGCCGCGAACGCGGCGAACAGCCCCGCCGCGAACCATGGGTGACGTTGCATGACGAACCTCCTATGACGCGTGTTGAACCTGCAAGGGAAAGAAAAGGAGCGCCTGGTGTGGGACAGTGACGCGAGCCGCCGTGCCTTCCTCGATGCGCTCCGGAGCGTGGACCCAGACGTCGCCATCGGCGAGCTGGATGCGATAGCGGTAGCCCTGCCCGACGTAGAGCGTCTGCGCGACCGTGCCATCGAGCACGAGACCCTCGCCGACGTCGTCCGTCGTGGGGACCAGGCGGGCGGCATCGCTGCGGAAGTGCGCGCGCATGAGCGCCGCGTCACCGTCGCGGCCGCCAGCGCGCGCGCCATCGGCTTCCGCCGCGGCCTGCCAGTGCCGGCCGGCGCCGCGCACCACGATCGCGTTGTCCGCTCCCATGAACCCGGCCACGAAGGGCGAAGCCGGCTGGTGATAGACGATTTCCGGCGTGTCGTACTGTTCGACCCGGCCCGCGTCGAGCACGGCGATCCGATCGGCGAGGGTCAGGGCCTCCTCGCGGTCGTGGGTGACGTACACCGCGGTGATGCCGATGCGCTGCTGCAGGGCGCGCAATTCCTGGCGCAGCTCGATGCGCACCTTGTAGTCGAGGTTGGACATCGGCTCGTCGAGCAGCAGGACCTCCGGACTCACGGCCAGCGCCCTGCCGAGCGCGACACGCTGGCGCTGGCCGCCGGAAAGCGCGGTGACCGGCCGGTCGCCATAGCCCTGGAGCTGCAGGAGCGCGAGCATCTCCACCACCCGCTTGGCGATGGCATCCTTTTTCCAGCCGCGCATGCGCAGGCCATAGCCGATGTTCTGGGCGACGCTCATATGCGGCCATAGGGCGTACGACTGGAACATCATCGCCGTGCCGCGCTTTTCCGGGGGCAGCCGCGTGATGTCGCGGCCGTCGATGCGGATGCTGCCGGCATCGGGGATGACGAAGCCGGCGATCGAACGCAGCAGCGTGGTCTTGCCGCAGCCGGAGCTGCCGAGGAGCGCCACCAGCTCGCCGCGCTGGACCTCGAGCCCGACGCGATCGAGCACCGGCGCGCCGCCTCCATAGGAAGCGGTGAGATTTTCGATGAGAAGGTAAGGCGTCATGGGGCGAGCTTGCGGCGCGATGATGCCGTCAATGTGACACTGCGGTAAAGAGGCGTCGTCGGGTGTGGCGCGTTGTCGCAGCGCAACATGAACAATCCGCAACGGCTGGAGCACGCCGCCGCGTGCAAGGAAGGGACACTTGGCGCTGGCGGGCGCTGGGCTATCATGGCCTTGCGCGTATCCACGGTCCAGCGGCGCACCATCCCTACACTGTCGGAAGCCATGTCCTCCCCCGTCGACCGCGCTCGTCCAAACCCCGCAGCGCCGTCGCTCCCCTCGGCGGCCGGCTATCTCTCCGGGTTCGGCAACGAGCACGCCACGGAAGCCCTGCCCGGAGCGTTGCCGGTCGGTCGCAATTCGCCGCAGCGCTGTGCGTACGGCCTGTACGCCGAACAGATCTCGGGCACCGCTTTCACGGCACCGCGCGGCGACAACCGCCGCTCGTGGTGCTATCGCATCCGGCCCGCCGCCCAGCACCAGCCCTTCCAGCGCGTCGACAACGCCCGCTTCGTCGCCGACTTCGGCACGACCGTGACGCCGCCGAACCAGCTGCGCTGGGATCCGCTGGCGATTCCCGACGCGCCGACCGATTTCCTGGCGGGGGTCGTGACGATGGCCGGCAATGGCGATCCGGCCATGCACGCCGGCTGCGGCATCCATCTCTACGCGGCCAATCGCGCGATGGAACGGTTCTTCTACGATGCCGACGGCGAACTGGTCATCGTCCCTCAGGAGGGCCGCCTGCACATCGGCACCGAGATGGGCATTCTCGAGCTCGAGCCCCAGGAGATCGCGGTGATCCCGCGCGGGGTCCGCTTTCGCGTGACGTTGCCCGACGGCGCGGCGCGCGGCTACCTGTGCGAAAACTTCGGCGCCCCGCTGCGCCTTCCCGACCTCGGGCCGATCGGCTCGAACGGCCTCGCCAACCCACGCGACTTCCTCGCGCCGGTGGCCGCCTACGAAGACCGGGACGGCACGTTCGAGCTGGTGACACGGTTCCTCGGCAATTTGTGGTCGGCAAAGATCGATCATTCGCCGCTCGACGTGGTCGCCTGGCACGGCAACCTCGCGCCCTACAAGTACGACCTCCGCCGCTTCAACGCCCTCGGCTCGATCAGTTACGACCATCCCGATCCGTCGATCTTCCTGGTGCTGCAGTCCCGCTCGGACACGCCGGGCGTGGACAACCTCGACCTGGTGGTGTTTCCACCGCGCTGGCTCGCCGCGGAAGGTACGTTTCGCCCGCCGTGGTTCCATCGTAACGTGGCGAGTGAATTCATGGGGCTGGTGCACGGCGTGTACGACGCCAAGGGGGAAGGCTTCCAGCCCGGCGGCGCCTCGCTGCACAATTGCATGATCGGTCACGGGCCCGATGCCGACACGTTCGCCCGTGCGAGCCGTGCCGACACGTCGATTCCGCAGCGGATCGCCGACACCATGGCATTCATGTTCGAGACCCGCCTGCCGATCCGTCCGACCCGCGCCGCACTCGCATCGGCCACCCTGCAGGCCGACTACTTCCAGTGCTGGCAGGGTCTCGCGCGCCATTTCGATCCGCGCACGCCGTGACCATGACGACCCTCGACGAAACCCACGACCCGGCGCTGCAAAGCTTCGTCGCCTCGGCGCAGGCGCCCGGCTGCGATTTCACCCTGCAGAACCTGCCGTTCGCCGTCTTTCGCCGGCGCGGCAAGAACGAGCACTTCCGCGGCGGCGTGGCCATCGGCGACCAGGTGCTCGATCTCGCGGCGGTCTGCCGTCGCGATCTGCTCTCGGGCGATGCCCGCGAAGCCGCCGAGAGCTGCAAGGGCGCTACGCTCAACCCCTTCATGGCGCTCGGCCCGCCAGCCTGGAGGGCATTGCGGCTCGGCCTGTCGCGTCTCCTGCGCGCGGACACTCCGAAGGTCGCCGAGCTGCGCGGTGCGCTCGTGCCCATGCAACAGGTCGAATACGCGTTGCCGGCGCGCATCGGCGACTACACCGACTTCTATGCGTCGGTCCACCACGCGACCAACGTCGGCCGGATGTTTCGTCCGGACAATCCGCTGCTGCCGAACTACAAGTGGGTGCCGATCGGCTACCACGGCCGGAGTTCGTCGATCATTCTTTCGGGACAACCCTTCGAGCGCCCGGTCGGCCAGCGCCTGCCGGCCGGCGCGAGCGTGCCGGTGGTCGCGCCGAGCGAGCGCCTCGACTACGAGCTCGAGATGGGACTCTTCGTGGGGCCCGGCAACGCTCCCGGCTCGCGCATCGCCATCGACGCCGCGGCGGGCCATATCTTCGGACTGTGCCTCCTCAACGACTGGTCAGCTCGCGACATGCAGGCGTGGGAGTATCAGCCGCTCGGCCCGTTCCTCGCCAAGAGCTTCGCGACCACGATCTCGCCGTGGATCGTCACCCTCGAAGCTCTCGTGCCGTATCGACTACCGTGGACCCGCCCCGCGGACGACCCGCAGCCCCTGCCCTACCTCGACGCGCCGCATATCCGCAGCCAAGGCGCCATCGATGTCGCCCTCGAGGTGCTGCTCGCCACCGCGCGCATGCAGCGCGACCAGCAACCGCCGGTGACCATCGCCCGCAGCAATCTGCGCCACATGTACTGGACGGTCGAGCAACTGGTGACTCACCACACCGTCAACGGCTGCAACCTGCAACCGGGCGACCTGCTTGGGACCGGCACCCAGTCCGGACCGCATGACGACGAGGTCGGATCGCTTCTCGAGCTCACCCAGGGTGGCAAGCGACCGTTGTCCCTCCCGGATGGCGACAGCCGGGTATTCCTGGAGGACGGCGACGTCGTGATCCTCCGCGGACATGCCGAAGGCCCGGGCCGGGCGCGGGTCGGCTTCGGCGAGGCGCTCGGCCAGGTACTGCCGGCAAGGCCGATCTGACCTCGCGCCGCTGCGCGAGCATCCACTCTCGCGTGCTCCGGCGGGTTTGACCCCGAACGCGACACCCGATCGCCGTCCCACGCCGCGCCTCCAGCTACGCACGGCGCGTCGCGCTGCCCGACCGCCCGCTCACGTCCCTGCCACCACGGCCACGGCGTGGCACACAGTGCGGCCACTCGCGTGGCCAGGTAGTTGCACGGGCACTTACCGTCTTGACAGTCTTTGCCTAAGCATCTATATTGGCGTTCGTGCCTTCCTCAGCCGGAAAACCCGTGCCTGCCGCTCCCGTCGCGTTCTACCGTCCCTCGCGCTACTGCGCCGAGGAGAGCGTCGGCTATCTCATGAAGCGGGTGATGATGTCGATCGTCCACCAGGCGGACAAGCGACTCGAGCCGTTCGGCCTGACCAGCGCCCAGTGGGGCCCGTTGCTGCGTCTGAAAACCACGGGCGGGGCGACCGTCGCCGAGCTTGCGCGCTGGCAGAACCTCGATGCCGGGGCCATGACCCGGCTGCTCGATCGCCTGGAAAAAAAAGGCTTGTGCCGGCGGGTCCGCTCGACCGAGGACCGGCGGGTGGTGCACGTCGAGCTGACGCCGTCCGGCGAGGCCGCGATCGTCGACGTGCCGGCAGTGTTGTGCGCGGTGCAGAACGCCCATCTTGAAGGCTTCACCAAGTCCGAGTGGCAGGTGCTGCGCGATCTCCTGCAACGCATGGCCCGCAACGGTGACGCGATGCGCGAGGCTGAATGAAGGCCGTTGCTCGAACCGCGTTCGCTTTCCGCCACCCGCCCGGCTCGTAGCGCCTATCCCAGCCTATCCCCACGTCCACCCCCCCGCCTATTCCCCCGCCTATTCCCCCGCCTATTCCCCCGCCTGCTCCGCTTGCCCCTTCCGCATCGATTGCTCCTGACATGAAAACCCCATCGATCGTCCCCGCAGCGCTCTCGACCGCGACCGGCCCACGCCGCGCCGCGGTCCGATCGCGCCAAGGCCACGCCCTCGCCGCGGGCTTCGCGCTGGCGGTGGCGTCTGCCGCGTTGCTCGGTCTCGGCGGCTGTGCGAGCCCCGCGGGGATTGTCCCGACCGCCACGCTGGTCACGCCCGCCGCCCTCGAGCTCGACGCCACCGATGGCGCGTTCCCGGCGGTGGACAGCGACTGGTGGCGCGCATTCGGCGACCCCACGCTCGACCGGCTCGTCGACCGTGCCCTGGCGCAGGGTCCCAGCCTGAAGGTCGCGCAGGCCCGCCTGGCACGCGCCGAGGCCGCCGTGGCGGCCGCGCGCGCGGCGGAAGGTCCCGACGTCAAGGGGCAGCTCGACGTCACCCGAGAACGCTTCAGCGCCAACAGCATTTATCCGCCGCCCCTCGGTGGCGGGGTATTCACGCTGGGCAATGCCCAGGTGGGCGCGTCGTACGCGTTCGATCTCTTCGGCAAGAATCGTGCTGCGATCGAAGCGGTGGTCGGCTCGCAGCGCGCCGCGCAAGCCGACGTGGGCGCGGCGCGCCTGCTGCTCGCGAGCCAGGTGGCGCACGCCTACGTGCAGCTTGGCCGGCTGTTCGCGCAGCGCGACGTCGCCACGCGTTCGCTGGTCGAACGCGAGCAGGTCCTGGCGTTGATCGGACAGCGCGTGCGCGGCGGACTCGACACCAATGTCGAGTTGCGCCTCGGCGAAAGCGCGCTGCCCGAACTGCGGCAACAGGTCGAGCAGATCGACGAGCAGATCGCACTCATCCGGCATGCCCTGGCCGCCCTCACCGCACAGCCGCCGAACGCACACGACGCGCTGGTGGTCACGCTGCGGCCGGTGCAGGTGGTGGTCGTGCCCGAGGCCCTCCCGGCGGCGCTGCTGGGCCGTCGCGCCGATATCAGCGCGGCCCGCTGGCGCATCGCGGCCGCCGCTGGCGACGTGCGCAGCGCCAAAGCCGGCTTCTACCCGAACATCAACCTCACGGCCTTCGCGGGTCTCGCGTCGATCGGCCTCGACCGGCTGGTGCGCGCCGGCAGCGCGCAATACGGGGTCGGTCCGGCCCTCACCCTGCCGATATTCGATGCCGGCCGTCTCCGCGCGAACCTGCGCGGCAAGACCGCCGACCTCGACGCGGCGATCGAGACCTACAACGGCGCCGTCCTCGCAGCCGTGCACGATGCCGCCGACCAAGTGAGCGCGCTGCGCTCGATCGCCCGCCAGCAGCATGAGCAGGCAAGCGCACAGGCCGCGGCCGAGTCGGCCTACGACCTGGCGACCCAGCGCTACCGCGCGGGCCTGTCCACCTATCTCACGGTGCTGAACGCCGAGGCCGGCGTGCTCACCCAGCGCCGCATCGCGGCCGACCTGGCGGCCCGCGCGCTCGACGTGCAGATCGCCCTGATCACCGCCCTCGGCGGTGGCTACGCGGATGCACCGGGATCACCCGCGCCAGCCGGGCCGAGGGCCGCGCGGGCCAGTGCCCCGACCTACCCTGCCATGCCCTCCGGAGATCGTTCATGAGCGCCCCCGAAGCCGGCAATGCCGCGCCACGCCATCCTGCGCGCAGGAAGGCCCTGGCGGCCGTCACCGCCCTCGTGGTCATCGCCGGCATCGCCTATGGCGTGTACTGGGCACTGGTGCTGAACCACTACGAAGCCACCGACAATGCCTACGTGCAGGGCAACGTGGTGCAATTGACGCCGCAGGTCGGGGGCACCGTGATCGCGATCAACGCCGAGGACACCGATCACGTGCGCGCCGGGCAGCCACTGGTGCGCCTCGACCCGGCCGACGCGCGGGTCGCGCTCGACCAGGCCGAAGCGCAACTCGCGCAAGCCACCCGCGAAGTGCGCACGCTCTATGCGAACAACAGCACGCTCGCGTCGCAGATCGCGCTGCGCGAGGCCGACCTGGCGCGGGCGCGGACCGAAGAGGCGCGTGCACAGGACGACGTGGCGCGCCGCGCCCCGCTGGTCGCCACCGGTGCCGTGGGCCAGGAGGAATTCAATCACGCCACGGCGGCGCTCGCCGCTGCGAAGAGCAGCGTAGCCGCTGCACAGTCCGCCGTGGGCGCCGCACGGGAACAGCTCGGCTCGAACCAGACCCTGACGGACGGCACCACGGTCGAGCAGCACCCGAACGTGCTGCGTGCGGCGGCCCGCGTGCGCGAAGCCTATCTGGCGCTCACCCGCACCGACATCCTGGCGCCGGTCGACGGCTACGTCGCCAAGCGCAGCGTCCAGCTCGGGCAGCGCGTGCAGGCCGGTGTGCCGCTCATGGCCGTGATCGGGCTGAGCGAGGTATGGGTCGAGGCGAACTTCAAGGAAAGCCAGTTGAAGAACCTGCGCATCGGCCAGCCGGTCACCCTCCAGGCGGACGTCTACGGCAGCAAGATCGACTTCCATGGCACCGTCGATGGCCTGGGTGCCGGCACCGGTGGCGCCTTCGCGCTGCTACCCGCGCAAAACGCCACGGGCAACTGGATCAAGATCGTGCAGCGGGTGCCGGTGCGGATCAGGCTCGATGCCCGCGAGCTCGGCGAGCATCCTCTGCGCATCGGCCTGTCGATGGAGGCCAAGGTCGACGTCAGCAAGACCGATGGCGCGATGCTCGCCGCCGCGCAGCGGCCATCCAGCATCGCGCGCACCCAGGTTTTCGACCACGACACCCGTGCGGCCGATGCGGAAGTACGCCGGATCATCGTCGCCAACGGCGGTCGCGCACCCGGCCCTTCGGGCGATGCCGCGACCCGCGGACGGGCGACCCACCGCGCGACTGCGACAGCGATCGCCAGACGCGAGGCCGTCCTCGCCGGCGCGCCCAGCGCTGCGGCCGAGGACCCCGCTGCCGCGAGGTGGGCCGGGCAGTCCAACTGACGTCACGGAACGCCTGACCATGGCCTCGACGCCGACCGTCGCGCCGGGGGCAGCCGGCACCGCTGCGCCTGCATCGCCCCCCGCCGCCCCGCCGGGCGCGCACATCGCCTATCCCCCGCTGCACGGCGGCGCACTGGTGCTCGGCACCTTCGCGCTGGCGCTCGCCACGTTCATGAACGTGCTCGACACCTCCATCGCCAACGTCTCGATCCCGGCAATCTCGGGCGACCTCGGCGTGAGTCCGTCGCAGGGAACCTGGGTCATCACCTCGTTCGCGGTCGCGAATGCGATCTCGGTGCCGTTGACCGGCTGGCTGACGCGCCGATTCGGCCAGGTGCGGCTGTTCACGTCGAGTGTCGTGCTGTTCGTGATCGCCTCGTGGCTATGCGGCCTCGCGCCCAACATGGGCACGCTGATCGCCTTCCGCGTGCTGCAGGGCTTCGTCGCCGGACCGATGATTCCGCTGTCGCAGACGCTGCTCCTGGCGAGCTATCCCGCGGCGCGGGCCGGCACGGCGATGGCCATGTGGGCGATGACCGTGCTGGTCGCGCCGGTCGCCGGGCCGCTCCTCGGCGGCTGGATCACCGACAACATTGCCTGGCCGTGGATCTTCTACATCAACATCCCGGTGGGGATCGTCGCGGCCGGCCTGACCTGGTCGATCTACCACAAGCGCGATCCCGGGCCGCGTCGCGTGCCGCTCGACTACGTCGGCCTCGGCCTGCTGGTGGTCTTCATTGGCGCGATGCAGATCATGATCGACAAGGGCAAGGAGCTCGACTGGTTCAACTCGACCGAGATCACCGTCCTGGCGGTCGCGGCGGTGGTGGCGTTCCTGTTCTTCCTCGCCTGGGAACTGACCGAGGTGCACCCCGTCGTCGACCTGCGCCTCTTCGCACAACGCAACTTCACCATGGGCACGGCCTCGCTTTCGATCGCTTACGGCCTCTTCTTCGGCAATGTCGTGCTGCTGCCGTTGTGGTTGCAGCAGCACATGGGCTACACCGCGACCTGGGCGGGACTGGCGACGGCGCCGGTGGGCATCCTGGCGATCGTGCTGTCGCCATGGGTCGGCAAGAACGTCGCGAAGATCGACCCGCGCATGCTGGCGACGGTCGCGTTCACGGGCTTCGGCGCGGTGCTGTGGATGCGCTCGAACTTCAACGCCCAGGCCGATTTCACCACGATCCTGATCCCGACGGTGTTGCAAGGCGCCGCCATGGCGTTCTTTTTCATTCCGTTGCAGGCGATCGTCTTCTCGGGGCTGACACCCGACCGCATGCCGTCCGCCGCCGGCCTGTCGAACTTCGTCCGCATCACCGCGGGCGCCATCGGCACGTCGCTGTTCACGACCCTGTGGGAGCGCCGCGCGATCCTGCACCATGCCCAGCTCGCCGAAACCGTGAACCGCACCAATGTCGCCGCCATGCAGACCCTCGACCAGCTCACCACGAGCGGTCTGTCGAGCCAGCAGGCGCTGGCTACGGTGAACCGCGCGCTGGACGTGCAGGCGTACACCATGGCCGTGACCGACGTCTTCTATCTTTCCTCGGTGATGTTCCTGCTCCTGATCGGCGTGGTGTGGCTCGCGCGTCCGAAGCGGGGCGCGGCCGCCGGTGGCGGCGGCGCGCACTGAGCGCCTATGCGCAGCATGCCTGTCGGGCGTCGCGGAGTAGCCGCCGATGGGTCACCGCGATGCCGGAACGGGAAAAACGGTGCACGGACCCCGTTAGGGGCCGGCAGTGGCCAGCCATCGCGACCGTGGATCGATACGCTGCGCACCGGCCGCGGTGGCGCGGATAACTTACACCGACCCCATTACAGCTTCAGTGTGCCGGCGTAGCCGGTGAGCTCGAGGTAGCCGCGCCCGACCTCCGCGCCGTCGCGTCGTGCGCGCACGGCGCCTTCCCAGTAAATGATGCCAGTGCTGCGGCGGGCGTCGAGCTCCTGGTCGTCGAACAGTGGATCGAGCGCGTAGGTGACCCCCGCCACCACTACGCTGACGGCGACCGGATAGCGAGCGCCGGTGCGCGGTGATGTCCACGTCCGGCGGGGCACGAAGCGCACGTCGGAAGGAGCGAGCACGCGGGTGTTGCCGGCGGCGTCGCGCACGCTGCCCCCCGCCCAGAGCGCGCCGCCGTCCTCGCGCCGCATCACGAACGCCATCAAGGCGCCGCCGTCGTGCAGGTTGATCCCGGTCCAGTCCCAGCCGGCCGCACCCGCAGGCAGGTACTCGCTCGACCATTCGTGGTCGAGCCAGGCGCGGCCCGTGACCGCGCGCGACGCGCCGGCTACGCTCACCCGGCCCTCGACGGCGAGTTGCGGCTCGCTGTAGTAGTAGCTTGCCTGCTCGGGCCGCGGTCCCTTGCGGGAGACACCGGCATCGCCCTGCAGCAACGGCGGCTGCGTGACCCGCGCCACGAGGTCCAACCCGAAACCGGCCGCCGCGACGTCGATCCGATAGTGCGTACCGTCGCGGCGCAACGACCAGCCGTCGATCACGACGTCGGTGTTGCCGACGCGTGCCTCGGCGAGACCGAAGCCCGCGCGCGCGGCGCGCTCGTCATGTTGCAATCGGCCGTGCGCCGGATCGGCGAGTGCGGCGTGGGCGAAGACGAGCTGCGTCGGGGCGAAGCGACTGGTATCGGCCTCGGCCTCGGCCACCGCGGGCCGCGACCGGAAGAAGGTGATTTGCATGCCCAGCGGCGCGGCGTCTGCATACTCGAGCCAGCCGGTCATGTACCACCACTCGGTGCGAAAGCGCGGATGCGCGCCGAGATCGTCCGGGAAGCGCAACCCGCGCGGTTCCACGGCGGGGTATGCGACGGCGGGGGCGGGGACGGCCGCCGCGCGGACCGCACGCGGCAGCGCTGCCAGCGCAAGGCCGCCCAGCAGGAACACCCGACGGCTGCGCATGACCACGCCCGATGCGTGCATCACCAGTCCTCGCGCACGGCGCGCACCACGTCCCGGCCCATGGCGATGCGACCGCTGGCGACCGCGGTCAGCACCGACAGGCCGAGGACCAGCACCACGGCGAGCGCCAGCAACGTCCACGGGATCGCGAGCTCCATGCCCCAGTGGAACGACTGGCGGTTGACAACGTGGATCAGCACCAGGCTCATCAGCCAGCCGAGCCCGACCCCCACGCCCATGCCGAGGCCGCTCACCAGCAGGCCCTCGCTCGCCAGCATCGCCGCGATCTGGCCGCGCAGCACCCCGAGGTGGCGCAGCATCCCGAACTCGCGGCGGCGCGCGAGCACCAGCGCGCCGAACGCCGACGACAGTCCGACCAGCCCGATCAATACCGCGGCGAGCTCGAGCGCATAGGTGACCGCGAACGTGCGGTCGAAGGCACGCAGCGAGGCGGCGCGGATCTCCTGCGGCACCGCGACGTCGAGCTCGCCGAGATCGGGCGCCAGCGCGGCGAGTTGCAAGCGCACCGCAACCGCATCGGCGCCGGCTGCGAGCCACACCGCGGCGGTGTTGGCGGATGCATCGCCGGTGAGCGCCACGTAACGCGCGCGCTCGACGACGAGCGCACCCTGTTGGCGGGCATAGTCGCGCCAGATGCCGGCAATCGTGAACGGCTCGGCACGTCCCGCGAGCGGCAGGTCGATCGCATCGCCGACGCGCAGGCCGTACAGTGCCGCCGCGGGCTCGTTGATCCATACCGGCGGCGCGGCATTGCGCGGCAAGGGCGGCGCCGGTGCAATCAGCGGCAAGGTCCGGCCCGGATCGCCGGCGTCGAGGTCGCGCGCGACCAGCACCACCGGCGCGCGGACAGTGTCGAGCACCAGCGGCTGCTCGCGAATGAAATCGATGCGCCGCACCCCCTCGACGGTGCGCATGCGCTGCTGCAAGGCCTCGGGCAGGTAACCCGAGTCGCCGCGCGGTGCGGCGCGCACGTACAGGTCGGCGGGCAGCACCCGTTCGAGCCAGGCGTCGAGCGAGCCGCGGAACGAGAACACCATGATGCCCATCGACACCATCAGCGCGACGCTGGCGACGATCGATGCGAGGCTCACCGCCGCCTGCCCCGGCGCGCCACGCAGCTGCGCGAGGGCGAGCTGGACCGGCACGGCACGCGGCACCGGCAGGCGCTGCCACGCCGCGGCGGCGAGCCACGGCAGGAGCAGCAGCGTGCCGATCAACAGCAGTGCGATGCTGAGATAACCGAACACCGGCAATCCCGCCCATGGCGGCAGCAGGGTCAGGACAGCGCCGAGCAGCACCACGGCGACCCCCGGCCGCCAGCGCCGCACCCGCGCGAAGGGCCGCGCCTCGTCCCCGGCCTTGAGCGCCTGGGCCGGCGCCGCGCGCGCCGCTTCGAGGGCCGGCAGGGCGCTGCCGGCGACGGCGGTCAGCGTGCCGAGCAGCAGGAACACCAGCGCCGCCCACGGCTCGACGGTAATGCGCGGCACCACACCGCGGAAATACCCGGAGCCGAGGTCGGCCCCAACCACCCGCAGGGCGAGGACCGCGAGGCCGTAGCCGGCAGCGAGGCCCACGACACTGCCCGCCGCGCCGACCACCACGCCCTCGCCGATCAGCAGCGCGACGAGCTCGCGGCGGGTCACCCCGAGCACCCGCAATAGCGCGAGCTGGCTGCGCCGCCGCACCACCGCGAGCGCCTGGGTCGAGAACACGAGCAGTCCACCGGTGAACAGCGCCACCAGCGCCAGGACGTTGAGATTGACGCGATAGGCTCGCGACAGGCTTGCGCCCGCTGCGACGGTCGTCTCCGGCCGGGCGACCACCACCCCGGGCGGCAGCTCCGGGGCGAGGCCCGCCGCGAACCGGTCGACATCGATCCCGGCCGCGAGCCGCAGGTCGATCCGACTCAGGATGCCCGGGCGGCCGAACCGGGTCTGCGCCCCGGCGATGTCCATCACCGCCAGGCGTTGGCTCACCGCCGGGCCCAGCACCCCGCCCACCCGCAGGGCGACGACCCCGGTGCCGGCCTGGAAGCGCAAGGCCCGCCCGGTCTCCGTCCCCAGCCACTGCGCCGCGGGGGTGCTCGGGAACACGACGTCGGGCCGCAGCATGTCCAGCCGCGCGGCGCCTTCGGGCACGAGCCCGGGCTGGATCTGCGCGGCCCGGAAGAGGTCCAGGCCGACGATGCGCAGGCTCTCGTCGGTGCCGGCGATGCGTGCATCGACCTCGACCACCGGGCTCGCCACGGCCACGCCGGGGTAGCGGGCCAGGACCGGATACAGCGCCTCGTCGAATCCGCCGCGCGCGCCGCGCACCTGCAGGTCGGCCTCGCCGGCCAGGGCCTGCACCCCGCGCGCCAGCTCGTTGACGGCCGCGCGGTTGATCATCTGCACGGCAAAGCCCAGCGCCACCCCGAGGGCAATCGCGAGCACCGCCAGGAGCGTGCGCAGGCGATCCTGCGCCACGGAGGCCGCGAGCACCCACCGCAGGGTCGAGACCGCGGCCACGTCAGGGTTCCGCGGCCAGCACGAGGCCACCCGGGGTGAGGGTCAGCACCCGGTCGGCAGTCGCCGCGGCCGCGCGGGAATGGGTCACCAGGATCCCGGCCGCGCTGCCGGCCTTGATCCGGGCGCGCAGCAGTGCCGCGACCTGCGCCGCCGATTCCGGATCGAGGTTGCCGGTCGGCTCGTCGGCGAGCACCAGGCGCGGTCGATGCACCAGCGCCCGGGCGATCGCGACCCGTTGCAACTCTCCGCCGGACAGCTCGCGCGGCATGCTGTGGGCGCGGGATGCGAGGCCCACCGCGTCGAGGGTGGCGAGGGCTTCCGCCCGGGTCCTTGCGGCCGCGGTGCCGAGCAGGACCAGGGGCAACCCCACGTTGTCGGCCACCGTCAGGTAAGGGAGCACGTGGAACGCCTGGAACACGAAGCCCATGCCGGCCCGGCGCACGCGAGTGAGCGCAGCATCGCCCAGGCCGACCAACTCCCGACCATCCAGCACGATCGAGCCCGTATCGGGCGCGTCCAGGCCGGCGATCAGGTTGAGCAGCGTGGACTTGCCGACACCCGATTCCCCCATCACGGCGACGTAGTCACCGGGCTCGAGCACGAGCTCGACGCCGGCGAAGAGCGTGCGTGCGGCGTTCGCCCCTCCGGGATACGATTTCGACAGGGCGTGGATGGACAGCACGGAGGCGTAGGTGTGTGACCGCAGGGACGA
>JBDTWB010000089.1:0-15374 GCA_040006895.1 Casimicrobiaceae bacterium | reverse complement strand
CCCGCCGCGATTGACGCCTGGGTCCGCCGCCATTTGCGCCTGGGTCTGCCACCATTTGCGCCTGGGCCCGCCGCCATTGCGGCTAGGCACGCCGGTACTGGATCACCCGGGCGGCTTCCGTCGACCGGTTCTGCACGCGCTGGCGCTGGCGCAGGCGAGACGCATCGAGCAGCATGCGTCCGGCCCAGCGATAGACGTTGAACTCGCGCACCAGGTGTCGCATGCTGCGCATCCGGGTGCGCTGCTCGTCGGGCGACATGCGGAGCGCGATGACCATGGCCCCGGCGGTCTGCTCGATGTCGTAGGGGTTCACGATCAGCGCATCCACGAGCTCGCGCGATGCGCCCGCGAAGAGCGACAGGATCAGCACACCGCGCTCGTCGTCGCGTGATGCCACGAATTCCTTGGCGACGAGATTCATGCCGTCGTGGAGGCTCGTCACCATGCAGAAGTCGGCCGCCCGGCAGAAGCGGAACACGTCGCGGGCGTCGTGGTGCTGGATGCGCAGCTCGATCGGGTTGTAGCCAGGGCGGCCGAAGCGGTCGTTGATGCGCCGGGCCGTAACGCGCACGCGTGCCTCGAAGTTCTGGTACTCGTCGATGCTCTGCCGCGAGGGCGCGGCGATTTGCACGAAGCAGAACTTGCCGACGAGGTCGGGCGAGATTTCGAGCAGCCGCTCGACCGCGGCAAACCGCTCGAGGATCCCCTTCGTATAGTCGAGGCGCTCGACCCCGACTCCTATCCTCGCGTCCTCGGGCAGGTTGAGCATGGCGCGGATGTCGGCGCGTGCCTTGGACACCGGCGGCTGGTCCTGCAGCGCCGAAGGTGGCCACTCGATCGATATCGGATAGCGCCGGACCTCGGTTTGCTGGCCGAGGCACGATATGGAAAAGGTCTCCCGATCGACCCGCGCTTCGAGGTAGCGCGCCACCGTGTCGAAGAAATTGTTGCAGTGGAACTGGGTGTGAAAGCCGAGGACGGTCGAGCCTAGCAGCCCATCGAGGATCTCGGAGCGCCATGGGCAGATGCCGAAGCTCTCGGGATTGGGCCAGGGAATGTGCCAGAAAGTGATGATGGTCGCGGCGGGCAAGCGCTGTCGGATAAGCCGCGGCAGCAGGGCGAAGTGGTAATCCTGCACCAGCACGATCGGATTGTCGGTACGCGCTTCCTCGACCACAACGTCCGCGAAGCGCCGGTTCACCTCGACGTACTTCTGCCAGTCGCTCGCCCGGAAGGTCGGACGCGTGTGCGCGAAATGGCAAAGCGGCCACAAGCCCTCGTTGGAGAAACCGTAGTAATACCCGGCTTCCTCCTCCTTGGTGAGCCACACCCGCCGGATGCGATACGACGGGTTGTCCGGCGGCACGGAAACCTTGTCGTGCGCATCCACCGTCTCCCGGTCCGCGCTGCCCGACCCGTGCGCAATCCAGGTGCCGGAGCAGGCACGCATGACCGGCTCCAGCGCGGTGACGAGACCACTCGCGGGACGCTGGATCTCGATGCCGTTGGCGCCGTGCACGTGGATGTACGGCTCGCGGTTGGAGACGATCATGATCTCGTCGCCGCGCAGGTCCTCGTGCAGGATCTGCCGCAGCGTCTCGGGCACCCAGGTCATCTGCGACTCGTCGCGGGCGCGGCGCTCGTCGTCGATCTCCCGCACCAGCGCCTGCAGATCCTGGGCGAGCGGCAGGAGCTCCGGCGCGTGGGCGGCTTCCTGCTCCGCATCCGGCGTGGCGCTGCGATGGCCGCGAATGAGCCCCTTCACCGCGCGGATCCAGCCGCGCCAGGAAAGCTGGAAGATGATCGTCGTGATGAGCGCCGTCGCGGCGCCGATCGCCAGGAACAGGAGATAGACGTAGCGCTTGGTGTCGGCGCTGCGGCGCTCGATGAAGCTCATGTCGTGCAGGATGAGGAGATCGCCGGCGCGCTTGCCGTCGACGTTCACCGGCCGCACCGCCAGGTGCAGCGGGCCGCTGGGGTGCTGCACGACGTGCCCGGGCTGCGCCTCGGCCCTGACGTGGGCGCAGCCGATGTCGGCCGGAAAGCCCTGGGTGCGGTAGGTCAGCGTGCCGGACTTTTCGCAGAAGGCGATGCCGTACAGGCGCTCGTCGGTCAGGATCCGGTTGAGATACGACTGGATGCGCTGCTCCTTGATGCGGTCGCGCACGCGATCCTGCAGAAGATCGCCCAACGGCTCCTCCATGGTGCTGGCGACGAGCTGGGCGCGGATGTCGAGGTCGCGCACGAACCACTTGAACGTGAGCTGGTCGACCAGCGGCACGACGGCCCAGGCGAGGCCGGCAAGGCCAATGGCCAGGGGAAGGATGAGGCGCAGGGTGAGGCGCATCGCCCAGTTTCTCATGGCGTAGGTGCCGCCGCAGTTCCGCCGCGGGGACGATTTGCGGCCCGGGGTTACGTCCCTGGGAGGACCGATAGCCTTGCAGTATGGCGCGCGCCGGGCACGGTGTTGCCAAGCCGCGGCGACATGCGGCGCACCATCGGTCACCATCATGCGATGCCGCCGGTCCGGTACGTGCTTGCTCGCCGCGCCCGGCACTGCCATCCCGAGGGGCTCGCAGCCCGGTCGCCCGGCATTCGCCATGGATGCACCTCGAGCTCGATCCGACCGGGATCCCCATCGGGCGCGGCACATCGTCGCTCAGGTTTGTGTCCCACTGGTCGATAACTCGTTGGCTGGCAGCGATCGTCGGCGTGCGCCATCCGCAAGTCGGGTGCGACGCGGTCCCTGCTGAAAACGCACTACCGAGGCCGGGCTTCGCTCCCGTCGGCACGACGCGACGTCGCGCATGGCCCGTCATCGCGACTGATCGCAATTAATCGGCCTGGCGCCGCGAACGCCCGGCGAGAGGAGGGGAGCCATGAGCGACGTGCTTCAAATCCTCCAGATAGGCTTCGGCACGTTCGCGGGCCTGGCGCTCGTGCTCGTGCTGGTGGTGATGTATGTTCGCGACGCCACCCAGCACAAGCACACCGTCCTGCGCAACTTTCCCATTGTCGGACGGCTGCGCTACGGTCTCGAGCAGCTCGGCGAATACTTCCGGCAGTATTTCTTCGCTAACGACCGCGAGGAGATGCCGTTCAACCGCGCGACGCGGGGATGGGTCTATCGGCTCGCCAAGAACGAGGGCGGGCTCATCGGCTTCGGATCGACATATGACCTGCACGCGCCCGGCGGACTGGTATTCGTCAACGCCCCTTTTCCATTGCTCGAAGCCGAGCTCGAGGCGAGCCCGCCGCTGGTCATCGGCGAGGGCTTTTGCGAGGCACCCTTCACGGCGCGCTCGCTCGTCAACATCAGCGGCATGAGCTTCGGCGCCATCTCCGGACCGGCGGTACGTGCCCTGTCGCGGGGGGCGGCCGTGGCGGGGTGCTGGCTCGACACGGGCGAGGGCGGGCTTTCACCGTTTCACCTGGAGGGTAACTGCGACGTCGTCATGCAGATCGGCACCGCCAAGTACGGCGTACGCGATAGTCGAGGCAATCTCGATCCCGCACGGTTGCGGCAGATGGCCGCGCACGACGCGGTACGCGCCTTCGAGATCAAGCTTTCGCAGGGTGCCAAACCGGGCAAGGGCGGCGTCCTGCCGGGTGGCAAGGTGACGCCCCTGATCGCCGAGATCCGCGGCATACCCCCGGGCGTCGATTCGATCAGCCCCAATCGGCACCTCGACATCGCGAACATGGACGACTTGCTCGATCGGATTGCCCAGATCCGCGCCATCACCGGCAAGCCCGTCGGCGTGAAGACCGCGATCGGCGGTCGGTCCTTCGCGGCTGAGCTCGCCGAGCGGGTGCTTGCGCGCGGCTTCGACGACGCTCCGGATTTCCTGGTCATCGACGGCGGCGAGGGAGGTAGCGGCGCGGCCCCGCAGGCGCTCGCCGACCACGTCGGGCTTTCCATCGACGAAGCACTCCCGCGGGTAATCGACGCGCTCGTCGCCGCCGGGCTCAAGCAACGCATTCGCGTCGTCGCCTCGGGCAAGATCGTCACGTCGGCGCGCGCGGCCTGGGCGCTAGCCTGCGGGGCCGACTTCGTGAATACCGCGCGCGGCTTCATGTTCTCGCTCGGCTGCATCCAGGCCTTGCGATGCCACACCAACACGTGCCCGACCGGTATCACCACCCACGATCCGCGGCTGCAACGCGGCCTGGTCGTCACGGACAAGGCCACGCGTGTCGCCAACTACGCGAACGCGATGAACCGCGAGATCGACATGATCGCGCATAGCTGCGGAGTCCGGCATGCGCGCGAGTTGCAGCGCCATCATGTCCGTATTGTCCAGCCAGGCGGCGGCAGCGAGGCCCTCGACGTTCTCTACCCCATTCCCATCCGGACCTTGGGCACGGTCGCGCCGCGACAGGCGGCCTGAGGCGCGACTCCGGATACCGACAGGCCCAAAGTCATCCGCGCCCTGGCCCGAACGCTCGCCGCTTCTCGGATGCGATCGCAAGTTGCACCGGCTGTCCAGGCGCGTTGTCCACGCAACGGGACCCCTGGTTTACGCACGCCGTTCGGGTTGCCTGAGCGGCATTCCGGCCGCGTTGCCGCGTTCCTGGCGATGGTATTCGTCACGAGGTCGAGTGACAACGACGGACTTCCGCAGGTTCCAAGACGCTCGCTGAGGCGCGGTGCGCCTGGAGCAGGGAGGCGATCGAACACGCCGGCCATTTGCACTACATGGTTGGATTAGTCGAACCGCCAGGCAAGGACCGGAGCGTCGTAGCTCCGCACCAGGATCGCGATCTCGATACCGTCGAACGTCGCCACCCGAAATCGGCCGAAAGCGTGCGCCCGGCTGCCTGGGGAGTGTGCATCGTGGGCCGTGATGGCGAGGCTCGACGCCTCCTGAACCGGACGGTGCGCGGTCCAGCGCCACGTGGAGCGCCCGGCATTGGGATGCGATGCATCCGCTGGCGCAATGGTATGAATGGTCCCTGCATCGAGCGGCGAGAAGTACACCAGCCGATCGCTACCCGGGAGGTACTGCAGCGACGCGAAAGGATGCAAGGCGGGCTTTTCACCCTCTGCCGCCAGGGGCAGGGCAGGCCGCGCGGGATCGGCGGGGTCGAGCGTGAAGAGCGCGTTGGCTGCGTGCACCGACACCACGATCACGTCGCCGCCCGGAACGATCTGCATGGCGTTGTGGTTGGCCATGCCAGGAAATTTGTTCGGGTGGCGCGAGGACCAGGCGCCGTAGGTTCCATCGGGATTCGCGCCATCCGGATGGAAGCCGACGAACGCGTTGCCGCCGGCATCGTCGCCGGAATGTCCCCACAACACGCGCCGCGATGCATCCCACGTCGTGCAGCCCGCGGAATTGAGTATGGCCGTGGGGTGCTGCGGTCCGCGCCGCCAGCGCAGTGTCGTCAAGTTGAACAGATGCGGTATGGGGACGGCCTTGACCGCGCGCCCCAGTTCCGTCTGTCCCTTGAGCAGCAGGTAATCGTTGCTGACCGGATCGTACTGGACGTAGTCATAGGTGTGCGGCGGAAGGGGCGATCCGTCGGGATACACGGCGTCCGGATAGACAGCGCCCTCCCCGTAGTCCCGGTCGCTTCCGGCGGTGAAGCCATCCGAGACCCGGCGCCACTCGCGCGTTTCCAGATCGAATGCGTGCATGTCGGAGCCGAAGTAGTCATTGTGTCCACCGCCGAACACCACCATGGCGCCACTGGCACCCAATCCCGAGGCATAGACCGCACTGTTCCAGGCTTCGGTGATCGCAGCGAATCCAACCGATCCATGCCACGGGGGCCTAGGGGCCCGACCAAGGAGGTGGCGCACGCGCTCCCGGAGGCTCCCCGGTGGATTGAGCCGGGGATCGCGTGCCGGATCGTTATCCCGCAGGTAGCGCGTGCCCGGTGGCGTTGCCTGCAAATGCAGGTCCGGCCGGTCGCCCGATAGCGCGTACCAGCAGCGGGGGGCCATCCGTTCGAGCCAGCCGGGAATCATCGGGGGCGACATGCGTACGATTCTGCACGTGTTGCCGAACCCTGCCATCGGTGTGGCGACGTCATGGGCCCGCGCCGACGATCTTGACCGGGGCCATGCGCGGGCACATGCTAGGCCGTCTGCCTTGCCGGAGACGGCCATGAGGCCGTTCCTGTGGTTGGTCCTGCTCCCCGTCGTGACCGGGATCGGATGCGCTCTCCTGATCCGGGACATGCGGCGAGCCGCGTATGTCGCGACGATGGTCTGCGTTGGCCTCATAGGTCTCGCCACCTGGGTTCTCGATGGCGACTATGCCTGGGGCTGGCTCGCGGCCGTGCTGGTGCTGCCCCTTCCCATCGCGCTGACGCTTGGTTCGGTGACCCTGTTGAAGGGGCGCTGGGGTGGCGATCGCGGGCCGAAGCCGAACGCATCACTCACCACCCGCAGGCCGTCCTGACACGCCGTGGATCCGGTACTGCCCTTGACGCCCCGCAAGCTCGGACCCGAACGCATCGCGAGGCCCACGGGGACCGCGCTCGCGCTCATCGCAGCGATGACCGTCCCGGATAGCGCTGCTGAAAATGGGTCGAGCTTTCCGGCGGTGGCCCGGTGTTCTTGCCGAGCGTCTCGGTCGACGTCGATCCCGCCGCACCGGTGGCAGGACCCCCTGGCGTGGCGGGTGCCTGGTTCCTGTACAGGTATTCGCGCCTGGTCGACTGCTCGCCGCCGCCGGCATGCCATGCTGCGTCGCAGCTCATCTACATGCAAGTCGCCTGCTTGACCAACGCCATCGCATCGGTCCAGCGGATCCCCATGGATCTCAACGGCAGCGTCATCGCCCAAACCGATCCGAACCCTGTTGCGCCGCTGGCCGCTGCGCGTGCCGCTGGCCGGGAGCATGGAGGGCGAGCGCTGCGCATTTTTTGCATGGGCCCGGGAACCTTGCGCCGGCCTTGATGGGCCTGCGCCGCGGGGGATTTCCTCTTGCCAGGGTTTACCGATCGTTGCCGAGCGGGCGCAATCCGATGCCCGCGATCCTGGCATGCGCAACGCCCCGCCATTCCGGGCGTACGTACGGACATCGCAAGGGCAACGTTGCCCCGCCGCGCGGAGGCTGACGGACGCAGGCGCCGCCAGCATTCGGCTGGCATGCCGAGTTGTAAATACTGCCTGCCCGATTGGTTTCGTCCTGGCATTCGTCGTGCTTACGCGGTGGGTGTGCTCGCTTCCCACGTGTTGCCACCCACTCGCTCGAGGAGATCCCAATGTTCGATCCAATCCGTAGCCATGCAGTCCTGGCCTTCGTTCTCGCCACCGGTCTTGCGACCGTGGGCGACGCGGCCGGCATCACCAAGGCGGAATACAACGCCGCCCGCGACCGCGCGGCGGCGGAGTACAAGACCATGCGCGGTCGATGCGACGAGCTCTCGGGCAACGGCAAGGACGTTTGCGTTGCAGAAGCGAAGGCTTTTGAAGCCAAGCGCAAGGCCGAAGCCGAGGCGTCGTACCGCAACAGCGAAAAGGCGGTGCGCAACGCGCGCCTCGCGGCGGTCGATGCAGACTACAGCGTGGCGAAGGCCCGCTGCGATGCGCGCACCGGCAACGAAAAAAGCGTCTGTGTGGCCGAGGCCACCGCGGCCCGGCGCAAGGCTAAGGCCGACGCCGAGGCCGCTGCGAAAATGAACGAGGTCCGCAGGGACGTCGCGGAGGAAAAGAGCGACGCCGATTACAAAGTTGCGCTCGAAAAGTGCAACTTGCTGGGCGGGGCTGCCAAGGACTCCTGTGTGAGCGACGCTAAGGCGCGCTACAGCAGGTAGTCCCGATTCGCCGGCTGATCGGAGCACACGCGTGCATGCCAGGCGTCTCGCGGACTTTCCCTGCGGTGCCGGGCGACAACGCAGCTCCTCGAGGGGTAGCGGCATCTGTGCCGACCGGCCAGGAGGCTGTTCTTTTCGCCGGCCGATTGGACTCGGGCAACGTTCGGATCGTGCGGGATGCAGCGCAACTGATCAGCGCACGGTGATCCACGCCGGTGCGTGATCGCTCGCGCCGGCCCGGCCGCGCACAGCCTTGTCGACACCCGTGTCGACGAGGCGCTTTGCCATTGGCGGGTTCAGCAGCAGGTGGTCGATGCGCAGGCCCGCGTCGCGCTCCCATCGCTTGCGCATGTAATCCCAGTATGTGTAGATGCGTGCGTCCGGGTGCTTCGCGCGGATGGCATCCGTCCATCCCTGCTCGACGAGACGCTGGAAGGCCGCGCGGCTCTCGGGCTGCACGAGCGCGTCCTTGTCGTAAGATGTCGTCGGGTAGATGTCGCGCGGCGTCGGCACAACGTTGTAATCTCCGGCGAGCACCACTGGAACGCCCGACGACTGCAGGATCCGCGCATGCTCGTGAAGGCGCTCGAGCCAGCGGAGCTTGTAGTCGAACTTGGGACCGGGTTGTGGATTGCCATTGGGCGCATACAGGCACCCGATGACAACGCCGTCCACTGCCGCCTCGAGATAACGAGCCTGTAGATCGTCCGGATCCCCCGGCAGCCCGCGCCGCACCTCCACGGGGTCGGTGCCCTTCGCCAGGATTGCCACGCCGTTGTAGCGGGGCTTCTGCCCCTGCCATAGCGCGCCGTAGCCTGCATTGTTGATCGCCTCGAGTGGAAATTCCTCGTGGTAGATCCGCAGTTCCTGCAGGCACACGACGTCTGGCTGCGACTCGGCAAGCCACTCCGTCAGCCGCTCGAATCGGTTGCGGACGCTGTTGATGTTGAACGTTGCGATCTTCACGCGGGCCAAGCGTACACGAGCCATCGCGAACCCGGTCCCGGACCCTCGCCTGCGCGCTTCGCGGCGGCAGGCGTGACCGCAAAGGCGCGGTGCTGGTCGCCGCCGCACACGTCGTAGGCGCTGGTACGGGCCTTGAGTAAGGCGTTTTTCTGATGCGGGTTGTACGGATCGACCCGGTCTTTGGGCAAGTCGTTGACGGCGTAATAGGGCATCCATCGCTCCGGTGGTGCGAGCCCGCGCCGCCGCGCCGCGCCCGCGATTACGGGAAGACCATGGCTTAGCCGACGCGTTCCCTGCTCCTACGTGACCCGCGCGGCGCTCCCTCGGCGACTCTCGCGCGGCCGCTGGCCTCGTGCGAGCGCCTCGACGGCTTCCGCCAGCCGCAACTTGCGCACATACGCCCAGGCTTTTACGACGCGCCGAGCGGTGCGCGGCCGCAGAGCTCGGTCGTCTGCGCTGTCGTGCCGCCGCGGCGGACGCCTTCCGGGTGAAACCCCACGCACCAGCAGCCACCCCACACGCCGTTAGGCACCTCTACGCGCGCGCCGAAGTCTGGCCAGGTGGCGGGGGAGAGCGGTTTGACGCAGGGGGTCATTTAGGTAGGCGCGAACCGTCGTTCCACGGACTCTCAGATTTCCAGCGCCAACACCTTGAGGGATTGATCGCCGATCATCTTGTCCTCGGTGGGGATCGGTATCGGGCGGATCGGGATCCGCCATCGTGCGCTGAAGCCAATGGTCGCTACCGCCCGACGGAAGACAACCGCAAACTGCCGCCGCACGTGCAGCGGGTTCAGCGCTGGTCGTACTCGTCGTGGCGGCGCCACCAGATGCCGGTCTCATTACGTCCCTTGGGGGCGCGATCGAGCCACTGGTACATGCCCCAAAGGCCGACCAATCCCCGCGCATAAGCGGAATAGGTATGGTAGGCAACGCCGTCTTCGAGCACGAACGCGCTCATGCCCGGCCGCTCGCGCGTGTAGGCGGCCACGTCTGTGCCCGTCGTGGCCGCGATCTGTGCAACCGGGCCCTGCTCGCCGGCCTCCTGCCAACCGCGAACGGTCTTTCCCGCGAGCGGCTCGTCTGCCGCCGGCTTGTCCATCGCCGGCTCGCGCCGGTAGTTGTATTCGATGCCTCCCTCGCGCTGTTGTTCCTCGGTGAACGACACCTCGAAGTCGAAATTGAAGTCACTACCCAACGAGGACGCCCATGGGAACTGCCATCCCATGCGCCGCTTGTACGCGTGTAGTTTTGCGAGCGGCGCACGCGACACCGCCCACAGCCCAACGTCGTGGTTTGCCAGGTGGACGGCGAAGCCGTCGAACCCGTCCGCGATCGCCGAGCACGACGGACATCCGGCCACGTAGTCGGGCCCGAACATGAAGTGGTATACGAGGAGCTGCGAACGCCCTCCGAAGAGGGCGGCCATCGAAACGCTCCCTTCACCCGTTTCGAATCGGTACTCCTTGTCGATGCGAACCCACGGCAGCGCCTGCCGTCGCTGCGCGAGCTCGTCACTGCGCCGCGTGAGCTTCTTCTCCTCCTTGAGCAACCCGAGCCGGGCTGCACGCCATTCCTCTCGACTGACGGTGGGGTGTTGCATGGTTCGATCTCCTAGAGCCTTGAAGTTCCGAGCGAAGCAACGCAGTCACTAGCGAAGCAACGCCGTCACGAGCGAAGAAACGCGCCGAGGTTGTCGAAGAACGGCGGCCAGCCGCGCGCGTGGTTGTCGCGTGCCTTGGCGTCGAAGAAGCGGTCGTGCACGAAGCTGAGCTCGGTGCCTTCGGCCGCCGGCTTCAGCTCGATGCTGACGCGGGAGACGCGGTCGGGCGTGCCCTTCCAGGCCCAGGTGAACACCAGCCGGCGGTTCGGCACCACCTCCTGGTATTCGCCCGAGACTTCATGCGTCTCGCCACCGGGCGTGCCGAACGCGATGCGATAACGACCACCGACACGCAAATCGATCTCGGCCACGCTGACCGAGGGGCTCTCGCCGGGGCCGAACCACTGGCTCAGCGCGTGCGGCTCGGTCCACGCACGCCAGACTTTTTCGGGGGCCGCGGGGTAGGTGCGGTGGATGCTGAGCTGGGTTGCTTTCGAGTCCTGGGTGTCTTGCATGGTGCCAGTTCCTCCTGATGGTAGAGATAGCGGCCGAGCGCATCGAGCCGATCGGTCCAGAAACGCTCGTAGCGAGAGATCCACTCGGCAGCCGCTTGCATCGGCGCGGCGTCGAGCTCGCAACGCACCACGCGCCCTTCCTTCGAGCGCGCGATCAGCCCGGCAGCTTCGAGCACGGCCAGGTGCTTCATAAAGCCGGGCAGCGACATGTCGTGCGGCAGCGAAAGCTCGGTCACCGTGAAGCTCCCGCCCTCGAGCCGCGTCAACACCTCGCGGCGCGTGGAGTCGGAGAGGGCCGCGAAGACGAGATCCAGGCGGGGGTCTTCGATACGGTTAACCATAAGGTTTAGTATTGATCGAGGCAGCGGCTTTGTCAAGCGCGTACCTGCGGGGGCGAGGGATTGCGAGAAAACGGCGCAGGGTCGCTTGCCAGGATGTCATCGCCCTCGCGCCCTCGCGGGGCGTAGCATCGCACTGCGACCGCTGATATCCCCGGCCCGCCGGCGCAGTGGCCGGCAGGCCCGCGTATTTCGTCAGCACTCAAAACAGTTACAGCAGAGGAGTCCGCCTTGAGTGAACGACCCAGGATCGAGTGCACGCCGAACGGCCCATACCGCGTGAGTGAGCTCGAAAATTTCGAATACGGGCAGGGGCATCACATCGATACCAAGCCCGTCATGATGCTTTGCCGGTGCGGTGGCTCCGGCAGCAAGCCCTTCTGCGACGGCACCCACAAGAGGAACGGTTTCTCCGGCGAGAGGCTGGGGGAGACGGGCACGGATCGACGGGAGAGCTACCAGGCGGCCAGGATCACCATCCACGACAACCGGGCGATCTGCGCCCATTCCGGGCTCTGCACGGATCGCCTGGCCTCGGTGTTCAAGTACGGAAGCGAGCCCTGGATCGATCCCGCCGTAGCCACGGTCGAGGCCATCGTCGCCGCGGTCGATGGGTGCCCGTCGGGAGCGCTGAGCTACAGCCTGGATGGGGTCGAAGGCGTCGATCGACCGCGGGATCCGTCGATCACGGTCACCACGGACGGCCCGTACGCCGTCGTGGGTGGCGTCCTATTGTCCGGGCAGGCGTGGGCACAGGGCGCCTCGACCGAGCATTACACCTTGTGTCGCTGTGGGGCCTCCAGGCACAAGCCGTTTTGCGACGGCACGCATTGGAGCATCGGATTCAAGGGATGACGCTGCGAAGGTCGCTCGTCGCGTCGGGCGCGCGCTGCGCCTAGTGCGACATCGAGGAAGACGCCTTGCGAGACGCGCTTCTCAGCACCAGCTATCCTGCACTTGAGTCGCCACCGCCCCCAGCACCCGCCGCGACCGAACTACGATCCGCATCACGCAGAATGGCAATCATCTGCTCTTCGGAAATCGAACCTTCGCCATCAGCTCCCCGCTTCGTCGGCGGGAGCCACCGCCTCAAGTTATGATTGGTCCGCAGAATCGGGCAGGTCATCGGGCATACGGTGGCGCTTTGTGAGAACGTCAATCGCGGACGCAGGCATGCAGGGAGAGCATATGGGATCTCGGTCTGATCGATGCGTCAAGCAATGCCCCGGGTACGCGTCTCGTGTTCTTCAACCGTCGATGGTCGTCGGCGAGCCGGAAGACATATGCGAACACCGCACTCGCCTCGGATGAATCCACCGTTGATCACCGGCGCGGGGAGCGCCGCGGGTGTCGGACCCTCGGGGTGCTGCGCGATGCCACAGCCATGACCATCACGATCTACGGCTCAGGCGCGATCGGCGGCGTCGTGGGCGCCGCGATGGCGAGCGCCGGCGAGGACGTGCTCTTCGTTGACAAGGCGATCGAGCACGTCGAGGCAATGAATGCGACCGGGCTACGGATCAGCGGCTCGACGTCGCTCAAGATACCTGCTCGATCCGTGCTGCCCAAGGACCTGAAAGGTCCCCTGCGACTCGTTTTCCTCGCCGTGAAATCGCAGGACACGGAAGGCGCACTCGACAGCATCGTGCCACTCGCCGACCCTGACACGGTGGTGGTCTCGCTGCAGAACGGCATGAATCCGCCAGCGATCGCGAAGCGTCTCGGTAAGGAACGCGTGGTCGGCGCCTTCGTGAGCTTCCCTGCCGACTGGCAGGGACCTGGGCATATCGAGCAAGGCGGCTTTGGCAACATCTGGATCGGCGAGCTTGAGGGCCGGGCCGAGGGCGAACGCGGCCAGGGTCGCCGCCGCGAGCGCCTGAGCCGCATTCAGCAACTGCTCTCGCATTCGGTGAACGCGCTCATCACGGATAACATTGCCGGGTATCTCTGGTCGAAGCAAATCGACTGCTCGCTGCTTTTCGCCCAGGCGGTCGGTGATCAGACCTTCGCCGACACGTTCGGCGACGAGCGCTACCAGCCGCTCCTAACGGCCCTCGTCGGTGAGGGCGTCGGCGTGGCGCTCGCTGCGGGCGTGAAGCTGGAGAGCTTCGGCGCCTTCGAGCCGCTGAAGCTGAGGCCGCGCACGGGCGCCGAAGAGCTTGAGGCACGCGCCGTACTCAATCGCTTCGCCGACCAGACGCGCAGTCAGATCAAGGTGCGCTCCGGCCCCTGGCGCGATCTCGCGGTGCGCAAGCGCCCAACCGAGATTGACCACATGGTGGGCTGGGTGATCGGCGAAGGGCGCCGGCACGGCATCGCGATGCCGCTCAACGAGGCGCTCATGAAACAGGTGAAGGAGTTGGAGCGTGGCACGCGCACTTGCGGGTTGCCCAATCTCCAAGAGCTGGAAGCGCTGCGCGCCGAGCTTTATCCTTCCAGCATGGGTCCACACTAGACATTCGGGAGTACACGATGCGCATTGCAAGAATTCTCCCATTCCTGCTCCTGGTGCTTGCGTCACTCGCGGTTCACGCGCAGGAATATCCGGCCGGGAAGCCGATCCGGGTCATCACGCCCTACGGCGTCGGCGGCGCGGCGGACATCGTGGTGCGCGTCGCAGTCGACGAGATGGCCAAGCAGTTCGGACAGGCCATGGTCGTGGAGAACCGCACGGGGGCGGGCGGGACGATTGGCTTCGAGGCGTTCGCGTCCTCGCAGCCCGACGGCTACACCCTGCTCGGTACCGCGAGCAGCCTGCACGGCATCGCCGCGGTCCTATACGCGAACATGCTGAAACACGACCCGAACAAGGACGTCGAGCCGATCATCGTCTTCGCGAATGTCAGTAATGTTTTGGTGGTGAATCCGTCGCTGAATGCAAAGTCGGTCAAGGAGCTCGTCGAGCTGGCGAAGAAGGAGCCGGGCAAGCTGACTTTCGGATCGGCGGGCGTCGGTACGTCCGTGCACATGGGCGGGGAACTGTTCAAGAACATGGTTGGCGTCGACATGACGCACGTGCCGTACAAAAGCAGCGTTGCTGCGCTGACCGACCTCATCGCCGGGCGCATCGACATGATGTTCGACAACATTCCGTCGGCGCTCCCTCAGATCCGCGCGGGCAAGCTGCGCGCCCTCGCCACGACCGGATCGACGCGCTCCGCAATTCTTCCGGACCTGCCGACCCTGGCGGAATCGGGACTCCCCGGCTATGAGGCCGGTGTCTGGATCGGCCTGCTTGCGCCGGCGGGGACGCCGAAGCCAATCATCGCGAAGCTGAACGCCGCTGGACAGAACGCCGTCAAGGCTCCGACCTTCGTGAAGCGCATGAGCGATCTTGGCTACCAGGTCGTCGGCGGCACGCCGGAGCAGATGGCGGAAATGATCAGCGCCGAGGCCAAGAGGATGCACCCGATAGTGCGAGCTTCCGGCGCCAAGCCCGAATAGCAACCTGCCGCAGGGCAGTGGGAACCGTGAATCCCAGCAACATGTTGGCCCCTCGGGCACGCAGTATGGCGACAATAGCGACGCTGCAAAACGCCGCAGCCGGCGTAGCCATCGGGCGGCATCCGTGATGCGATCGGTACGCTGCCAGATGAAGCGTACCGCCACGCAAATGCCAGGTTCGCCTCTGGCTGTTGTTGCGCGTCGCAATCCCTGGGCGTCTCGCAACAATGCGCCTGCCCCAGGGGGCGCCGCAAAATGTCCGGGGGTTTCGACCGGACACCGCAAGCCCGCTCGTCGCGGCCATAAACCGCGACTTCCACGCGCGTACGGGCGAGGCGGGACGCGGCGCGCCCAAGGTGGCTGGCGGCTCAACCAAGTGAACAGCTTCACTGACGTGTCCGTCGTCACCACGGCACATAACAGGATTTGGAACGGGCCAGGTCCGGGGATACGCCGAGCGATACACGCTTCCCGGCGCCGGGCGTCCGATACTTGAGTCGCCACCACTTACCGCCGCTGGGGCAACCTCCAGGTACGTCCCGGCACCGTCGGTGATGCGCAGGCTGGGGTCGGGCTCGGATTCGCGGATGGCGCGGATGGCTGGTCAGGCAAGGGGGGCAACTCCACCGTGGGCGGCTACTACGCGCTCCAATGTTGCCCGCGCCTGCTCGGCTGCCGGCACCGTTATCGGCTGACTTTGGAACTCGCAGCGGCGTGCCACAGAGTGAAACGAGGGTAG
>JBDTWB010000088.1:0-15382 GCA_040006895.1 Casimicrobiaceae bacterium | reverse complement strand
CTAGGCGGCAAGGGCGGCTTCGCCCGGCGCATCCGCGCCACCGGCGGCAGCTTCGCGCCCCGGTGGCGTCTCGCCGCTTGCACCATAACCCCCAGGGCAGCCCCCACGCCATGTCGCAGTTCCTCGACAACGCCCGCGATTTCCTGCCGATCCTGCTGCAGGGATGCGTGGTCACGATCGAGCTGACGCTGCTCGCCCTGGTGCTGTCCACCGTGCTGGGCCTGGTGTGGGCGCTGCTGCGCCTGTCCCCTTCGGTCTTCCTGCGTGGTCCGGCGGTGACCTTCATCACCATCATCCGCGGCATCCCGATCATCGTGCAGTTGTTCTACATCTACTTCGTGCTGCCCGAGCTCGGCATCCAGCTCACCGCGTTTCAGGCCGGGGTGATCGGCCTTGGCGTCGCCTACTCGGCGTACCAGGCGGAGAACTTCCGCGCCGGCATCCAGTCGGTCGAGCCCGGCCAGATCGAGGCCGCACAGACGCTGGGCATGCGCCCGCCGATGATCATGCGCCGGGTGATCCTGCCGCAGGCCATCCGGGTGTTCCTGCCGCCCTACGGCAACACCATGATCATGATGCTCAAGGACTCGTCGATCGCGTCGGCGATCACCGTCGCCGAACTCACCCGGGGCGGGCAGCTCATCGCAGCCTCCACGTTCAAGAACATGACGGTGTTCACCCTGGTGGCATTGCTCTACCTGGCGATGAGCTTGCCGCTCACCTATCTCGCACACCGCCTCGAGAAGAAGTTCGGCCGCAAATGATCGACGTCGACCGCATCGGCAAGGCCTTCGGCCCCCACGTCGTGCTCGACGATTTCTCGCTTCATGTGGATCAGGGCGAGGTGGTATGCATCATCGGCCCATCAGGGTCCGGGAAATCGACCGCCCTGCGCTGCATCAACGGACTCGAGTCGTACGACCGCGGCGACATCACCATCGACGGCGTGCGGGTCGACCGGCACGCGCCGACCATCCATGCGCTGCGCACCGAAGTCGGCATGGTGTTCCAGCGCTTCAACCTGTTCCCGCACCGGACCGCGCTGGAGAACGTCGTCGAGGGGCCCGTGCACGTGAAGCGCGTCGCGCCGGGCGAGGCGCGTGCCCGAGGGATGGCGCTGCTCGAAAAGGTCGGCCTCGCCGAGAAGGCCGATGCCTATCCGGAGCGCCTCTCGGGCGGACAGCAGCAGCGGGTCGCGATCGCCCGTGCGCTCGCGATGGAGCCGAAGGTCATCCTGTTCGACGAGCCCACCAGCGCCCTCGACCCGGAACTGGTGGGTGACGTGCTGCACGTCATGCTCACCTTGGCGCGCGAAGGCATGACCATGATCGTGGTGACGCACGAGATCGGCTTCGCCGCCGAGGTGGCCGGCCGCGTGCTGTTCCTCGATCACGGCCGCATCCTGGAACAAGGGCCGCCGTCGGAGATCCTCAAGAATCCGCGACAGGAGCGCACCCGTGATTTCCTGCAACGCGTGCTGCACCCGGTCGCCTGAGGTCCACACCGTGGTTGGGTAGTCACCTGCCCAGGCGCGAGGGTCCTCCATCGCGCTGCGATGGTCACCGCGATGGCGCGCCCCGTTGCATTCCCGCGTTCACGCCAATGGGCGCGGATAACGCGAGGCATCCGCGAGCCGCCGCCCACCTCCGGCGGTGCCGGACAGGCGTGCAGGTGCAGCCGGTCCGGTACGCGCGACCCAATCAGCGTTTGACGTTGGTCGGCGCGGGTGCAGCCGGCGTTTGCACCGGAGCCGCCGCGGTCGCCGCAGCCTCCTGCCTGGCTTTCACCTTGGCGCGGTGATGGCCGACCGCGCAACCGACTGCGGCGCCTGCCATGCCGTGCCCGCCGGCGACGTGGCCCGCCACACCTCCGACGGCAGCGCCCTTGACGCAACCCTTCGCCGCCGCGATGCCAGGTGCGGCACCCAGAACCAATGCCGCGCAAACAACCCATGCCCGAGTATTCATTCCAGTCTCCTTTGGGTGGGACAACTCGAGGCGATGCTGAGGCACGCGCACGCGAACACGCAGCGGCGACCCGGACGTTCGTGGGTAGGACCACGGCTCGTCCGCATGGCGCGATTGGCCGACCCCGTAAGTTCCGCGACAGCGTGGTGACCTTCACCGAGTTGCCGGCGGAATTCTATTTGAGGTAAGGCGATACCGTCCGGTCGTAATCGCCCGTTGCCTTGGCGAGGTGCAGCCACTGGTCGACCCACGCCTTGAAGGTGCCGTCGCCACGGGGCAGGAGGTACCCCATCTCGCCGTATTGCAACGGCTTGTCGGGATTGATCGCGCAGAGCCCCGGCCGGAGTTTCGCCTGCACGATGGTCTCGACGGACTCGGAGATCATCACGTCCGCGTTGCCTTTCAGGATCTCGTCGAAGATGGTGGTGTTGTCGTTGAAGATGACGATCCTGGCCTGCTTGAAGTTCGCGCGGGCGAAGCGCTCATTGCTGCCGCCCGGGTTCTCGATCACCGTCACTCCGGGCTTGTCGATGTCGGCCACGGTCTGGAACCGGGCAACGTTCTCGCACTTGGTGATGGGCGCCTTGCCGTTGACCATGTAGGGAGCACTGAAAAAAGCGCGCTTCTGCCGATCGACGGTCACCGAGATGCCGCCGACCGCGATGTCGCACTTGTCGACGAAGTCGTCCATCAGCTTGGTCCAGCTCGTCTTGACGAACTTCGGTTCGGCATCCAGCGACTTGGCCATCGCCTTGACCAGATCGACATCGAGGCCCTCGAAGGCGCCATCGGGCCTGGCGAGACTGAAGGGCTTGTAGTCGCCTGGGGTACAGATCCGCAGTTCCTTGCTCTTCATCACCTGGTCGAGACGGGAATCCTCGGCGTGGACCGCGAACGCGGCACAACAAAGCCACAGCGCAACGGCAGTTCTGGCGTTCATGACGGCTCCTTGGAGACGGGCGTTGGCGATAGGCGCGGCCACGGGATTTGCGAGCGCCGTGGGCGGCCGGACCAAGCTCGCAATCTACAGGAGGTGGCGCGTGGCTGCGCAACGCGGTACGCCGGCCGATGGTGCTTGGCCGTCCCAACGGTCGCCCTGCATCCGCCCGCATGCATCCGGATGGCTCCGCGCCCCTTGCGGTGACGCGTCAGCGGCGGGGTGGCCGCGCGCTGATCGCCCGTTATGGCGTCGGTGCAGCGGCCGGGCGTCAGTGCAGCGGCCCGGCGTCAGTGCAGCGGCCGGGCGTCAGTGCAGCGGCCACCGACCGCGCGAGCGTTGGCAGGCCTGGACCGCCGCCGGCTTTCAGCGCTTGCCCACCGGCGCCGGCAGCGCCATCCCGCGCCGCTGCATGATCTCGCGCATGCGGTCGGGATAATCGCTGATGATGCCGTCCACACCCCATTCGATCAGACGGTCGGCGTCGGCCGCGTCATTGATCGTCCAGGGAATCACCTTCACGCCGAGTGCGTGCGCGATCCTGACGGCGTCGGCACTCAGGTTGCGGAATGCCGGCGACCAGATCGTGCCGCCCGCGGCCTTGACCATGTGCGGCACGCTCGGAAAGTCCTCGATCCGCATCCCCGCCGTCCACGTGCCATCGCTCAGCGTGTCGAAGTCGCGAGTGCGGGCGGTGAGATAGACGGTGTCGATGCCCGGTTCCAGTTTCTGCACCAGCGCCAACGTCCGCCAGTCGAAGCTCTGGATCATCACCCGCCCGGTCATCCCGGCCTTGCGAATCACGTCGAGCAACGTCCGCACGAAGGTTTCCGGTGCGACGGTATCGTCCGGACGACTCGGAAAGATCTTGGTCTCGATGTCGAAGCGAACGGCGTCGGCCCCCAGTTCGTTGACCTTCGCGAATACCGCCGCGAGGGTCGGGATCCGCTGGCCGTCGACGGGCCGCTGGTCCGGAAACTGCCGCGCATATGCGGTGCCCGGATCGATCCGGCCCACATCGAATGCCGTGAGTTCGGCCGCGGTGAGCGAACGGATCAAAGGCCCTGGCCCCGCCAGCCATTGACCCCGGCTGTCGCGGGTGATGGCCGGCGTGAGGGCCGGATCGTGCGAGATGACCACGACCCCATCGGCGGTGATCGCCGCGTCCATCTCCAGCGTAGTCACCCCGATCTCGAGCGCACGCTGGAAAGCTGCAAGGGTATTTTCCGGTGCCCGGCCACGGGTGCCGCGATGGCCTTGCAGGTCGAAGGCGTGGACCGGGAGTCCCAGCGTCAGGAGCAACACGGCAAGGCAGGCGCGGCGGCGTTGGATCATAGCGGCGGATGCGATCGATTGTCGCGGGGAATGGGCGCGCACCGCACGCAGCGCGGGACGCGCCGAATGCTGTCGGGGCGTAGTCGGCGCGAGCGTCGGGCGATCGCGCCCCATTACTTTAACTCCAACGTGCAGCGCTACGGGGGTCCCCCGCCGGGGTCGCCACCGGCGGGGTCGCCACCCTGCGGCTCCAGCGCCCGACAAGGGCCCAATACCGTCATCGCAACGATGCCGTTGCGCACGGCACCGCGGTCGGTCATGAGCGATCGCGCGACCCGCCCGGGATGCCGAGCCACGCGTGCAGTGGCCGGTGGCTCGCGCGCGGGCGCCGTCGTCACCCGGGTCTCGGGCGCCCATTCGGGTGGCGGCGTGGTCCGCGAACGGCCGAATGACTCCGCGTCGGGTGGCGCGTACAACGGCGGCGCGTCGTCGACAGGCGCGCGCTGCTGCGTTCGTCTGCGAAGCCACGCCCTGCCGATCTGAAACAGCACGAGGGCGACAATGACGAGGCCATAGATCAGTTCCGTGGAAGGATTCTTCACGACCGTCCTCGGCTACGTCTTCGGGATGCCACCGCGCTCTTCGCCGGTGCCAGCGATCCCGTCGCGCATGGCCGTGTCCGCCTGCATGTTCTTCATGCGGTAGTAGTCCATGATGCCCAGGTTGCCTTGGCGGAACGCCTCCGCCATGGCACGCGGCACCTCGGCTTCCGCCTCCACCACGCGCGCGCGCATCTCCTGTTCCAGTGCGACGGCCATGGCCCGGCGCTCCTCGGCCTTGGCTTGGGCGATCTGCTTGTCGGCATTGGCCTGGTCGATCTGCAGCTTGGCGCCGATGTTCTGGCCGACGTCGACGTCGGCAATGTCGATCGACAGAATCTCATAGGCGGTCCCGGCGTCCAGGCCCTTGCTCAGGACATGCTTGGAGATGTGATCAGGATTCTCCAGGACGTTCTTGTGGGTGACCGCCGAGCCGATGGTGCTCACCATGCCCTCGCCGACCCGCGCAATGATCGTCTCTTCCCCGGCGCCCCCCACCAGCCGGTCGATGTTGGTCCGCACCGTGACCCGGCAGACGGCGATGAGCTGGATGCCATCCTTGGCGACGGCGGCGATCTTCGGCGTCTCGATCACCTTGGGCAACACCGACATCTGCACGGCCTCCAGGACGTTGCGTCCAGCCAGGTCGATCGCGGCGGCCCGCTTGAACGGCAAGGGAATGTTCGCCTTGTCGGCCGAGATCATGGCATTGACGACCCGGACGACGTTGCCGCCCGCCAGGAAGTGCGCTTCCAGGTCGTTGATGGAAATGTCGAGCCCGGCCTTCACCGCGCTGATCCGGGCGGTGACCACCGTGGTCGGTGGAACGCGTCGCAGCCGCATGCCGATGAGAGTCAGCAAGCCGACGTAGGCGCCGGACGCCCAGGCCGCGATCCAGAGCGGGATCGGCACCAGGTAGAGGACGAGGGCAAGCCCCGCCACGATCATGATCAGTAATCCGAGCCCTCCGGTGAGTCCCGCAGCGATGTCCGTCATGTGTCCTCCTGGGCGTTCACGTCGGTGATGCGCCGCACGACAATGCGATTGCCGTCGACGCGGGTTACCTGGATGCATTGTCCGGCGTCGATCAAGTCGCCCTCGGATACCACGTCCACGCGCTGACCGTCGATGTCGGCGATACCCGCCGGGCGCAGCGGCGACGATGCTCGACCGCGCTTGCCGAGCAGTCCCGCGTCGCTTGCCGGCGCGGACGCGTAGCCTTGCGTCGCAGCGAGCCCGCGCTCCAGGACGAGACGACGCCCGAACGGCAGGCGCGGCAGTAGCCGCAGCAAGGCGAGGCTTGCCACCAGGGCGACCAGCAGCGCGACTACGACGCGCAGGGTGGCCTCGACAATGAACGTCGGCGTGGCGCCGGGTCCGACCAGGCTGAGGACCAGACCGGCGAGGATGGCGGCGATGCCGAGCACGCCGGCAATGCCGAAGCCCGGGATGACCAGGACCTCGAGCGTGAGCAGGACGACACCCGCGACTGCGAGCAGCAGTTCTTCCCAGCCCGCGAGTTGTACCAGCCAGTGCCCCCAGAAGAACAGCGCCAGGCTGGCGACGCCCAGGGCGCCGGGCACGCCGAAACCCGGCGTGCGGATCTCGAGGATGATGCCCAGCATGGCAATCGTGATGAGCAGCGAGCTCACGACCGGGTTCGTGAGGAACCGAACCACGTTCTCGGCCCAGTTGGGGGCGACGCGCAGGATTTCCGCGCCGCCGAGATCGAGTTGGTCGAGGGCGGCCTCGAGGGTGTCGGCACGAAAATCGGCGACCTTGTATTTGAGGGCTTCCTCGGTGGTCAGCGTCAGCAGCTTGCCTTTGTCGATGACGCCCTTGATCGCGACATCGGCATCCACCATCGCCTCGGCGATGAGCAGCGGCCGCTTGCGGCTCTCGGCGGTGGCACGGAACTCCTTTCGTACGTATGAAACGCTTTTTTCCGAAGCTGGCTGCGTTCCGGCCCCGGGTTGGCCAGCCAGAACCGGGGTTGCCGCGCCGATGGTCGCGCCTGCCGTCATCACCAGTTTCTCGGCGGCAAGACTGATGAGCGCGCCAGCCGAAATCGCCCGCTTGTCCACGAAGGCCACGGTCCGGATACGGGCATTGAGGAGTGCATCGCGAATCTGCACGGCCGCATCGACACGCCCGCCGAACGTATTGACGTTCAGCACGACGGCGGCCGCCCCCGCCGCCGTGGCCTCGTTGAGCACGCGCTGGATGAATGGCGCCAGACCGAGGTCGATGAGGCCCTCAACCGGCGCTACGTAAACGACGGCCGATGGTTGCTGCGGGGCGATAGCCGGCCCGGGCGCACCCAGTGCGCCCGGCGCCAGCAGGAACAACGTGCCAACCCACGTCGCGACACGCACGGCAACTCCAGATCGTTGAAGGCGGCCAATGACGAACCGATGGAACTTCTCTGCGAGCGCGGCTGCGCTCGAGGGAGAGTCGCATCAATGGCGCGCCGTGGCAACCCTGGTGCGGGCGAGGCCGCATGCCGGCGCGATCACCCGGGAGGCGCGACGACGGGCTCGCGTTCGAGGTAAGGTCGATCGGGTGGCATCGTGTGGCGCGGGCGCCACCTGCCAGCGCGTGGCTCAGGCGCCCTGTAGCGCCGGCGCGGCACACAGCAAGGGACAGGATCGATCACGCGCTCCACCTCGCGACCCGCTATCGGCGCCGACGCGGCCATTGCCCCGCACGCGGCTACGCAGCGGCGCTTACCGCGGTCGGATGCGGGCGTGCACCGGTCGCGCCGGCGCACGCCCCGGGTCGACAACGCGACCGGCCAGGCCTGCCAGCCTTGCGAACCGTCACCGAGGTCGCCCGCTCACAGGCCTGCGTGCGTGGTGGCCTGGCGATGGATGATGCTGTCGTGGTCGAGGCGATGCACGGCCAGCGCGGGTCCGTCGAAGTCGACGCCATGCCCCGGCCGGTCCGTCAGCGTGATCCTGCCCGCGCGCACTTCAATCGGTGTCTGGGTCGCACCGAGGTCGAACAGGTCGCTGCCGAAGATCTTTTCGACCATGAACCCGTTGGTCGTGGCGGCCACGAGGTGCTGGGAGAGCTCCAGCGCATTGTGCGGGGCGATCTGCAGGTTCGCCGACTGGGCGAGCGCCGCGATCTTCATCCACTCGGTAATGCCCCCGACCTTCCACACGTTGGGTTGGAGAATATCCGCGGCCTGCTCGCGCACGTAGTTCCAGAACTCGAAGCGATTGCAAAGCTGCTCGCCGACGGCAACCGGAATCAGGCCATGGGCGCGCACGTGGGCATGCCCCGCCACGTCATCGGACAGGATCGGCTCCTCGATCCAGCCCGGATTGATGTCGGCGAATGCGCGGCAGCGCTGGACGGCCTCGGCGGCCCGCCACTTCTGGTTGACGTCGAGCATCAATGCCCGCTTGTTGCCGATCATCTTGCGCACCGCGCGGCAGCGGTCCAGGTCCTCGTCGGGGTCGCTGCGACCGATCTTGAGCTTGAACGCCGAATAGCCCTGCGACAGGTGGTCCTCGACCTGCGCCAGCAGCGCGTCCTTGGACAGATGCAGGTTCACGGCACTGGCGTAGACCGGGACCTCGGTGCGGCCGCCGCCAAGCAGCCGATGCAGCGGCTCGCCCACCGACTTGGCCTTGATGTCCCACAGCGCGGTATCGATGGTCGCGATCGCCAGCGTGGTCAGCCCGCCGGGCCCCGCGAAGTGGCAGTCCGCCCAGAGCATTTCCCACAGCCGCTCGGTGTGGCGCGGGTCCTCGCCGACCAGGAGCTGGGCGAGATACGCATCGACCAGGCTCTTGATCGCAAGGCCGCCGACCCCGACCGTCGTGCACCAACCGGTGCCGGTGATGCCGGTATCCGTCTCGATCGTGGTCAGCACCAGCTCCTGATGCGTGATCAGGTACTTGGCCGACATGAAATGCTCCTTCAGCGGGAGCCGGTAGGCGGTGGTGGTCAGGCGTTCGATCTTCATGGGGTCACAGGTTGCGCAGCAGGTGAGGCACGAACAGGACGACACTCGGGAACACGGCACAGATCAGCAGCACCAGGAACAACGGAATCAGGAAGGGCACGAGCGCGATCGCCAGACGCTCGACCCGGATCTCGGCGATGCGGGCGACTGCATACATGACCAGCCCGACGGGCGGGTGGACGAGGCCGATCACCAGCGCCAGCACCGTGACCACCCCGAAATGCACCAGGTCGATCTGCAGCACCTTGATCGCCGGGAGCAGGATCGGCACCAGCAGGATCATCGCCGCAACCGGCTCCATCACCAGACCGACGAGGATGTAGAGGCCGACCAGCAGCAGCATCAGGACGGTCGGGCTCGCGATCTCGGCGCTGAGCCACAGCGCCACCTGGGCCATGACTCCGGTGCGCGCCACCATCCAGCCCAGCAGGGTCGTCGCCGCCACCAGCAGGAACAGCGCGCCCGAGGTCGTGACCACGCGCACCACGATGTCGAGCAGGTGGCGGAGTGTCATTTCCCGATACAGCGTCGCAACCAGCAGCGAATACGCCGTCGCGACGATCGCCGCCTCGGTCGGCGTGAACAGGCCCGAATAGATCCCGCCGACGACCAGCACGGGATTGATCAGCGAGGGGATCGCATCTTTCGCAGCGGCCCACACTTCGCCCTTGGGCTGCTTGCCCAGGGACGGGCATTTGCCCATCCGGGAATAGATGTACACAGTGATCATGAGCGACAGGCCCATCAGCAGGCCAGGGACGATGCCGGCGAGAAAAAGCTGGCCCACCGACGCACCGGCGAGTGCCGCGTAGATGACCATCGGCACGCTCGGCGGGATGATCGGGCCGATCGTCGAGGATGCTGCGGTGAGTGCGGCGCTCATCTCGACGTCGTACCCGCGCTCGCGCATCGCCTTGATCTCCATGGTACCGAGCGCTACCGCTTCGGCGAGTGCCGAGCCCGTCATGCCGGCGAACAGCATGCTCGCGACGACATTCACCTGGCCGAGACCGCCCGGAAGCCGGCCCACGAGGGCAGCGGCCAGCCGGAATATCCGCCGCGTCATGCCCCCGGTGTTCATGATCTCGCCAGCCAGCATGAAGAACGGCGCGGCAATGAGCACGAAGCTCGTCAGGCCATCGACCATGACCTGGGCGGCGACCAGGTGCACGCGCTGGCCGAGCTCGAGCACCGTAGCAGTCAGCGCGACTCCACCCACGCCGAACGCGATGGGCAATCCCACGGCCACGAGCAGCAGGATGACCAGTACGGCACCGCCGAGTAGCATCGCTTCGCTTCCTAATGAGGGTTGGAGTGCACGAGGCGCCTCGACCGGCAGCGCCGGCGCCTGTCTAACCTAGATGATGCTGGCCGAATCGCCGTGCGGATCCGGTGGTCGGGAATCGGCACTGTGCCGCCACCGGGCCACGAGCCGCCCGAACGTCGCGACCATGCATCCGGTCACGCCGACCAGTGCCCCGAGATAGAGGTAGCCCACGCGGTAGCCGGGCAGCAGTCCGGGGACGTGGTCCCAGGTCTGGACGGTCATCCCGACCAGGCCGGCTATGAATACGGCATAGAACACCAGCGCCGCGAACGCCAGCATCGCGTCGAGCGAGCGCCGGCCAGCCGGCGAGAGGCGTCGCGAAACGGCGAGATAGCCGATCTCGACATATGGATGCTCGCCGCGCCGCGACGCGATCGCGGCGCCGATGAACACGATCCAGATGAACAGCGGAATGCTGAGCTCGCCGATCCAGATAAAGGATACGGCGAACGGCCGCAGCAGCACCTGGACGAGCAGCGCCACGAACAGCAATCCGATCAGGAACACCGCGACCTTTTCCAGGAACGCGAGCTTCCGGGGCGGACCGGGATCGATCGCTCCGCCGGTCGCGGCGATGTCGCTCACCTTACTTGACGGACTGGATGCGGGCGAGCAGCTTCGGGCCATCCTCGCCCATCATCTCGCGTGGAACATCCTTGACGAGGTCCTTGATGCCGGCGAAATCGGGTTTGATCAGTTCCATGCCGCCCTTGCCCTTCGTGGTCAGCCACTGGATATCGGTCTGTTGCGCAGCCTTGGCCTGCTCGGACGTCCATTTGGCCGTGTCCTGGAAGGCAGCTTCCAGCATCGCGCGCTGCTCCGGTTTCATCGCCGCATACTTGGCATCGGCGATGAAGAAGGCCTGCATTTGCGGATAGTGGTCGCTCAGGATCAGGTATTTCTGCACTTCGAACAGCTTGTTCGCGATGATGAAGTTCGGCGGATTCTCCTGGGCGTTGACCGTGCCGGTCTGCAGCGCGAGCTGCAACTCGGTGAACGCCACGTTGGCGATGGCTGCCCCCGTCTTGTTCCAGGTGGCGACCCACATCTGGGCTGGCGGCATGCGCAGCTTCAGGCCCTTCAGGTCGGCGAGGGTGCGCACCGGGCGGTTGGCAGTCAGCTCGCGGGTTCCGACGTACTGCCACGCAACCAGGTGGAGCTTGTTTTTCTCGTTGAGGTACTTGCCGATCTCCTGGCCGATCTCGCCGTTCATCGTGTTCAGCGCGTGGTCGGGATCCCGGTACAGGAACGGCATGGAGACGAGGATGTAAGGCTTGGCGTAAAGGCTGATCACCAGGTCGCCGGTCAGGGCGAGATCGAGGGAACCGTTCTCCAGTTGCTGGAGGTTGGCGCGCTCGTCGCCCAGGCTGCCGCCGGGGATGACGGTGATCGTGGTCGCGCCGTTGCTGCGCTGCTTCACCAGATTGGCGAAGTAGGCCGCGCTCTTTCCCGGCAGGCTGTCGGGCGCGAACTGGTGCGCAAGCTTGAGATCGTCGGCGTGCACCAGGGGGCTGGCGCAGGCCAGGAAGACCGCCAGCGCTGCCACGGCCATAACGGAGCAACGCGATCCCTGCCGGACTTCGGCCGGATGCGGCGAAACGGTCTTGCAACGGACATCTTCCAAGGTGTTCTCCAAAGTGGCGGCCAGTGTGCTGGCTCATGCTTTCCGGGATCGAGGGGCTGCCGGCGGATCGAAACGGACCGGACGGCGGCTGCCCCGAATCGATCATAGGCACTCGGCGGGTGTATCGTCCAATACCAATAAATCGATGATCCATGCCTTAAGGTTATGGCCCTGACCCTCCGCCACATCGAAGTCATTCGCGCCGTGCTGCGCGCGGGCACCCTGACCAGCGCCGCGCGCCAGCTCGCCGTGTCCCAGCCCGGAATCAGCCGCGTCTTGCGCAATGCCGAGAACCGGCTGGGGCTCACGCTGTTCGAGCGGCGGTCCGGGCGGCTGTACCCGACCCCGGAGGTGCTGGCGCTCTATCCGGACATCGAGAAGATCTATGCCGAGATCGAGGCTGTTCAGCGCAGTGCGGCCGACTTGCGGCGCGTGCGCGGCGGGCGGCTGTCGGTCGTCTCGATTCCGTCGATCGCCGCGACCATCCTCGCGCGGGCGATCGGCCAGCTTGCCGGCACCAGTCCCGAATTGCGGGTCACGCTGCGCACGGTGCTCAATTACGAGGTGATCGAGAACGTGCGCGCCGGCAACGCCGAGCTCGGATTCACCTTCGACGTCACGAGTCATCCGGCGGTCACGGCGACCGAGATCGGACAGACGCGGCTCGTCTGCATCCTGCCCAGTGGCCATCCGCTGGCGACCAAGGCAAGCCTCGACGCACGCGATCTGCACGAGGTGCCGCTGGTATCGTTCAGCGGCACGCTGGCGATCGGGGCCGTCCTGGAGAAGGCCTTTGCCGAAGCCGGCGCAACGCGCCGGATCGGGGTCGAGGTCGGGCAGACATTTCTGGCCTGTGCCCTGGTCAACGCAGGCGCGGGCGTCGCGGTGGTCGACGAGCTGGTGGTGAGCGATCTCCGACGCGGGTTCGTCGTCAGGCCATTCCGGCCGCAACACCTGATCCGGCTCTACGCAGTCACGCGTCCGGAACGGCTTTCGCTCGCAGCCCAGGCATTGCTCGACGTAGTCGCGAAATCGGCTATGGTCTCCCCGCCCGCGACGCCGCCCGATTCGGCGGTGAAGCGGCGTCGCAAGGCTCCATGACGTCACCCGCGCCGCGCGAGCGGAAGCAGGGTTCGGCGGGTAGCGGCAAGATAGGGATCGACGCAACGGGAGAGGCGTCGGAGGCGGCGTCGCGCCGCCCCCAGCCAGGCTGGTCCGCCGTGTGCCAGGATTCGCCCCGCCACCCGGATATAAGTGCGACAACCCGCGCGAGCAGTTGGCAGCGCTCCCTATAATGGCACGCCGGTCGCGCGGCATCGCCACCCGTATTCAAGGAACCCAAGCATGCGTCTCCGCCTTGTCGCAACCCTCCTCCCGTGCCTCGCCCTCGCCGGCTGCATGGCGATGTCCACGCCCGCGGACGTGCATTCGGCCGATGTCGTCCTCAAGAACGGCAGGATCCTTACGGTCGACGAGGCGTTCTCGGTCAGGGAGGCCCTCGCGATCCGCGACCAACGGATCGTCGCAGTCGGTCGCGATGGCGATATCGCCCGATACGTGGGGACCGGTACGCGCGTGATCGACCTCGGCGGACGCACGGTCATTCCCGGCCTCATCGACGGACATCTGCACAACGCCGGGGGCGGGCCGAACGTCGCGCTTGCCGACACCCGTTCGCTCTCCGAGTTGCTCGCAGCCGTGCAACGCGCGGCGCAACAAGCTCATCACGGCGAACTCATCGTATCCAATCCAGACTGGCACGAGGCGCAGCTCCAGGAAAAGCGCCTGCCGCACCGCACCGAGCTCGACCGGGTGGCCCCGGACAACCCGGTGGTGCTGATCCGCGGCGGCCATCAATACATCCTGAATTCGCGCGCACTGGCGCAATGGAATATTACGCACGACTCGCCGTCGCCGGCCGGGGGCGAGATCGGCCACGACGGCAATGGCGAGCTGAACGGCGAACTCGCGGACACCGCTCGCGGCCTGGTGAAGCTCCCGCCGCCGCCCAAGCTGGTTGCCGAGGAAATCGTCGCCCAGATGGCCCGCCTCAATGCGGTCGGCATCACCGGCATCCGCATTCCGGGAGCATTCCAGCTGGGCGGCGACACCATCGGCCCGTATCGCTTCTTCCAGCAACTCAAGGCGGAAGGCAAGCTGACCCTGCGGGTCAACTACCTGATGCGGATCTACGATTACTCGAGTCCCGACAAGATGCGGGATCTCATCAAGAGCTGGAATGTCGCGCCGCACGAGGGCGACGAGTGGCTGCGCGTCGGCGGCATGAAAACGCTGGTGGACGGGGGCTTCGAGGGCGGCCACATGCGCGAGCCCTACGTCGAGCCCTACGGCCGCAACGGCAAGTACAAGGGCATCGAGGTGGTGCCGCGGGAGCGCTTCATACCCATCGTGCGCGAACTCAATCGCCTCGGCTGGCGCGTCGCCACGCACGCGGTCGGCGATGCGGCGATCGACGAGGTGCTGGATGCGTACGAGGCGGCCGATCGCGACCAGTCGATCCGGGGAAAGAGCTGGGTCATCGAGCACGCCTTTATCGCGCGTCCGGATCACTACCCGCGCATGCGTGCACTGGGCCTTGCGATCTCCGCGCAGGATCACCTGTACCTGGCAGCGCCGAGCATGAAGACGTACTGGGGCGCGCAACGCGCCGAAAACGTCACACCCATGGCTACGTTCCTGCGAGAGGGTTTTCTGGTGGCATCGGGTACCGACTCGCCGGTGATCCCGTACTCGCCCTTCTGGGCGCTGTACCATTTCGTCACCCGCGACACGATTTCCGACGGCGTGTACGGCCCGCACGAGCGCATCTCCCGGCAAGACGCGCTGCGCACCTATACGATCAACAACGCCAAGCTCACCTTCGAGAGCGACATCAAGGGCTCGCTCGAGCGCGGCAAGCTTGCGGATCTGGTGATCCTGTCCGCAGACTACTTGACCGTCCCGGACAAGGAGATCGAGAGCATGCGCGCGCTCGCGACAATGGTCGGCGGCAAGTTCGTCTATACCGCGCCGGACTTCAGGCCGCAGTGAGCTAAGCGTTCGAGCCCGTCGCGTTCGGCAGACGACACCGGGGCCGGGACAAGCCGGTCGCGCTGCGGGGATCTCGGCTTTCGCTTACCGTGCAGTGGCGTATGCTGGCTTCGGGAGACTGTTCTCCCTCTCAACCGGAGTCCATCATGACCGTTGCCCGAATCACGGAGATCAGCAGCATCAGCACCAAGAGCTTCGAAGACGCCATCACTCAGGGCGTGGCACGCGCCAATCAAACTCTTAAGAATCTCAAGGGCGCGTGGGTCAAGGACCAGGAAGTGACCATCGAAAACGGAAAGGTTACCGGCTACAAGGTTATTCTCAAGGTCACGTTCGTCCTGGAGTGATCCCGTGCCAGCACCCGGGCGTGCGGCCGGTGGCCAGCGCCCGCTCGACGCACGGCAACGTTGAGACGGCACTCTGGATCGTCGCGCGCCGGTCGGACCGATGTCCCGAGCAGACGAGCCCAGATGCCCGGGGCATGTGGAGCCCGGTGATCGCGAGCACCGCCGCTCTCTGACACGCGGCGGGGCGGCGCCCGATCGGACGCGTCCGGCGGTTCGATCGATTAAGGCGGACGCGGATCGAGGCGGACGCGGATCGAGGCGGACTCGGATCGAGGCGGA
>JBDTWB010000087.1:0-15397 GCA_040006895.1 Casimicrobiaceae bacterium | reverse complement strand
TGCCCGCGTTGCCCGCGTTGCCCGCGTTGCCCGCGTTGCCCGCGTTGCCCGCGTTACTGGCGTCGGTGCCGGAACCCGGATTGTTCATATTGCCTTGCGCACCGGGTAGCCCCAGTTTCACCGCATCGGACCCGGCTTGGGGTGCGATGTTGCGCTTCGCAGGAACGATCGTGCCGACGGTATCCTTCGAGCCCGGCGGGAAATCGACAGCGATCGCCACGGCGACGATAGCCGCTACAGCCGCAGCGCCGCCAATGTACAGCTTGCGCCGGCTCGAAGCACCGGTTGGTTCCTTGTTCATGTTGCCACCCCCTAGAAATGGCCTGGACGCGCTGGCGTCGACCGCCCGACCGCCCCTTGCCGACCTCCCGGGAGTATCGCCCCGGGCATTCGATCCAACTGGCCTAATTACACCGGACTGCGCGAAAGGTTGGTGCGCATTGTCATGCCTGGCGCTGTGCGGAAGATTCGCGGTCACGGCCGCCACGAGGCCTTCCGGAGCATAAGCCTTCGGGACCTGCCGCAGGCCGGCGAAGAGCCGCTCGAGCGACCGGTACTCCGCCGCAGCGGCCGGATCGCTGGCGAGCAGCGCATCGAGCTCGCGGGATTCAGCAGGCGTCGCCTCCTCGTCCAGGACGAGGTGCATCAATCGGGTTCGGTCGAGGTTCGTCATGGTCAGCGGTCCCGCAACTCCGGAAGCAAGCCGCGCAGGCGTTGCCGGGCCTCGAACAGACGGGACTTCACTGTCTTCTCGTCGAGGTCCAAAATTTGCGCGATCTCCTCATAGGTGCATTCGGAAAAGTGGCGCAGGCTCAGAACCATGCGGTCGTTGGTCGTCATACGCATGAGGGCGCCCTGGATGTGCCGCGAGAGCTCGGCATCGCGCGCCTGCCGCTCGGGGTTGCCGGCCTCGGGTGCGGGAAGCGCGTCGAGCGCCTCGTCATCCGTTTCGGCCCGTCCGTTCTGGCGCAGCAGGTTGAGGGATTCATTGATCGCGATCCGGTAGATCCAGCTGAAAAACTTGTGCTGCGAGTCGAATTCATCCAGCCGCTCCGCCACCTTGAGAAAGACCGTCTGGGTGACATCGCTGGCGTCCTCGGCCTTGCGCAACACCCAGAACGCGGCGTTGTAGATGGGGCGCTGGTAGCGAACGACCAGGTCCGTGTAGGCATCCCAGTCCCCCGCCCGGCAGCGTTCCACCAGTAGGCGGTCAGCAGCGTCGTTATTCACAATTACACGTGACGAAGGCAAAAGTTGGATTACGTCGCCGGCTCGATCTCGAAGATCTGGTCGAAGCCCGAGTAACGGAGGATATCGAGCAGATGGGGATTGACGCGGGTCAGGCGCAGCTTGCCGCCGGCCGCCATCAGGCGTTTCTGGGTCTTCAAAAGGACCCCGAGCCCGGCGCTCGAGACATAGTCGAGGCCGCCGCAATCGAGGCTGACGATCCCCTGAAGCTTGCTCAACGCCGCCTCGGCCGCGGGTGCCTGGGCGGCATCCAGGCGCCCCTTGATGACCACGACCCCGGCGTCGCGCGTTTCAATGTCCAGCATGACTTTCCCCTGTCCCCGCCCTGCGGCCGGCTTCCCCGGCGCATGTCTTGCGAAAGGTGATTCGGCTCTCCCGCCGGTCCTCGTCATAGGCGTAGTCGATCGAGTCGAGCAGCCGCCGGATGAGGTGCAGCCCCAGCCCGCCGATCCGGCGCTGCTCGATCGGCGCCGAAACATCGACATCCGGCCAGGCCGTCACGTCGAAAGGCTCGACATCATAGTCGGTCAGCTTGACCTCCAGCCCTCCGGCGATCTTTTCGATGTCGACGCGGATCTGGGCGGAGGACGCGCTGTACTTGACCATGTTGGTGAAGAGCTCCTCCAGCGCGAAGTCGACGCTCGCCCGCAGCGAGTCGTCGATGTCGTCGCGCGCCATCACCTCGGCGGTAAAGGCGAAGATCGCGTCGATGGCGTCGATCCGGCGCGGGAAAACGCGGTGCGCCGGCGCCACCAGCCGCTTGACGATCACGACGGTAATATCGTCCTCCTGCGGCGCCCCTGCCGCGAACCGTCGCACACCCTCGAGGAGGTGCGACACGAGATCGCGTGCCGATGCGCTCCATTGCGCCGCGACGATCGCCTCCACCCGCTCGACGCCGAATTCCTCGTCGTCGGCACCACGGTACTCGTAAACCCCGTCGGATAGCAGGAGCAGCATGTCGCCCGGCTGCATCGCCATCACCACCGACGGCCGCAGGCCGGGCAGGTGCATGGCCCCGAGCGGAAAGCTGGTCGGCCCGTGCCGGACGCAGGTGGCCGTCCTGGCCTGGAAATGAAGGATAGGAGCCTGGCCGGCGCTATGGAACTCGAGCCGGTGAGTCGACGGATTCAGCAGGCCGACGAACGCCGTGATGAAGCGGTCGGGCGGAAGCCATTCCGCGAGCTGGTTGTTCACCTGCATCACCGCGGCTTCGAGGTTGGCGCCGAGGCGGAAAGCCATGCGCAGCATCGCCTGCATCTGGGTGACCGACAGCGCCGGCGCAATGCCGTGCCCCGTCGCATCGGCGAGCACGACCAGCACGTCGTCGCCCTTCGGCGCGAGGTCGAAGGTGTCGCCTCCCGTCAGCTCCGCCGGCTCGAAGGCGCCGAAGGCATCATAGCCGTCGATCCGCGGCATCGTCGCGGGAAGCGTGCTCATCTGCACCACCCTCGCCGTTTCCAGCTCCTGGCGCATCTTCTCGCCCTCGATGACGGCCTGCGTCATGCGCACTCGCTGCAGCGCGATCGCGCATTGCGCCGCCAGCGCGGCGGCGAGCAGTTCGTCATCGGCATCGAACACGCCCTCGCGCTTGTTCAGGACCTGCATCACGCCCACCAGCACGTCCTTGTGGTCGATCAGCGGCAGGGTGAGCATGCAGCGCGTCCGATAACCCGATTGCCGGTCCACGGTGCGGTCGAATCGCGGGTCGCCGTAGCAATCCGGAACGTTGATGATCGCCCGGTTCCGGGCGCAGGCGCCGACGATGCCGCTGCCGGCCGGAATGCGGATCTGGCGCATGGTGGTTGCAACCTCCAGCACCAGTTCGTCGGCCGCGACGTCGTATAACCATACGGAGCCACGATCGGCGTCGAGCACCTGCGTCGCGGCCTGCACGACCGCCGCCAGCATGGTCATCAGGTCGAACGGGGCGGCGAGGGCGGTGGCAACCCCGAGGACCGCCTTCATGTCGCCAAGCGGTAGTTGGCGTGGCTCGGGCCGGGCGCTCATGGGCGGGCAATGTAGCCGGTGGGCCCCATCCACGCAACCGGGTACGGCGGCCGGGGCGACGGGACGCCGGACGTTAGCCACCTCCGACGCCGGCGGGACCTCCGGTGTCCCCGGGATCGAACACCCCGCCAGCAGGCCATGGGCCGGGCGGGGGACCGGGCGTAGCGCCGAGGCATCCGGCAATCCGGCGGCAACTGCTTCGCGGCCAGCGCCCGGCTCGGGGGTCTGTTCGGATGCCGCGCCGCTCGAGCTACAGACGCGTATAGGTTCCGTCGAATGCCGTCGTCCAGGCGCCCGAATCGTCCGCCGATTCCCAATGCTGGCGCACGCTGCCATCGGCGTTGGGAGTCCACGTGACCCGGTGGCGCGTCACGCGGCCGTCACGGCGGGTCGTTCGGCCCTCCAGGATCATCCTGCCATCCCGCAGGCCACCTTCGAGAAGCAGCAACAGGCCGGTACTGTCGACCCAGCTCTGGTGCCACACCCCGCGTGGCGCATCGTAGACGTTGAGGCTTTCGCCGCGATACGCGCCGCCGGTGGCGTAGCGCTCGTGGATCACGCAGCCCTCGTATTCCCGCTCGATGACGTTGGTCCCCACGAGCTTCCCATCGGGGGTGCGCACGTGCCAGCGCCCTACCCAGAAATCGAATTGGCGGTGCGCCGGCGACTCGCACGGCGCAACCGCCGCCGAGGCGAGCACGGTCCACGCGCACGCCGCGACCAGGAGGGCGCGGATGGTGACGCGACTGCTGACGCGACTGAGAATACCGACTCGACGACCCAGGTCAGGGTGCATGGCTCACTCCGTTCGACGATGATCGAGCCTCACCGGCCGCGGCAGCCGGTCCCGGCATGGGGCGGACGTCGCCCGTCGTACGCGCACGTCGCGCGGCGGCGGGCGCCGGCCGGGTCTCAGGCCGTGGGCGGCGGGCCGCCGCTGGTCCAGAACCGCTCCATCGCAATGTAGGCATACGAGGCCGTCCAGCCGATCAGCACCAGTCCGTTCAGCGCCTCGGTTCCCGCGAGCAAGCGTACCGGGCCGACCGGCACGAGATCGCCGAAGCCGAGCGAGGTGTAGGTCTCGGCAGAGAAATACAGGCTGTTTACCAACGCCAGTCCGCCGTGGCTGCTGAGGTCGCCCACCCCGCCGTAGCGCACCAGCCCGAACAGCGTGAACCCGTAGAGCGCGATCTCGACCGCGTGCGCGGCGAACGCCGCGAACATGACCAGCAGCAGCTTGGTCTGGTTGCGGATCGCGACCCGCGGCAAGGTGGCATGCACGTAGTGCAGCACCTCGTAGTGGATGAGCGTGGTGAGTGCGACCAGCAACACGCAACTCAGGACGACGATCGGCATCAGGTGATCCTCCGCGAGCAGGTTCGACACATCGGAACGTGGCGCAACCTACCGCGCATCGTCATCGGCGCGCATTATCCCCCGGTCGAGCGCTCACGGCACCGGAACGCAACGGCCACGTCCATCGCGATCGCCCGGACGAGCCGTATGGTCGGATTTCGTCATCGGCAACGGGCTACCCGGCGCGCGGGCGGCCCGAGCGCGCACCATTGACTCCGCCGCGTTCGGAGACGCTTGGCCGCGCGCTCAGCGACGCACGTCGACGTGCCGGACCACGTCGAAATCGCCCGGCGTGAGCGTCTCGCACAGCGGCTGCAGGGCCGCAAAGGCGGCCGCGGCCTGCGCATTCTCGCGCATCGCCTTGATGTGCTCCGGCGCTTCCCAGGGCCCGAAGGAATAGAACAGCGTCCGGTCGCTCCAGTGCCGGATCAGCGCGCCCCACAGCGGCGGCTCCGGCAGGCTCGAGAACGTGGCGGCGAGCCGGTCCCAGGCCGCGATGAACGCGTCCTCCTGCCCGGGCCGGACGCGATACATCGCAAGGGTAAACGGCTGCGTGGGCATGATGGTCCTTATGAACCGGGTCAGTGTAGGTTATCCGCGGGCGGCGAAGCCGTTGCCGAAGTCCCGGCGGCGGATAACTTGCACTGACCCCGTAACCTTGCGGTAGAGTATTCGGACTGCTCTGACTGGACTCGCGCGGTATGCACATTCGATTCTGGGGAACGCGAGGCTCGATCGCCAAACCCGGGCCGACGACGTTTCGATACGGCGGCAACACCTCCTGCGTGGAGGTGCGATCGAACAGCGGCACGCTGGTCGTGCTCGACTGCGGCACCGGGGCGCATCCCCTCGGCCAGGCGCTCCTGGAGCAGCCGGGTGGCGGCTCCCGAGGACATCTCCTCATCAGCCATACGCACTGGGACCATATACAAGGCCTACCGTTCTTCGCGCCATTGTTCGTCGCCGGCAGTGAATGGGACATCTACGGGCCGAAGGGATTGTCGCAGGGGCTGCGCCAGACGCTCGCCGGCCAGATGGAGCACACCTACTTCCCGATCTCGCTGGACGATCTGGGCGCCCGCATCCGCTACCACGACCTGGTCGAGGGCGTCTTTGCGATCGACGACATCGAGATCTCGACCCACTACCTCAACCATCCGGCCCTGACCCTGGGCTATCGCCTGCGGGCGGACGGCGCAACCCTCATCTACGCGTGCGACCACGAGCCCAACGTTGCCGCCGCCGCGTCGGGCGACGTCGAGATTACGGGCAACGACTGCGCCCACGTCGCCTTCCTGGACGCTGCCGACGTGGTCGTGCACGACGCGCAGTACGTAGCTACGGAATTTCCGGAGAAAGCCGGCTGGGGCCATAGCTCTGCCGAGTACGTGGTGCGCGTCTGCCACGATGCGGGCGTCGGTACGGTGGTTCTCACCCATCACGATCCGCTGCGTGACGACGATGCGGTCGATCGCCTGCTCGAAGCCGTGCGCATGCGCGCGGCGACAACGGCGCCTGGCCTGCGGGTGCTCGCGGCCGCGGAAGGCAGCACCCTGCGGATCGAGCCGGTGGTTTCCGGCGATGCGCCGCCGTTGCCCGAGCAGTTCCCCGCCACCACCCCGCTCGACGCGACGACGCTCGCCCGGCCGATCCTGATTCACGTCACCGACGCGAAGGTTCGCGACCTGCTGCAGGAGGCAGCCCTGCTCGAGGGCCTCCCGACTCCGGTCGTCCTGCCGGCCTCGGCGACCCCGGCCGAAGTCTCCGCCGATGCGTATGCGCTCGTACTCGTGCAGCACGACCCTCCGGCCATCGATGCGCTCGCGCTGGTGCATCGGCTGCGTGCCAACACGGCCGCCGCGATTCAGGTTCCGGTCGCCATCGTCACCTTCGATCAGGCGCTCGCCCAGCGTGAAAGCGCGGCGGCCTCGGACTGGCTGCTCGCACCGTTCGGCCTGAGCTATGCCCGAACCAAGATCCGCGCCTGGGTACTGCGCGTTGCGTGCCGCTGGATCCGGGCGCAGACGCCTCACGACGAAGCGCGGCGCCTCGCCGCGCTCAATGCCTTGTGGATTCTCGACACCGAGCCGGAGACGTGCTTCGATCGCATCACGCGGATCGCGGCCGCGACCTTTCACGTCCCCATCGCCCTGGTCAGCCTCGTCGACCGCGACCGGCAGTGGTTCAAGTCGTGCATCGGTCTCGACGCCCGGGAGACGTCGCGCGAGGCAGCCTTCTGCGCACACGCGGTCGAGCAGCGTTCCGATCTCATCATTCCCGACGCCCTCGCCGACGAGCGCTTCGCCGACAATCCGTGCGTCGTCGGTCCTCCCCGGATCCGTTTCTACGCCGGCGCCCCGCTGATCATGGGCGACGGCAGTTGCGTCGGCACGCTGTGCCTGCTCGACCGGCGCCCGCGCACGTTGAGCGCAGCGGACATCGCCGTGCTCCACGACCTGCGCGACCTGGTGCTGGCGGAACTCGAGGCGCGCAGCGCTGCCGCGGACGCCACCAGCTAGCCCCGGTCCGCCCCGCGCGCGGGATTGCGTCCCCAGACGGTGTTGATCGTCAGGACTCGAAAGCCGCTGCGCTCGCAGTTGTGATGACTCTGCGAGCGATGCTCGACATCGGTGTACGCGACATCGATGCGTGCCGCCGCCGCCGCCTCGAGTCGTGCCGCGAGCAACGCGGCATGCACGCCCGCGTGACGGTGCTCCGGAGCAGTGAAGGAATTGCCGAAGAACGCGGTGCCGCCGCCGACGAACATCGTCGCCCAGCCGCAAGGAACCCCTTCGGCCGTGCGTGCCACGAAGACCTGAAACTGCGCCGTGCAGTAATACGTCCGCTTGCGGGCGCGTTTCTCCGGTGGAAAGTCGATGCCCTCGATCCGCAGGAGGTCGAAGAATGCATCGACATCCCCCGGAACAACGCGCTCGACGGCAACACCCGCCGCGACGTCCGCGTTTGGGGCGCGTCCCAGGTAGCAGAGTTGATACGCCGGCCGGAATCCCCGGGACCAGAGCGCTTCGGCCAAGCCTTCGGTCGCCTGGACCGGCGCGAGTTCCACCGCGGCAATGGCGTCGGGCAACTCGGCCAGCGTGTCGGCCGAGAGCGGACCCGGATCGTGGCAGACCGCGCGGTTGTAATAGAGGCTCGTGTGCCGTTGCGGGTCGAGGAGATACTCGAACATCCCCGCGGCGCCACGCTCGATGCCGCCGCGACCTGCGTCCCGGGCGGTCCGCAACGCGTTGAACAACGCATAGTCGAGCTCGGCACGGGAGAGGCGCGCGTGGAGGTCCCGCGCGTTCATCGCGTCGTGCTCAGCGCGCCAGCAGGAGTCCGACGGCAGCAACCAGCGCCAATGCCGCCACAGCCAATGCAGCGATGCACAACCGCTCGAGCCGGCGCATCCGCGCTTCGGTCAGCGCCGCCCCCTGTTCGATGGTCGCCAGGGCGTCGCGCACCCGGGTCGCCAGATCACGTACGTCGCTGTCGGTCTGGGACGCCGCTGCCTGAAGCTCCGCGATCTGCTGCTGCATGACCTCGCCTTCCGCACCCGTTCCCTTGCGCTTGGTGAACACGTGGCCGGTCGCCTGGGCGATCGTCGCCAGGTGTGGCAGGGCCTTGAGCAGGGGTGCGAACCAGACAGGCATCGGTGTCTTCTCGACAGGCAGCAACGAATGGGCGTCGCCAGACCCCGGCAGCACGACCTGGTCCTGACCCGAACCGGGCGGTCGGCGCCACCGGGGGTGGGCACGTCGACGCATGATACCGTCCTGCGTAAGGCCCCGCGGCAGTCTGGCTGCAATCGGTCCTGGCGGCCCGGGCCCGTCCGGGCGGCGCCGCCAACTCACGGCGTCGACCTCGCAGGACGAACACCGCAATGTCCGGCGCCCTCGTGCCGAGCTCAGAGCCCTTCGCGCGCACCGTGTCGTGCCGAGGCCGAGTCCTTCGCGCGCAGGTCGCGCTTCCCGCGGGTGCGGTGTACCGCTGCGTTCACCATCCGCGCTGGAGCTTGCCGCGCCATCGTGGATCCGGGGCGTTCCATCCGCCACGTCAGGCGCGGCACCCGTCCCCGTTGCCGCCGCCCGCCGGATCGACCTCGCCCAAGGCCTTACGCATGGGCACGAAGGTAATGGTGAGGCCATTCTCGAGACGATGCTCGATGGTGCCGGTTGGCAGGAAGCCGTGGCGCGCGTAGAGGCGCGTGCCCGGCAGCGTTGCCACCAGGGCAAGACTCTTGAAACCCTCCGCCCGCGCAGCCGCTTCGCAATGCCTGAGCAGCAGCGTGCCGAGACCCCGGCGCGCATGTTCGGGCGCGACGAAAAAGGCGCGGATCCGGGCGGACTCGCGCGTGGGGTCGAGAAAGGCGGCGCTCCGATCGGCATGCGCGTCGCCGCCGAAGAGAGTGTGCCGGCGGCTCCACCCGCCGCAGGCCACGATGCCGCCCGCGGATGCCACCACGAAGTAGGTTCCATCCCGCACGAGCTGCGAATCGACGCCGAACGAACCCCGCAAGGCTCCATCGATCTGCGCCGTCGAATAATCGCCCGCGGAAAGGGCGCGGGCGGAGCGCTCGATCAGTGCTTCCAGCGCGGACTGGTCGGCTGGGACCGCAAGGCGAAGCGGGTAGCTCACGTGAAGGGATGCGGATTGCAGTGCATGCGCCATGGCCTACATTCCGAGGACCGAATCCAATGAATTTCCTGCGCAGTGGCCGCTCCACCGCTGCTGCGCCGGCTGCGAGACGACGGCCCTGCGCAACGCCGGTTCGGCACCCGGAAGGAGCGCGACTGTCCTCGGGCTCGCCCGGACCGGCATCGGACGACGCGGGACCCGGACCGCGGCGTACCGGCCCGCGTTCAGGCCGCTGCGAGCCCCTCGGTCACGATCAGCCGCGACTTGGTCGTCCGCTGGCGGATGGCCCGAAGGGCGGTGTACTCCGGAGACGCCCACCACGCCTTGAACGCGGCCGTGGTGGGAAACTCCAGGATCACGCAGCGCTGCGGCAGCCAGGCGCCCTCGAGCGTCTCGGTCGCGCCACCGCGTGCGAGATACCGACCGCCGAAGGCCGCGATGGATGCCGGTGCCTTCTGCCGATACTCCTCGTAGCCGGCAGGATCGGTGACCTCGATGTCGGCAATGACGTAGGTTGCCATGGACCCTCTTCAGTGATATCGCCTTTCGAGGCGCGGCGCTGTCGCCCATCGATCACGTCGTTACTGCACCTCGCCGCCGTCGGGTCCATAGAACATCACCCAGAGCGCCAGATCGCTCGTGAATTCCTCGAACCGGTGGGTCACTCCGGCCGCCGCGAACAGCAGATCTCCAGGCGCGAACGGCCGGCGCGTCGTGCCATCGAAGAAAATACCGGAGCCATGCGCGACAACGTACAACTCGTCCTGCATATGCGGTGTCTGCACGTCTGCGTCGCGCGGCGCATAGTACTTCACCAGCAGGCTGCCGTGCCGGAAGAGTGCTACGGAGCGCGCGGGTGCGGCGGCTGCGAGGGCCTGGAGACCGTCCGTAAGGGAGAACCGGGCGGCCCGTTCGGTGGCAACGGCAGTGGCAGTGACGGTGGCGGTTTCGTTGGCCATGGCTTGCTCCTGGCAGGACGGTACGGCGCGGCGCGGCGGTGCTCAACCCGTGCGGTGCGAGAAGCGTCAGGGTAACACCGGCGGGCCGCCACGGCAGGCGCCGACCACCCTGCGCGGGCCGATGTCGACACGGGCTCCGCTGCGGCTTGCTCAGACGCCGGCACGAGGGATGCATCAAAGCTCGCCGGACCGGCAGGTGGCTGCCCCGGATGCTCGGTCGCCGGCCTGTCAGGGCAGGAAGAGCAGGCCTGCCAGGATGGGTCGCCGGTTGCGCCATGCGCTCACCAAGAGATCGATGCCCACGATCGCGATCGCCAGTGCACCCGCGACGGGCTGCCATGTCAGCGGTGCCGATATCGCGATCACGACGAACGCGCACACCACGAATAGCGCCCCGAGCACCGTGCCGAGTGCGCGCAGCGACGGCGCAAGTGGCTCGTGCGGTCGCGAGCCCCGCGGGGTGTCCGGCCCGGCGTCCCTCATGCGATGGCAATGCGATAACGCAGACCTGCGCCGCCACCGAACTGCGCCGATTTGACGAAGCGCTCCATGAGCTCGCCCCCATTGGTCTCGATCACCCGCTGTGATGCGATATTGCCGGGATCGGTGGTGATCGTGAGCAGCGTCAGGCCCTCGGCGCGCGCATCCACCAGCAAGAGCTTGAGCGCCGCCTTGGCGTAGCCCAGCCCCTGCTTCCACGGCACCACGGCATACCCGACGTGGCCCAGACAATGCGGCGGCAGCTCGGAGGTGCCGCGTTGCCAGCGCAGGTTGATGCTGCCGCAGAATTCGTCGTCCCACAGCCAGCGCCGGTAGCCTGGAAGGCGGGGCACGCGCGAGCCGTCCGGCAGCGTAATCGGCGCACCGCGGGCCTCGCGGTCAACCAGACCTGCCAGGAATGCGCGGGGGTCGGTTGCGATCGCCTCGAGCTCCTCGCGCGCCGCGGCGCTTCCGCGAACCGTGTCCGCGGACCAGCCGCGCTGTAGCGCAGCGCCGTAACCGGGCAGGTGCTCGACAGACGGCCAGACGAGCCGCAGCGGCCCACTCATCGCGACGGTTGCATGGTCTGCGTCGCCGGGCGCACGGTCGTCAGGGCACACCTCCCGCATCGGCGCGCGGCACCGTGGCGTCGGCCGTGTCGCCGTCGGGTTGGCAGGGGGTGCCGGTCGAGGTGCTCGCCTCGAAGCTCTCGAGCTCCACCGGCATGCCCCGTCGCAGCGTGTTCTCGACCTCCGCGCCGCGATCGGTATGCAGGTGAGGTGCCGATCGCACCAGTCGTTTGCCGCGCGTGGACGACCGCCCGGTAGGCGGCCTCTGGGCGGCTCGCCCGACCCGCCGAACTCGGCCTGGGCACGGAGCTCGATGCGCGTGGCCTCGACTCCCTGCAGCTCCGCTTCCCGGTGGATGGTCGTTGCACTAGCAGTCGCCACGGCATGGCGCAGGGTCGATATTGATTTAACCTAACGTAAATCCAAATTGAATGTCAACAGTGCCCCCCGATCGGGCTCGACGTAGCTCTCCAACCTGGGCGTCGCGTCGATTCCAAGGTCGAGGTCGGCGGGCACCGATCGCGAGCCATGGCGCGATCGCGCGAACCGGCAGCGGTGGGTACGGGACTCCGACCAGGAGCGCCCGGCGACCACATTAAACGACAGCGCACCGCAGAGCGACAGCGCACCGCGTCCGCAGTGCCTTACTCCGCCGAGCGCCTCCGCCCCCGAACGCGCGGCGGGGTGGCGCGAACAACGCGACGTCAGTCGCGCCGGTTCGACGCGCCGCTCAGCGGCATCTCCATGAACACGAGGTACGGCATCAGTGCCGCCGGATAGTGGCGATACGGCGCACAGCGGCGAAAGCCGAGCGACTCGTACATCGCGATCGCCTCGGTGAAGAGATCGCCGGTGTCCAGACGCATCCGCTCGAATCGCTCGTTGCGCGCCGCTTCGACAAGCGCCGTGCACAACCTTCGCCCGATACCCATTCCCTTGAAGTCGTTGCGGACGAACAGGCGTTTCATCTCACAGCTTCCCCCGGAAAGCCTGCGGTACGCGCCCGCCGCACAGACCTGGCCATCGTGGAGGACGAGCAGCGTCCGGCCATTCGGCGGACCATACGCCGACGCCAGCGTCTCCAGCTCCGCAGCCAGGGACTGGTATCCGAATACCTGGTCGACCACGCGCGGATGATCACGATATCGAGTCCGGCACCATTCGACGTACTCGGCGATGAGCCCTGCAAAGGCGTCGAAGTCAGCCGGCGACGCGGCCGGACGAATGGTTTCGTCCATGCATCATCTCCGGTTGCCGGCCATGTCCACCCGCGACGCAGTGCGTCGTGCCCGCAAGGCTCCGCCCGCGACGCGGTCAGCCCCTGATCGACGCGTCCCGATGATCATGCCGGCAGGCGCCGACGTGGCAACCTGCGCCACTCCGGGTGCCGTGCTCATTCCCGCTCTCGTGCAGTAACGTCCTTCAGGCCCGCGGTCCAAGGCAATGCCGAGCGGCAGCAGATCTGACCGCGCGGCTCGATCATCCCGGCCATGTTCCTGCGGCTTGGCGACATCGCCATCAACGGCTGCCCAGATGCTTCAACATGTTGATCCCGACGACCTGGTACCCGAGGTGGGCATACAGCGCCTGCGCCGCCTGGTTCTGACCGAAGACATGAAGACCCAGCGTCGACAGTCCCAGCCCCGCCGCGAAGCTTTCGAGCGCCCGGAACGCGGCCGTGGCATGCCCCTGGCGGCGGTGAGCGGCGACGATGCCGACGTCGTAGACGTAGCCGCCGCGCGCGCCATGCCGGTCTTCCACGGCCATCCAGATGGCCCCGACCACCGCGCCGTTGCGATCGGCCAGGATCTCGAACAGATGGTTTCCGGGTGTTGCCAAGCCCTGAGGCAGCAGGCGATCGAATTCGGTGCGTGAGCGCTCGACCGCCCCCTCCCCCGGCCAGCGCCCGGCAACGACATTGTCCTCGGCGTAACCGGCGACCGCTTCCTCGCGGTACGCGGCAAACGCTTGCGGGCGCATCGGGATGAGGATCGTCACGGCAAGAAGCGCCGTGAACCCCCGGCAGTACGCGATGGCACGTCGCCCGTCCCGCCGAAACCCGGCGCGGTCAGATTTCCTCCGGCACGCATGAGGCGACGCGAACCATGCTGTCACGACGCCATCAGGGCTCCGGCGTTCCCGTGTCCGCGTCACCCCGACCCAGGTCGGCGCGCGCCGCCGCAGCCAGGGCCTGATACTTGGCCTTGAAGGCGTCGAGATTCTGTTCTTCAAGCTCCTCGAGATCGAGCAAGGCGTTGTGGGCGCCGCGCGTGGCCCGGATCAGTTCGTCGAGCTTCACCTGGATCGCCTCGGTGTCCCGATTCTGGGTGTTCTGGATCAGGAAGACCATGAGGAACGTGATGATGGTGGTGCCGGTGTTGATCACGAGCTGCCACGTGTCGCTATAGTGGAAGATCGGCCCCGTGACGATCCACGCGACGATGATGCCCACGGCGAGGGTGAATACGCGCGGACGGCCGCAGAAGTGCGCGGCGGCTTTGGCAAACCGCGAATACCAGCTGGCGTTGTGCATGCAAGACCTCGTTCGATGGGAACTGCCGGCAGCCACGGATCATCACGGACCGTTGGCAACGATCGCGCACAAGTCCCGACGGCCGCCACGGATGGCGAGCATGCGGATGCAGAAGCGCGCCCGCGGTTCGGTGAACACAGCATGGTACGCGACCAGCCCCTGCGCGTGCTCCCCCCGGGCACTCGGTCACGCGTCGTCCTCGGCGATGGCTTCATGCCATTCCGGCTCCCACCGTCTTGCGGAGGGGGATGCCCGCCGGATCGAAGCCGTCGAGACAGAACACGTTGATGCCGAAGAATTCCGGCGTCACCCGCTTGCGGTGGAACGGGTAGATGCCGCAGATGCGGCAGAAGAAGTGTCGCGCCGTGCGGGTGTGGAACTGGTATTCCGTGAGCGCATCCTCGCCGGACAAGAGCCGGAAGTCGCGCTCGTGCACCTTGACCATGAGGGCATTCTTGCGCCGGCAGATCGAGCAGTCGCACGTGGTCAGCTCGGGAAAATCCGTCTCGATCTCGAAAGTGACCGCGCCGCAGTGGCAGCTGCCGCGATGGGTGGACGTGGGCGCCATTCGGCCAGACTCCGGTTGGCGCTTTGCCGCAACGATAGCCATTTCATGCTCCGGTTCGCTACTGGGCGACACGCCATGGGCCGCAGCACTTGCCGCAAGGACGACGGGGTGCGGCGCGCCCGGCGGCAAGGACATTACCGAATAACAATGCGGAAGTCACGCCCCCTCGGCGGGACGTCGACAGCGTGCGCCCGCGGTCACCGGCTTCGCCCGATCATGCGCAAGCGCACGGGTCCGCCTCGAGCCGTCGCGCATCCCCGCTGTCTTTGGCACAGCGCATCTGCGAAGGACGCCTCGACCCGGATGGGCCGCGGCGCCGCCACGATCACCCGCCTCCGACGTCAACTGCAGTCAAGGATCAGCGGTCGGGCGTGGTGCGAGCCCGGTCTTCCGCCAGACAGCCGTAAAGGTTGGTGTCGTACGCCACGCCCTTCGCCACCCAGCGCTGGCGACGCGTCCCTTCCAGCATGAATCCGACCTTGCGCAGCAGCCGGTCGGACGCGGTGTTGGCGGTGTTCACCTCGGCCTCGATACGGCGCATGGCCATCGACCCGAACGCATGCTCGCAGATCGCTGTAATCGCCTCGCTCATGAATCCCTGTCGCCAATAGCGACGCCCGAGGACGTAGCCCAGCTCGACACGGGCGCTACCTTCCTCGTAGCGGAACAGCAGCAGCGTGCCCACCACCTTGCCCGTATCCCGGGTCACGACCACCAGTTGCCGACCGGTGCCCGAAGCGGTCAATGCCGCCATGCGCTTCAGCCAGGCGCTGGCATCGTCGCGCGAAACCCAGGTCGCATAGGGCAGGAACCGGGTCACCTCCGGGTCGCCGTTGATGGCCTGGAGGTCTTCCAGATCGTCCTCGGCGACGGGCCGGATGAGGAGCCGCCGGGAGTGCACTTCTACGATCGAAGCCAATGCCACGGTGCGTACTCGATGGCGGCGACGCTCACGACCGGCCAGTCGCAATGGCCGCGGGGCGGCCGATCACCCGGCGTTGCGCAGGTGAGGTTCGCCGGCGTTGTCGGTATCCGC
>JBDTWB010000086.1:0-15702 GCA_040006895.1 Casimicrobiaceae bacterium | reverse complement strand
CAACAGCACTGACCCGCAACAGCACTGACTCGACGGAATAGCCAACCGACCCGGCGGAACAGCCAACCCACGCGATGGGACGGTCCCACACGTTCGACCGCCAGACGCAGAGCCCTCAAACAGACGATGCCATCGAGAAACCAGGCGCAGCCATCGACAAACCAGGCGCAGCCACCGAGAAGTCAGGCGAGGCGATGACGGCCGCCCAACGCAGCATCGATCTCGTCGCGCTCGGGGCCGACATCCGACGCTGGGGCCTGGAGCTCGGGTTCGCCGAGATCGGTATCACCGGCATCGATCTCTCCGCCGAGGAGCGGCGCCTGCTCGACTGGCTCGACGCCGGGCGCCACGGGACGATGGATTATATGGCCCGGCACGGCACGCGCCGCTCGCGGCCCGCCGAGCTCGTGCCCGGTACGCTGCGCGTCATCTCCGCGCGTCTCGACTACTGGCCCGGCGAAGCCCGTGATGCTGGCGCCGTGCTGCGCGATCCGGACCGTGCCTATCTCGCGCGGTACGCCCTGGGCCGCGATTACCACAAGGTGCTGCGCGGCAAGCTCCAGGCGCTCGCAGCTCGCATCGGCACGGCGGTAGGCGATTTCGGGTTTCGGGTGTTCACCGACAGTGCACCCGTTCTGGAAGTCGCGCTCGCCGCCAACGCCGGTCTGGGTTGGCGCGGCAAGCACACCCTGCTGCTCACCCGCGAGCGCGGCTCGTGGTTTTTCCTGGGCGAGATCTATACCGACCTGGCCCTGCCTGAGACGCCAGCCACCAAGCCGCACTGCGGTACCTGCGAGGCGTGCATCACGGCTTGTCCCACCGGGGCCATCGTCGCGCCGTACGAGCTCGATGCGCGACGCTGCATCTCTTATCTCACCATCGAGCACGACGGACCAATCCCCGAAGCGCTCCGGCCGCTGATCGGCAACCGCGTCTACGGCTGCGACGATTGCCAGCTTGCCTGTCCATGGAATCGCTTTGCACAGCACACCGCCGAAGTGGACTTCGCGGTCCGCCACGGCCTCGACGACGTCGATCTGGTCACGCTGTTTGCGTGGAGCGCCGACGATTTCGAGACGCGGTTGCAGGGTAGTCCGATCCGTCGGATCGGCTACGAGCGGTGGCTGCGCAATCTCGCCGTGGGCCTGGGCAACGCACCGCCCGCCCTCACGATCGTCAGAGCCCTGCAGGCACGTCGGGACGATCCTTCGCCGCTGGTGCGCGAGCACGTGGCCTGGGCCCTGGCGCGACAATGCGCAGGCGCCTACGACGATTAGGCAATCCGGCGGGGAAGCGCGCCGATCCCCGCGGCACGCGGCATGCGGCATGCGGCATGCGGCACGCGGCACGCGGTATGCGGCACGCGGTATGCGGCACGCGGCACGACCCCTGGGGTGCGTCGACGGATGTCGAGGATCGCTGACGCGAGACGAGCGGCGGCATGACTTCGATTATGGGAAAATGCCCGTGTGCGCGACGCGTATCGATGCTGGTCATCGGGCGTATGCGCGAGGCGTTTCCCCGTCGGGCCCGCACGGCCGATTCCCCCGCTCCCGCCATCGAGCTCCACGATCCCCGCGAATATCGCCGCGCCATGGGCGCTCCGCTCGCAAGGTCTTCACCCCGCCATCCCCACCCGGCACCGGCGTCGCGACGCACCGGAAACTTTTTTTTGCCGATCGGTCGGCGACGCGTCGACGGACGCCGACTCGTCGCACGACGATTTGCCGCTTGACCCCATTCCTTCGCCCAACCTTGCGCCCACGTTTTCGCCCACGCTTGCACCCATCCGGTCGCCCCCCAGCCCTTGCCGCCAGGGGCCGTCGCTTGCTTGCGTACCTTCTCGTCGCCCTGGGCGCGGCCGCGGCGTGGAGCGCGGCGGCCGCGCGAGCGCTTCCGGAGTACGACGCGGCTCGCGCTGCGGCAGCGGCCGGGATGGCAGCGCCCGCCGCGCGCGACGTCGACGCGAAGCTCCGTCAGATCGAAGGCCGCGGCGGTGTCGCCTTGTCCGCACAACTGCCGGTGCCGGCGTTTTTGTGGGGCGACCAGGCCGCGATGCTGCGCAAGTCCGCTGGGGTCCGGCCGCCACCCGGAGCCGAGCCCCCGGCGACGGCGCGCGCCCATCTCCGCGACTTAGCCGACGCCTACCGCTTCACCGAGGCAGACATCGAAACCTTGCCCGTGCACGACGTGCAGCGCCTGAGCGATGGCAGCGCCATCGTGCGGTTTCGCAATGCCGCCGCGGGCATCGAGATCTTCCGGGAAAGCGTCAACGTGCTGCTCGATCGCAGCGGCGGCCTCGTTGCCATCGGCGGTGCAGCGATGGGTGCGGCGGGAACTCTATCCAAGAGTGTGCCGGTCGCTGGCCCTATCACCCCGTCGACTGCGGCGGCTGCCGCGCTGGTGGATTACGGCGTCGACCCTGCCGTGGCTTTGCATCTGCGCACGGAGGCGGTCCGAGACGGCTACGACCTTCTGACTCTGCCACCCGGGCTCGCCGATCGCGACGGCACGTCGCTGGCGGAGCTCGTGCGCGTACGTCCCGTGTGGTATCGGCTCGGGACCGCGCTGGTTCCCGCCCACTACGTCGAGCTGCAGGTGCACGATGGCGCGGCGCCTGGCAGCGTCGACGCCTATGCCTACGTGGTCAGCGGCCGCGATGGTGCGGTTCTCTACCGGCACAGCCTCACTGCCGATGCCGCGTTCACGTATCGCGCCTGGGCCGAGTCGACGCCCCCGTACCTGCCGCTCCCGGACCCCTCCGGGCGCGCCTTCTTTCCACATCCGACCGGCTCGCCGGATGGTGTCCAGCCTCCGCTCGCAGGCGGCAACCTGGTGACCCTGCAGAACGCACCCTTCAGTCGCAACGACCCGTGGCTACCGCCCGGCGCAACCCGCACCATCGGCAACAACGTCGAAGCGTTCGCCAACCTGCAAGCGCCCGACGATTTCGGCCCCTCGGCGGTCGACGAGTGCAATCCGGTCTTGCCCGTGAATGGTGACCTGCACGCCTGCACGAGCAGCGGAGGCGCCTTCGACTACGGCTACGACTTCGGCCAGCCGCCCAATGCGAGCCGCGCGCAAGTCATGGCGGCGGTCACCAACCTCTTCTACCTGATCAACTACCTGCACGACTGGTACTACGACGCTGGCTTCACCGAGGCCGCCGGCAATGCGCAGGCGGACAACTACGGCCGCGGCGGGCTTGCCGGCGACAGTCTCATCGCCCAGGCGCAGGACTACACGGGAGTCAACAACGCAAGCATGTCGACCCCCGCCGACGGCCAGCGTCCACGCATGCGGGTGCTGGTGTGGGACACCGGCACGAGTCTCGTCCGGGTCGCCGCGCCGGCCACGGTCAGCGGGGTCAAGCCTTCGGCGACAGCGGCGTTCGGCGCGCAGGTCTTCGACTTCACCGCCGAAGTCGCGGCTGCCAAGGATGCCGCCGACAGCCTCGGTCCCTCGACCACTGACGGCTGCTCGGCCTACCTCGATCCCGCCGCGGTCGCCGGCAAGATCGCGCTGGTCGACCGGGGCGTGTGCACCTTCGTGGAAAAGGCTCGCAATGCCCAGGCTGCGGGCGCGATCGGGCTGCTGGTGGCCAACAACGTCACGGGCCTGGTCAGCATGGCCGGTACCGATACGTCGGTGACGATTCCGCTCGCCTCCATTGCGTTGGACGATGGCGCCGCCGTTCGCGACGCTCTCGGCGCAGGCCCGGTGAGGGTGCGCATGGCACGCGCAGTCGGCGTCAACCGCGACGCCGCGCTCGACACCACCCTGGTCGCCCACGAATGGGGCCATTACATCAGCAACCGCCTCATCAACGACGCCAATGGCCTCACCACCAGCCAGGCGATCGGCATGGGCGAAGGCTTCGCGGACTTCCATGCCTTGTTGCTGCTCGTGAAGGCCGCCGACCGCGATCGGCCGAATAACGCCGATTTCAGCGCCACGTATTCCAGCACCCGCTATCCGCTCGGCGGCTCGGACTTCGCCCCGGACGTTTACAACAACGCCTATTACTACGGCATCCGCCGCTATCCGTACACCCGCGACCTCGCGAAGAATCCGCTGACCTTCCGCCACATCGCCGCCGATGCGATCCTCCCGGCCTCGCCGCCACCTTCCCCGCGCAGCTCGGCCGGCGACAACGCCGAGGTGCACAACACCGGCGAGGTGTGGGCATCGATGCTATGGGAGTGCTACAGCAATCTGCTGAACGACACCGCGCGCCTGTCGTTCGATCAGGCGCAGGATCGGATGAAGCGCTATCTGGTCGCCGCATACAAGATCATGCCCTCCGATCCGACGTTCATCACCGGTCGCGACGCATTGCTCGCCGTGATGCAGGCGCAGGACCCGCGCGATCGCGAACTCTGTCTTGCGGGCTTTGCCAAGCGCGGCGCCGGCATCGGCGCGGTGGCGCCGAGTCCTCTCGCCCAGGACAACACCGGCGTGGTGCAGAGCTTTCGCATCAAGGCCGCACCGGCCAACACCCTTGCCGCGGTCGAGTACTACCACGCCGGATTCGACCATTATTTCGTGACCTACCTCCCCGACGAGATCGCCAAGCTCGACAATGGCACGTTCGCGGGCTGGGTACGCACCGGGGAAAGCCTCGACGTGTACCCAGACCTCGCCGCCGCCGCGGGGGTCTGCCGGTTCTTCAGCACCGCGTTCGCGCCGAAAAGCTCGCACTTCTACACCGCGGACCCGACCGAGTGCCAGAACGTCCGCCAGAACCCGAATTGGCAATTCGAGGCCGTGGTGTTCGCGCTGCCGGTTCCCGACGCGGCCGGCACGTGTCCGGTGGGCACGACCCCCGTTTACCGGCTCTACAACGATGGTGCCGGCAGGGCCCCGAACCATCGCTACACGACCCGCTTGGCGATCCGTGAGCAGATGCGCGCGCGCGGCTGGATTCCGGAGGGCCAGGGTCCGCTGGGCGTAGCGATGTGCTCGCCGTTGTAGGGTGCACGCCTCGGACACCCGCGCTGGCGCGTCAGTCCTCGCGACGTGCAGGCGCCCTCGAGGTCACGCGCTGCCCGGCGCACGCACCCCTGCGGGTGCGGCGTAGCGGGTCAGGAATACGCGCATCGCCGTCGGATCGTAATCACGCCCCGCTTCGAGCACGCCAGTGTCCTGCGAGCGCACGAGCGTGCCATCGGCGGTGAGCACGAACCAGTGCGGATAGCCGGCGACCTTCGGCCAACGCTGCAGGAGCGCCTCATTGCGGTTCTGCGTCGAATAGTTCACCTTGAGCCAGACGTAATGACGCTCGCGCAGCGCAAGCAGCTCGGGATGCGCCGCGAAAAAGCGATCCATGATGTGGCACCACGTGCACCACTCGCCGCCGACGTCGATGAGCACTCGACGTCCGGTCGCGGTGGCCAGCGCCCGTGCGCGGGCAAGGTCGGCGGCCGCGTCGCGGCCCGGATCGAAATGCTCGGGCAGGTCCGCCGCCGCGGCACTACCCGTCCATGCGGCGCCAACGTGGGCGCCGACGACGAAGACCCCAAGCGCGCGCAGCGCGCGCCGGCGTGCCGAGTCCGGGCTTTCCCTCGTCGTCATCGGATCAGCTGGTTCATCGAGACGATCGGCAGCATGACGGCGAGCACGAGCACGAGCACCACCGCCCCCATGAGCACGATCAATGCCGGCTGCAGGAGCGCCGCGAACCACGTGAGGCGGCGCTCCGCCTCACGCTCGAGTTCCTGCGCGGCGCGCTCGAGCATGGCGCCGAGCTGGCCGCTCGCCTCGCCGTTGGCAACGAGATGGACGAGCACCGGCGGAAACACGCGCTGCTCGCGCAGCGCCCGGGCGAGCGACACGCCCTCGCGCACCAGCCGCGCCGCCGCGCGCGAAGCGCGCTGCAGCGGCAACGACCAGATGACCTGCGCCGCGGCGTCGAGGGCCGACAGCAGCGGCGCGCCGCCGCCGACGAGGATCGCCAGCGTGCTCGCGAAGCGGGCGGTATCGATCGCGAGGGTCAGCCGGCCCAAGACCGGCGCGTGGAGCAGTAAGCCGTGCCAGCCCTCGCGGAACGCCGGGGAGCGGTTGGCGATGGCGAAGCCGAAGAAGCCGAGCGCGACCACGATCGCCCACAGCCAGCCGGTCGCGCGCAGGAAGCCGCTCACCTCGATCAGCGCTCGCGTGAGCCAGGGTAGCGTCTGCCGGCTCTGCTGATAGACCGACACCACCTGCGGTACCACGTAGGTCAGCAGCACCGTGATCACGGCGATGGCGATGACTGTCACCAGCGCCGGATAGATGAGCGCCAGGGTGAAGCGCTGGCGCAGCGCTTCGCGCGCCTCGAGATAGTCGGCGAGCCGCGCCAGCACCTCCGGCAGGCGGCCGGTTTCAGCCGCGACGCTGACCAGGGCGCGATACAGTCCCCCGAAACTGCGCGGCCAGCGTGACAGCGCGAGTGCCAGCGATTCGCCGGCGCTGACCTGCACGCGAATGCCTTCCATCACCTGCTTCACCCGTCGGTCGTCGGCCTGCTCGCCCACCGCGGCGAGCGCCTGGTCGAGCGGCATGCCCGAGTGCACCAGGGTGGCGAGCTGACGGGTGGCGAGGGTCAACAGCACCCGCGGCAGGCGCACCGGCACGGTGGCCACCGCCGTGTCACCCGTCGACTCGATGGCCGTCGGAAACAGTCCCTCGCCACGCAGCCGATCGCGCACGGCGCGCGCCGTCTCGGCTTCGAGCACGCCGCGCCGGGACCTGCCCCGCGCATCGACCGCCTCGTAGTGGAACGCCGGCATGGCGCAGGTGCGAATCACGCCTCGCGCGTGACCCGCACGAGCTCCGCGAGCGCGGTCGCGCCGCTGCGCACCCAGCGTGCGCCATCGCGGCGCAACGGGGTCATGCCTGCCGCGGACACCGCCGTGCGCAGCACGTGTTCGGGGGCGCGATCATGGACGTGGCGGCGCAGCGCCTCGTCGACCACGAGGAGCTCGTAGATGCCGGTCCTGCCACGGTAGCCGGCATGGTTGCAGTCCGGGCATCCGGGCGCGGCATGCAGCGCCAGGTCGGCGGGCAGGCCGATGTCGGCGAGCAGGGCAGCTTCGGCCGGCGTCACTGCCGTGCGCGTACGACAGGCGGGACACAGCGTGCGCACCAGCCGCTGCGCCAGCACGCCCAACAGGCTGGAGGCCAGGAGATACGGCTCGACGCCCATGTCGGCGAGCCGGGTTACGGCACTCGCCGCATCGTTGGTGTGGAGGGTAGCCAGCACGAGATGGCCGGTGAGCGAGGCCTGCACGGCGATCTGGGCCGTTTCGAGATCGCGGATCTCGCCGATCATGATCACGTCGGGATCCTGGCGCAGGATCGCCCGCAACGCCCGCGCGAAGGTCAGCTCGATGCGTGGGTTGACCTGAGTCTGTCCCACGCCGTCGAGTGCATACTCGATCGGATCCTCGACCGTCATCATGTTGGCGCTGCCGCGGTCGAGGCGCGACAGGGCCGCATACAACGTCGTGGTCTTGCCCGACCCGGTGGGTCCGGTGACCAGCACGATGCCGTGCGGCTCGCGGATCAGCCGGTCCATCGCGGCGAGGGTCGCATCGCTCATGCCGAGCGCGGTCAGGTCGAGCTGGGCGCTGTCCTTGTCGAGCAGGCGCAGCACCACGCGCTCGCCCGGTCCCGTCGGCAGCGTCGACACCCGCACGTCGACCGCCTTGTCACCGAGCTTCAACGCAATGCGTCCATCCTGCGGCAGGCGTTTCTCGGCGATGTCGAGGCTTGCCATGATCTTGATCCGCGACACGAGCGCGCCATGCAGGCCGCGGGGCGGCTGGATCACGTCGCGCAGCACGCCGTCCACCCGGAAGCGCACCACCGAACGGGATTCGTACGGCTCGAAGTGCACGTCGGAGGCACGCTCGCGCAGCGCCTGCAGCAACAGCGCGTTGACCATGCGGATCACCGGGGCCTGCGCATCGCTGTCGAGCAGGTCGTCGGCCTCCGGAAGATCCTGCATCAGCCGGGCAAGATCGGTCTCGCGCGACAGGTCGTCGCCGAAGCCGACGACGTCCGGATTGGCTGCGTTGTAGACCCGCGCGAGCTCCGCTGCGAAGCGCTCGGCATCGACCGCACGGGTGACGAGCGGGCGCTGCAGGATGCGCTTCAGCTCGGCGATGCCCACCATGGTGGCGTCCGGGCGAGTAAGCACCACAACGGTATCGCCATCGCCGCGGGTGTCGAGGGCGAGCACCCCATGCTGTCGCGCGAACGCGTAGGGAATGCGGGGGCTGGACGCAACCCGGGCGGTGGTTCGCGGCGTGGCCATGCCCGCAGGCTCAGTGCATACCTGGCGAGCTCGCGCCCGGCGAGGAGGCCGGCGGCAAGCCTGGCGGCGGCAGGGGAGGACCCAACGGCGTCGTGACCACCCCGGCACCGGGCGCGTTGACTGGCAGCGGCGAAGGCGCCGGCAACGGCGGCAGCACCGGCACCGTCGGGTCCCGCCAGAAAAACCGCTCGCCGGGACGCAACCGCTCCTGCTCGCCGAGCAGGTAATCGTAGCGCTCGTTGGTGAGCGCGGCCGCGGTGGTGCCGCTGCGCACGACCGTGGGCCGCAGGAAGATCAGCAGGTTGGTCTTGCTGCGGCGGCGATTGTCGTAGCGGAAAAGTTGGCCGAGCACGGGCAGGTCACCGATCACCGGCACCTTGTCGGTGCCGTCGGTGAAGCTGTCCTGCATGAGGCCGCCCAGCACCACCATCTCGCGATCGTCGATGACCACCGACGACTCGAGCGAGCGCTTGTTGGTGATGATGCCCGCGGCGTTGGACTTGTCTTCGACCCGCGAGACTTCCTGGTAGATCACCAGCCGCACGCTGCCACCTTCGGTGATCTGCGGCTTGACGCGAAGGGTCAGGCCCACGTCGCGGCGCTCGATCGTCTGGAAGGGCGCGACGCCGGTGACGTTGCCGGTGGTCGCGTACTGGCCGGTGATGAATGGCACGTTCTGGCCCACCACGATCTTGGCTTCCTCGTTGTCGAGGGTGAGCAGCGTCGGCGTGGAGAGGATGTTGGCGCTCGCCTCGCTCTCCAGGGCACGCGCCAGCAAGGCCAGGTTGGTGATGGTGCCGAACCCCGGCACGGTCACCGAGCCGCGCACGAGGCCGAGATTGAGGCCCGCGCCCACGGAGGACAGGCTCGCCGAGGCGTCAATGATGTTGGTTCCGGTCCCGCGGGTGCCGAAATTGGTGCCGCCGGCGATGCCAGTGCTGCTGCCGGTCAAGGAGTTGTTGGCGAGATACTGCCACTGGATGCCGAACTCGGCTGCCTTGTCGGCATTGACCTCGACGATGAGCGCCTCGATGAAGACCTGCGCGCGACGGATGTCGAGCTTGTCGATGACCGCCCGCAGGTTGTTGTAGACCGGCTCGGGGGCATTGATGAGCAGGGCATTGTTGGCCGTGTCGGCCTGGATGGTGGCCCCGCCGGCCGTGAATCCGCTACCCGTCGCGGGACCGGTCGTGGCCAAGCCCACCGACGCCGCGACCGGCGTTGTCGCGAGTCCCGGGGCGCTCGTCGCTGGCGGCGACAGTCCGGAATTGCCGAGGGCGCCCGACTCGCCGCCCCCACCGAGCAGGGCGCGCAGGGTCTGCGCAACCCGCGCGGCCTCGGCGTTGCGCAGGTACACGATGAAGATGTTGCCGCCGACCCGACCGGCCGTATCCAGTTGCTCGATGAGGGCGCGGGCGCGACTCGCGCGGGCGGGATTTTCGGCACGCAGCAGGATGCTGTTGGATCGCGGATCGGCGATGACGGTCACGCGTTGCTGTACATCCGCGGTCGCGCCCGCCGTTCCCGGCGCCGCCTCCGCGAGCAACCGGTTGACCAAAGGGGCGATGTCGAGCGCCGAGGCGTGCCGCAGCGGCACGATGACCGGCTCGCCCGCCGGCGCCTGGTCGAGGGCGCCGACGATGCGCTGGATCCGCCGCAGGTTCTCGGCATAATCGGTGATGACCAGGGCATTCGCCGACGGGAACGCGGCAATGGTGTTGTTGGGGGTGATGAGCGGCCGCAGCACGGCCACGAGTTGCACCGCCGACTCGAACTGGAGGGGAATGACCTGGGTCACCAGCCGGTCGCCGCCGGTGGTGATCGGCCCCCGGACCACCGCCCCACCCTGCTGCTTGGCATCCGCTTCGGGCACGATCTTCACCAGGCCGTCGACCTCCACCGCGGCGAAACCCTGCAACCGCAATGCCGAGAGCAACGTCGGATAAACCAGGCTGCGCGGCACGGGACGCGCCGAGATGATATTGATCACGCCCTTCACGCGCGGATCGACCACGAAGTTGCGGCCGGTGATCTCCGCGACTGCCTTCACCACCGCGTCGATGTCGGCGTTGACGAAGTTGAGGGTGACGGCGTCGTTGCTGCTTTCCGACGCCCGCACGGCGCAAGGGACGGCGATCAGGGCCAGGACGGTCAGGACCAGGAAGGCCACGCGTGCGGCGCGGCTCGGAAGATCGGTGGGCGTCACGCGGTACCGGTGGGGACGGGAAGGCTGCGCCTTCGAACAGCGCAGCAATCGTGCGCACGGAAACGACCAGGAAGGCGGCCAGAAAACTGTTGTTTATCCGGTCCGGCGGGGGTTTCCCGGCCGTGGCCCCATTTTCGGGAATAATAACACGCACGCCACGCCTTGGCGCCGCGCGGGAGGGTCGCTCGCGCGGCGGAAGGCACCGCCTGTCGCGTCGCCACGACGCGGTGAATCCGAACGCGCCTCTCGCCGCATCGAACGCGTAGAGAAGCGCCCTACCGGAGATTGCATGTCCCAGAATGTCACCCGAACGCTGCGCCGCATGGTGCTAGGCAGCGCCCTCCTGGCCGCCTTGGCGATGAGCGCTGCGCTCGAACCCGCAACCGTGCGGGCCCAGTCGCCCACCACCGCAGGCAGGGCGGCGGCAGCACCTGCGGCCCCCGCGGCCGCCGCGACGACCCCGCCCGGCAACCCAGCCGACGCGAAAGCCGACGGCGCCACCTCGCGCGCAGCGGCCGCCGACGGGCAGTCCCCCTCGGCGGGCGCCAAGGCGGGTGACGCCGCGGGCAAGGACACGGCCGATACCGACCGTAGCGTGGTCGTGGTCGAGAAGGATGGCAAGCGGGTGCAGGTCACGAGACCCAGGAGGGGTGCCAAGGATCGCGACGCGGGCGACACGTTCACGTATCACGGCCCACCGACGCGCATGATCGTCGCAATCGTGGCGATCGTATTCCTGTCGCCGGCCCTTATCGTCGGGCTTTTCATCTGGTATCGCCTCCGCAAGGCCAGGATGCTGAACGAGACCATGCTGAAGCTCGCCGAGCGCGGCGCGGTTACGCCCGCGGAGGCGATCCAGGCGCTGTCGAGTGGCCAGCCGCCGCCAGGGCTCGCGGCCGCGGCGGCGGCGGGTACGGCGGCGCCGCCCTTGGCCGATCAGGTGCGCCAGATCCAGCACCGAGCGACGACCGCCGACCTGCGCAAGGCCATCATCCTCGGGGCTGTCGGTCTGGGATTTATCCTGTACTCGCTGTTCGACGACGGCTCCCCGAACTTTGTCGGTCTCGTCCTGACGTTCCTGGGCGCCGGCTACGGAGTGCTCTGGTGGTTCGAGACGCGTCATGCCGAACGCATTCAGCAGGGGCCGGGATCGACGCAATCCCCGCCATGAGCGAGCCCGCCGTTGCCACCCTCTCGCGCTGATGCGCGCTGACGCGCGCCCATGGCCATCCAGGAAGTCACCGATGCCGAGCTCATTGCCCGCGTTGTCGTCCAGGATGACCGTGCCGCCTTCGCCGAACTCGTCCGCCGCTACCAATCGGGCGTACGGGCAACCCTGCGCCGGTTGGCGACGGGCGATCACGGCCTTGCCGACGACCTCGCCCAGGAGACGTTCCTTTCGGCCTACCGCAACCTGCGCGCCTTCCGGCAGGATGCCCGCTTCTCGACGTGGCTGTATCGCATCGCCACCAACGCCTTTCTCGCTTACCGCCGCAAGCGGCGCGAGGAGCTACTCGGCGAATCTGCCGACGACGTGGCGGACGGCGGCGAGGCAGCAGACGCGCATGACCGGGGTTATGGCGACCACGCCGGCGGCACGACCTTGCGGATCGACATGGAACGTGCCCTGGAGGTGCTGTCCGACGCCGAACGGGCTGCGATCGTGCAGTGCTACCATAATGATCTGTCCCACGAGGAGGCCGCCTACGTGCTCGGTTGCCCCGTCGGCACCGTCAAGACCCACATCCTGCGCGCCAAGCAGAAGCTCAAAAACCGGCTCGCGGCCTGGGCGCCGGAGACTACATGATTGACCCTGCTCGATCGGAACCGGACGACTGGCTGGACGCCCTCCTGCGCCAGGACGCCGCTGCTCGCGACGACAGGGTGGTCGACAACGGCTTCGTGGCGCGGGTGATGACCGGGCTCCCGCCGCCGCCGGCCGCGCTCCCGGCCTGGCGCAAGCCGGCCCTGGCGGCGCTCTGGGCGGTCGCCGGACTCGGGCTTGCTGCAGCGCTGCCGGGTGCGATCACCGATGCCGGCCATCAGTTGATCGGCTTTGTCGCGAGCCAGCGGTTCACCTTGGGCCAGGTGGGACTCGTGCTCGTCGCGCTCGCCGCGGCGAGCTGGGCAGGCACCGTCTACACCCTCCGCCAGGACTGAGCATCCCGCCCCGGCAGTCCCCGCATGCGCAACATGAAACGGCCGCCTCCTGGGCGGCCGTTTTGCCACGCGGACGGCGCGGACGCCGTCATTCCAGCTTGAAGTTGATCTCGACGTCGCCCGAGTACTTCTGGCCCTCGGGCTTGAACTTCCACGTCTTGAGCGCCTCCAGCACGGCGTCGTCGAACATCCGCGGCGGCGTGGCGCTCGTGATCTTGACGTTCGTGACATTGCCGGTCTCGTCGATCTGCAGCACGGCCAGCACCTTGCCCTTGGTGATGCCGGCGCGAATGGCCGCCCGCGGATAGGTGATCTCCTCGCCGGCGATGCGGGCGTAGGTCAGGTCGCGACGCACCGGCGCCGGCTTGGGCGGCGGCGGCGGCGGCGCGGGCGGCGCGGGCGGCGCCTCCACCATCTTCGGCGGCGGCGGCGGCGCGATGACATACGGCTCCACCGGCACCGTCGGCGTCACCTGGGTGATGACCGGGGCCTGGATCACCTGCGGCGGCGGTGGCACGTCCGGCGGCGGGATGTAAGGCTGCTGCGGCGGCGGTGGCGGCGCCGCCTTCGGAGGCGGCTCGATCTTCTTCGGCGGCGGCGGCGGCGGGGGCGGCGGCGGCTTCTTGATCTCTTCGATAATGGTTGCGGTCACCGGCTTCTTGATCACTTCGACGGCCTTCCGCGCGAGACCCGTCATCAAACCGTAGATGACGAGTACGTGCAGCAGGACAACGAAGCTGATGCCCACGAGGTGCCGCTTCGGGTCACGTTGTCGTCGTGCGAAATCCATGGGGGCTCCTGGGCGCGCCGGCGACTCCCGGCGACGCGCTATGCAACGCGCTTATTCGACGAACTGCTCGCTGCCGATGATCCCGATCTTGGTCAGGCCGAGCCGCTGGGCCGAGGCGAGGACGGCAGCCACCACCTCGTACTTGGCGGCCTTGTCCGGACGCAGATGCAGTTCCGGCTGGGGCTGCTGCTGGGACGCAACCTTGAAGCGCTCCTCGAGGGCAGCGCGACTGTCCAGGAACTCTCCGTTCCAGAACACACGGCCGCTCGGATCGATGTCGATCTTCAGCACCTGGGGCTCGACCAGCGGCGGCGGCGGGATGCCCACCGGCATGTTGAGATTGACCGAATGCAACTGGATGGGAATGGTGATGATCAGCATCACGAGCAGCACCAGCATCACGTCGATGAGCGGCGTGGTGTTGATGTCGATCATGACGTCCGGGTCGCCCGAGGAGCGTCCGACATTCATGGCCATGGGTTTTCCTTTGGGCTTCCGGCGATCAGCCGCGCGGCGGTGGCTCGGTGATGAACCCGATCTTCACGATTCCGGCACGCTGGCAGGCATAGATCACCTTGCCCACGCCCGCGTAGTCGGCGCGGCCGTCGCCGCGGATCTGTATCTCGGGCTGAGGATCGAGGCGCGCGATCTTCTTCAGACGCTCGATGAGAGCGTCCGTAGTCGGGATGTGCAGGTTGTTCCAGTAGATCTCGCCCTTCCCGTCCACCGAGAGGGTGATGTTTTCCGGCTTGGTTTCGCGGATCTCGTTGCGCTCCTTGGGGAGTTGCACGGGAATGGACGTCGTGACCACCGGCACCGTGATCAGGAAGATGATCAGCAGCACCAGCATCACGTCGACGAGAGGCGTGGTGTTGATGGTGGAGATGACCTCGTCGTCGTCGCCGTCCGCCGGACCGACGTTCATGGCCATGGCGTCAGGCCTTCGCGACGGCCGGCGCAGTGGCCGGGCCGGTGCTCAAGAGCACCGCGTGCAGGTCTGCGGCGAAGCCGCGCACGTCTTCCATCGCCGACTTGTTCCGCCGCACCAGCCAGTTGTAGCCCAGCACGGCGGGCACCGCCACCGCCAGACCGATCGCGGTCATGATCAGCGCCTCGCCGACCGGACCCGCAACCTTGTCGATCGACGCCTGTCCCGCGATACCGATCGCGGTCAGGGCGTGATAGATCCCCCACACCGTACCGAACAGTCCCACGAACGGCGCGGTCGAGCCCACGGTAGCGAGGAACGCGAGCCCGTCCTGCATGCGGCTTTGCACGTTCTCGATCGCACGCTGGATGGACATCGAGATCCAGTCGTTCATGCTGACGTTGCCGAGCAGACCGGTGTGCTTCTGCGAGGCCTCGATCCCCGATTCGGCGATGAACCGGAACGGGCTGCCTTCCTTCAGCGCGGCGGTGCCTTCCGACACCGACTTGGCATTCCAGAACTGGGCATTGGCAACCTTCGCCTGGCGCTTCAGCTTGGCTTGCTCGTAGAGCTTGACGAAGATCACATACCAGCTGCCCATCGACATGATCACCAGGATGCCGAGGGTAATGCGGGCGATGATGTCGCCGCCCTTCCACAGCGCTTCGAGGCCGTAGGGATTCTCGACCATTTCCGTGGTGCGCCCGGGCGCCGCCATCGGCGCCGTGGGTACGGCTGCCGGAACCGTGGTCGCGGGTGCCGCAGCCCCGGGCGCAGCCGGCGCGGTCGATTGACCTTGGGCGCTCGCCAGCGGCGCCATCACATTGCCAGCGACGATCAGCACCGCGGCCAGCACGGCCAGGCGGGTCATTTTGAGCATGGTCTCTCCAGAAAGTGTTTTGGGAACGGAGACAGCCTCGAACCGGGCTCGCACCGGTCACGGCCGCGCGAACCGCCACGGTTCACTGGCCCACAGGAGCGCCGCGCCTCTCCGTATGCAGGGGCCGAATGCTACTGATGTCCCCGCCAAAAATCAAAAAAAAGTGCCGCCGCGTTCAGCCGACGGCTTCCGTTTGGAGTCTTCCCGACGGGACCCGGGTCGGGCTCGAACAACGACCGGGGGATGGTTTCTGGGGAGATTGGACCGACAACGGCAGCCCGGGTTGCGCGGCGCCGACGATCTTCCTGCAGGCAAAATTTACAAAAAGAAGCGGGGGGCCGAAGCCCCCCGCCTGGAATCAAGCGCTCGTGCTGCCCGAGCGCCCGCACCTCATGCCATCACCGCCGACGGACCGCAGCATGGCGCGCGATGCGCAACG
>JBDTWB010000085.1:0-15865 GCA_040006895.1 Casimicrobiaceae bacterium | reverse complement strand
TCCGGCGTGGTGTTCTGCGCCTCGTCCAGGATGATGAAGGAATGGTTGAGGGTCCGCCCGCGCATGTAGGCCAACGGGGCTATCTCGATGGTGCTCCGCTCGAACAGCTTGCCGGTCTTGTCGAAGCCCATGAGGTCGTACAGCGCGTCATAGAGCGGGCGCAGGTACGGGTCGACCTTCTGGGCGAGATCACCGGGCAGGAAGCCCAGACGCTCGCCTGCCTCGACCGCCGGGCGAACCAGCACCAGCCGCTTCACCGCATCCCGCTCGAGGGCATCGACGGCGCACGCGACGGCCAGGTAAGTCTTGCCGGTACCGGCGGGACCGATGCCGAACGTGATGTCGTGTTCCTGGATGTGGCGCAGGTAGAGCGTCTGGTTGGGCGTGCGACCGTGCAGGTCGGCCCGGCGCGTGCGCAGCACCGGTGCGCCTTCGCCGGCGGGAAGCGGGGGCGTGCCGGTCGCGGCAGGCCGGGCGCGACTCGAGATCTCGATCAGGCCGAGTTGGATGTCGTCGACCGACAGTGGCTTATCGGCAGCCGCGTAGAAGCCCCTGAGGGCCTCTTCGGCTAACGCCGCCTGGCCGGGCGGTCCATCGAGTACGAAGGTACCGCCGCGGTGGGCGATGGTGACATCGAGCGCGGCTTCGATCTGGCGCAGATTGGCTTCGAGCGCGCCGACGAGATTGGCCAGCGCGCGGTTGTCGAGCGGCTCGAGCGTGACCTCGAGTTGTTCGCGGGAAGAAGCCATGGCACGCCATTATGGCATCCCACCTGCGGAGGCTCGACCTGCCGACGCGTCGGACGCGATGGCGTTGGCCTGCGGGCCGGACGCCCGCAAGTCGGTGCGGCGCGCTCGGCCCACGCGCGCCGAGGGATCTCGATCGCGGCCTTCTGGACCGGCGGCCTTCTAGACTGACGGGCGCATGATCGGCGCGCGGATGGCCTCGTCCAGGGTGACGTACAGCTCGGCCAGGTGGGCGCGCGCCTCCTTCGACAGTGTCTTCTTTCTTTGGGCCGAGAGGATTTCACTGCGCAGGCTTCGTGCTTCCTCGCGCAGGAGCGCCCGGGCATCGGCGGGCAGGCTGGCACTGGGCTTGACCAGCGCGGTCGCAATCCGATTGGCATGCTCACGTTGCAGGTTGCGCCGGAAGAGATCGATGTCGCGGCCCGATTTCAACTCGCTCCAGATGGCGGTGTGGAGCGTGTCGTAAAGCTCCGACAGGCGCAGTACCGAGTGCGGATCGGCGACCTTGGCCTCGGAATCGAGCAGTCGCATGGCGACCGACTCGTCCATGAGCTGGCCCAGTGCGCCGGATTGCAGCGTGAGCACGCGGCTGGAAAGGCTGAAATCGGGGCTGGTCCCGGACTGGATCATGAGGTAATCGACGCCCATGCGCTGCATGAATGCCGGCTCGAAACGGAAGCTGCCCGCGGCAAAGAGGCTGTCGCTGAGGAGCTTCAGCGCGGCGCGTTGCTTCTCTACCGCCACCGGCGTCAGGGGGTTGCGCCCGGTACCCGCGTAATCGCGGACGTACGACACTCCGGACACGTACTTGGAGGCCACCTGGGCTGCCCGCAAGGTCTGCCGCAGGCCGGAATCGAAGCTCCGGCGCAGGACGTCGTACGGCTGTCCGGGGGAAAGCTGCTTCGCCTGGAGCCGCGTCCACAGCTCGCTCGTCAGACGGAAGCGACGATTGAGGTAGGCGAGGGAGTCGCTGCCGAAGTCGAACTGGCTCGCCGATGGATCGACGCCCGAAGAGGACTCCTCGTCGGACGAAAATGCCAGGCGCTCGTCCGTGGCGCCGCGCGCCGCGATCGTGTCGAGCTCCGCCTTCTCCGTCGCGGGATCGAGCGGCTTGTAGGCATACTCGATCGCCCAGTAGTCATAGGGGCCCAGCGTCGACTGGTGGTATTCGCCCTGGGCCTCGCCCTTCGGCGCAAGGTTGACCGGGGCGTAGTCCATCACGGAGCCGGCCAGCCCGTTCTTGGCGGTGAAGCTGCGATCCGAAAGCTTCTCGAGCGGATAGGCCGTCGAGCCGCGGAAGTTGTGCCGCAGCCCGAGCGCGTGCCCGACTTCGTGCATCACCACGTCCTTGAGCGCACCCATCACGAACGCCTCGACCTCCGGACCGTCGGCCGAGAGTTCGCCGCGCTCGAGCAGCACGTCGAGGCCGAACTGCGTCTCGTCGAGCGCCGCCGACGCGTAGTCGCAGGACCGATCGTTGCGGTATTGGCGGGTGTGATCGCGCGACATCGCCAGGGCCTGGGCAGCCGGCCACAGGACGGCGCCGAGGTCTTCGCGCAGGAAGCGACGATCGCCGCGGGCCCAGTTCTCGGGGATCGCGACGTCGGCATCCAGGATCTCGCCGGTGCGAGGGTCGATGTCCGAGGGTCCGATCGCAAACGACACGTCCGTCCCGGAGAACCACCGGACGGTTGCGTGCCGGGCATCGGCCGTCTCGAACTCGGCGTCGTTGGGCTGTTGCTCGACCACGATCGCATTCTGGATACCGATGCGCTCGAACGCCTTGTTCCATTCCAGGATCGCGTCTCGCACCACGCTGCGATACCGGTCCGGAACGTTGCGGTCGATCCAGAACGTGATCGGCTTCACGGGCTCGGAAAGTGCCGCGGCGGGATCCTTCTTGTCCAGGCGCCAGCGCGTGACGTAGTGCTTGCGCGCGGTGTAGTTGAGGTCGTCGGTGAAGTCCCAGATCTCGGTCGTGAAGTGGCCGACGCGGGGATCGGCCACGCGCGCGGGCATCAGCGGTGGCAGCTCCGCGAAGCTGTACTGCAGGCCGAGAAACAGGCTGCGCGCGTCAGGCAGGTTCTCGAAGCCGGACTCGCGGCCGGCGCCCCCGCCCTTGCTGTTCATGTAGTGGGCGAGCACCAGCAACGAGCTCTCGTCGCTCGTGCCGTAGGCCTTCTCGATGCTCGAATTGCGCGCGTCAAATGCGTAGCCGCGCTTGTACACGCCCGCGGCGAAGCGCGATACCGCCGGCAGGTCGGTCAGGAGCAGCGCGTTGGCCTCGACCAGCACCGATTTACGGGTCGGGTGGAGCTGCGAAAGCACCGGCGCGCTCGCCAGCAGGCTGTCGGAAAAGCTTTCCTTCACCATCCGCGCCATCGGCGAGCCCTCGCGCGCCGTGAACTGGGTGTTGCTGGCGAGGAGCTGGACGTTGTTGCCGATGCGCTTGAACCGGGCAACCTGGCTGAAGCCCATCATGCCTCCGTAGACGCCCTTCTCGCCGACGCCCCGGAGGTGGTTCAGCTGGAACAGGAACGGCTGGTTGAACTGCTCCTCCGCGATCTCGATCAAGACCTTGTCGTCCTTCTGCCACATCGGAAAGTAGCCGGGTATCTCCTGCGCGTTCTTGACGACGTCGGCGAACGGGCGCGGTTGGCCCTGCGACACGGCCGCGGCAGCCGCAGCGGCAGCTGCCGCGGCCGCGGGCTGCATGGTGGTGCTGCGGCCGGCGGGGTTGTGATCGCTGCGGGCGCTGGTTGCCGCGGTTGCGGCAGCGAGCCCCGTTTCGGTGGCGTCGGCATTCGCGTCGGTCGCCGCGGCCGGGCCACCGGGAAGGGCGGCACAGCCGGAGAGCAGCGCGCCGGCGGCAATCATGGCGAGCACGGCCTTGCGCAGGTCGGCGGGCAGGGGCAATGGAGTACGTGGCATGACGTGACCTCGACAGTCGACGGCGCCGTGTTGGGCGGGGCCGAGAGTGTTGAAAGATCGCCGCGCGGCTCTATTCATGGGCCGCTGTTTGGCTGGCTGACACGTGCTCCCGGTCAACCCTGAGTGGCGAGCAGCTCGCCGCGGAGCGAATGCGGCAATGCAGCCGTGATTACCACGTCGGTATAGCGATTCACGAGACCGGCGTCAGCCGCGAAATTGACCACCCGGTTGTTCGCCGTCCGCGCGGCGAGTTCCGTGTTGTTCTTGACCGCGCGCCCCGTGACGAGCACGCGCTGGCGTGAACCCACCATCGCCTCGCTGAAGGCACGGTACTGCGCGTCGAGCCGCGACTGCAGGGCGCCAAGGCGCACCTGCTGGATCTCGGGAGACACCTGGTCGGACAGCTCCGCGGCGGGCGTGCCGGGACGCGGGCTGTACGCAAAGCTGAACGCGCCATCGAACCGCATGTCCTCGACCAGGCGCATCGTGGCGGCGAAGTCCGCGTCGGTCTCGCCCGGAAAGCCGACGATGAAATCGGAGGTGAGCGACAGGTCGGGCCGCTCGGTGCGCAGCCGCCGGACGATCGACCGATACTCGAGTGCGGTGTAGCCACGTTTCATCGCGGCCAGCACGCGATCGGATCCGGATTGCACCGGCAGATGCAGGTGCGGCACCAGCTTGTCCAGTCGGCCATGCAGGGCAATCAGTTGCCCGCTCATCTCCCGCGGATGGGAGGTCGTGTAGCGGATCCGCTCGATACCGGGCAGCTCGGCGATGGTTTCGAGGAGCGTCGCGAACTCGATGATGTCGGCGGCGCCGCGCGTCGCCGCGCCGCGATAGGCGTTCACGTTCTGGCCGAGCAGGGTGATTTCCCGGACTCCCTGGTCGGCAAGATCGGCGATCTCGGTCAGCACATCGTCGAACGGCCGCGAGACTTCCTCGCCGCGGGTGTAGGGCACGACGCAGAACGAGCAGTACTTGCTGCAACCCTCCATGATCGACACGAATGCCGTGGCGCCGTCCACGCGGGGCGGCGGCAGGTGATCGAACTTCTCGACTTCGGGGAAGCTGATGTCGATCTGGGGCTGCCCGGTGGCCCGCCGGGCGGCAATGAGTTGCGGCAGGCGATGCAGGGTCTGGGGGCCGAACACGACGTCGACATAGGGCGCCCGACGGACGATGGCGGCGCCCTCCTGGCTGGCGACACAGCCGCCGACACCGATGATGAGATCCGGCCGGTCAGCCTTGAGCGCCCGCACCCGTCCGAGGTCGTGAAAGACCCGCTCCTGGGCCTTCTCGCGGACCGAGCAGGTGTTGAAGAGGATGACGTCGGCGTGCTCGGGTTGGTCGGTCAGGGCGAGCCCATCCGACGCGCCGAGTACTTCGGCCATCTTGGCCGAGTCATACTCGTTCATCTGGCACCCGAAGGTGCGGATGTATAGCTTGGAGTTCACGGCAACCGTCGCTACCCGGAGAAGGCGGCAACGTCAACAGGGGTCGTCTGAGTGTAACGCAATGTACGGGATACGTCTGTCGGTCATCCGTCGTTTCGGATCGACCACGTGTCCGAAATCACACGACCGCACCCGCGACGACGCCCGCCGGGTTGTCGAGGTGAGCGCCCGCTTCGCGCGATGGCGCATCCGACCGCGGATGATCGCAACGGCTTCCGCATTGGGCGGCACCGCAAGCGCCTTCCGCGCCTTGGCCTGATCCGGATGAATCCACGCCAAACGCCCGCGTGATGCACCGCCCCGTCGCGGCCGTTGGTCTGCGTTACTATGGATGGGCAGGTGTCTGCCGCGTTCGTTCCGGAATGCGGCAGGTGAAACGGGAACGCGGTGCCGCGCGCGAGACGCGCGCCAAAGCCGCGGCTGCCCCCGCAACGGTAAGTCAGGATGGGATGTGCACGGCGCCACGGTCGCCGCCCGCAACCGGGCGATGGGATGGCGGGCATCCTCTTACTGGCGAGCCCGGAGACCGGCCTGCACGCGCGCCATGCGAGGCACGGCACGCGCTTCCTGCGGCCGCTCGTTTCCTGCGCGGCCGCGTCACGCCAATCTGCCATGCGGGGTCGCATGGCGCGAAGCGGAGCCTGTCATGCCCACCCTGCAATCCCCGCGCTGCCGTCCCGGCTGCCGTGCGTCGTCGCGCACCTTCGCGATGTCGATCGGCCTCGCCGTTGGCTTCACCGCGGTTGCCCAACCCGTGCCGTACCGTCCGGGCCTGGTGCCGCCGGTCGTGGTGACCGCGTCCCGATTTCCGGAGGTCATCGACGATGCGCTCGCCGATGTCACCGTGATCGAGCATGACGTCATCGTGCGCGCCGGACCGGGCGGTGTGGCGGCGCTCCTCCAGCGCCAACCCGGAGTCGAGATCACCCGCAATGGTGGTCCGGCGTCGGTGTCCGGTCTTTTCATCCGCGGGACCAATCGCGGCCAGGCCGTGGTGCTGGTCGACGGCGTGCGGGTGGGCTCGGCCAGTACCGGTGCGGCCACGCTCGAGGCGATCCCGCTCGAGGACATCGAGCGGATCGAGATTCTGCGCGGTCCGGCGTCCGGCCTCTATGGCGCCGATGCGTTGGGCGGGGTGGTGCAGATCTTCACCCGGCGGGCAACCGGCGCCACCACCGCCAGCGTACGCGGCGGATATGGCAGCGACGACACGCGGGAGTTCGGCGCGAGCGCGAGCGCGGCCACCGGTGGCCTGCGCTTCGGGGTCTCCACTTCGCATCGCGCCAGCCGCGGCTTCAACGCCGTCACCGATCCCGCCGACTTCAACTACAACCCCGATCGCGACGGTTACCGCGGCGAGAGTGGCGCCGCGAACCTCGCCTGGACATGGCGACCGGGACACGCGCTCGCGGCGAACTGGATGCGCAGTCGGGTCAATGCGGCGTTCGATGGTGGCCCGGATCACGACGACCGCACCGTCACGGTCGTGGAGACCGCCCAGATCGAGAGTCGCAACCAGCTCGGGACCCGATGGCTGTCGCACCTGCGCCTCGCCGAGAGCACCGACGACAGCGTCTCAAAGACCGGGTTCGGCGATTTTCCCTTCCGCACGCGCATGCGGCAGTACGCCTGGCAGAACGATCTCACCCTGCCGGCAGGGACGCTCATCCTGGGTGTCGAGCGGCGCGAGGAGCGCATCGGCACCGACGCCGCCTTCGCGGTCACCGCCCGTGACACCGATGCGGCACTCGCCTTGTACCAATGGCGCAGCGGTGCGCATGCCTTCCAGGCCAACGTGCGTCGTGACGACGCCGGCGGCTTCGGGGCGCGGACCACCGGTGGCGCGCGCTATGGCTACCAATGGTCGCCCGCGTGGCAGGCGAGCGTCGCCGCCGGCAGCGCGTTTCGGGTGCCCTCGTTCAACGACCTGTATTACCCGGGGTTTTCCAATCCGCGGTTGAGACCGGAAACCGCGGAGAACGTCGAGGCCAGGCTCACGTATGGCGGCCGCAGCGAGCTCGTCGGGATGGAAACCGCCTGGCGTGCCGGGGCGGTGGGTTACCGCAATCGGGTCAGCGATCTCATCGTTTTCGTGTGCGACGCCGCGTTCGACTGTGCACCGCAGAACGTCGACCGGGCAATCCTCACCGGCCTCACCCTGACCCTCGACGCGACGCGCGGACCCACCACGGTCGCGGCCTCGCTCGACCTGCAGGATCCGCGCGACGAGCGCACCCACCGCCTGTTGCCCCGCCGTGCCCGGCAGCACGGTGCGCTGTCGGTATCGCACCGCGCGGGGCCTGTCATCCTGGGGGCCGAGATCGTCGCCGCTGCACGCCGCTTCGAGGATCCCGCCAACCTGCGGCCGCTCGCGGGCTACGGCATCCTCAATCTCACCGCTGAGTGGGTGGTCGCACGCGGATGGTCCTTGCTGGTGCGTGGCGACAACGTCCTCGATCGGGATTACGAGCTCGCCGCGAACTATGCCAACGGTGGCGCACGCGTGTTCGCGGCGCTGCGCTGGCAGGCTCCCTGAGCGCCGCTTCGCACGTCGCCATGAAATGGCCGACATGGGTTCGCCCGCTGGCCTTGCTCGCCTTGCTGCTACCGGGTGGCGCGAGCGCAGCAGGGGTCGCGGCGACCGATGACGTGGGGGCACGGGTGAGCCTGCCCGCGCCTGCCCTCCGCATCGTCAGCCTCGCGCCGAGCGCGACCGAGATCGTGTATGCCGCGGGTGCGGGCGCGGCGCTGGTGGGGGTCGTGTCGAGCTCGGATTTTCCGCCGGCCGCGGGCAGCGTGACGCGGGTCGGCGATGCGCATGGTCTCGACCTCGAACGCATCGTCGCCTTGGCGCCGGACCTCATCGTCACCTGGCCCTATACCGTGCCGGCACAACTCGCGCGGCTGCGCGCGCGCGGCATCGCCATCTTCACCGTCGATCCGCGCGATGTGGACGGCATCGCCGGTGCCGTGGCGCAGGTGGGCGTACTGGCCGGCACCCGGCCGGTGGCCGACGCCGCGGCGCGGGATCTGCGCGCGCGCTATGCAGAGCTGACGGCGCACTACCGCGACCGGCCGTCGATCGCAGTGTTCTACGAAGTGTGGGGCGCGCCGGTCGTCACCCTCGGCGGCACGCATATCGTCACCCGTGCACTCGAGACGTGCGGTGGGCGCAACGTGTTCGCGGAAGCGGGTGGGCCGGCCCCCAACGTCGGCGTGGAAGCGGTGCTCGTCGCCAAGCCCGAGGTCATCATCGCCGGTGTGGCAGGGGCCGTCCGGCCGGCGTGGCTCGACGACTGGCTTCGCTGGCCGATGCTGCCGGCGGTGGCCTATGGCAATCTGCTTGCGGTGAACGCGGACTGGCTGCATCGACCCGGTCCACGGTTCGTCGATGGCGTGGCCGAGCTGTGCCGTACGCTCGACGAGGCGCGGCGGCGCCGTGGGCAGCACCGTCCGGCGCAGCCGTAGCTGCAGCGGTCATCGGGGCGGCGTCGACTGGGCAGGATCGCGCGGGGGCGTCTCAACCGCCGTCCGGACCACCCGGTCCCGCTGGAAGCAACGTGCGCAGTCCGTGTTGTTCGAGCGCCACCAGCCTATGATCGAACAATCGTGACAGCACGCTCGACGTCAGCACTGCGTCCGCCCGTCCGGCAAGGCCGTGGCCATCGCCGAGCGCGACCGCGCAGTCGGCGAAACGCAGCGCGAGGTGCAGATCGTGCAGCACCACGACCAGTGCCTTGCCGCCGGCGCGACTCCATCGCGTGAGGTCGTCGAGCACGGCGACCTGGTGCTTGAGATCGAGGTGCGCGGTCGGCTCGTCCAGCAGCAGCACCTCCGGATCCTGGGCAATGACCGCTGCAATCGCGACGCGGCGCCGTTCGCCGCCCGACAAGGTCGCCACCTCGCGGTCCTCGAAGCCGGCGAGGTCGACCCGCGCGAGCGCGTCGCGAGCGATGGCCACGTCGTCGGTGGATTCCCATTGCCACCGCGCAACGTGGGGATGGCGGCCCGCCAGGACCGTTTCGAGCACCGAGGCGGGGAATGCGTCGTGGTCGACCTGCGCGAGCCAGCCGCGTCGACGCGCGCGGCTGCGGTTGGAAAGGGTTTCGAGCCGCACGCCGTCGTACGTGACCACCCCTTGATCCGGTTGCACGAGACCGGCGAGCGCGGCGAGCAGCGTGGTCTTCCCGGCGCCGTTCGGACCCACGATCGCGCAACACTCCCCGGCCTCGACTGCCAGGTCGAGACCGTGCCAGAGCGTCCGTCCAGCCACCGCTGCCGCGAGTCCCGCGGCTGCGACGCGCGGGGTCACTGCCGGCGCAACAGCCACAGGAAGACCGGTACGCCGAGCATCGCCGTCACGGCTCCCACCGGCAGCTGCACCGGCGCCACCACGGTGCGGGCAGCGGTGTCGGCCAGCACCAGCAGCGCACCACCGGCCAGTGCAGCAGCCGGCAGCAGCAGCCGCTGGTCGTTGCCGAGGACGAGGCGCAGCGCGTGCGGCACCACCAGTCCGACGAAGCCGACGCTTCCTGCCGTGGTCACCGCCGCTGCGGTTGCAATGGCGGCAAGGAGGTGCAGCCCGAGAACCAGCGGCTCGACGGGCACGCCGAGGCTTGCTGCAACGGTCTTGCCCCGCACCAGCACATTGAGGTCGCGGGCGAACGGCGCGCTGGCGATGAGCACGCCGGCCAGCACCACGAGCGCAGGGCCGGGCGCGCTCGCCGCCGAGAGATCGCCGATCAGCCAGAACAGCATGCCGCGCAGCTGGACCTCCGGGGCGAGGGACAGCATGAGCGCGATGAGCGCGCCCCATCCGGCCGCGACTACCACCCCGGTCAGCAACAGCCGCGTCGCACTGAACGTGCTGCCGTGACTCCGCGCAAGGCCGAACACCAGGACCGAGGCGACCAAGGCGCCGCCGAGCGCTGCCGGGCTGGCGAACCCGGCGTAGCCAAGGGCGATCGCGCCCAGTGCCCCGACCGCGGCGCCCCCGGAGAGTCCCAGCACGTAGGGATCGGCGAGCGGATTGCGCAGGAGCACCTGCATGAACGCACCGGCGACCGCCAGGAGTCCGCCCGTCGCGAACGCGGCCAGCGCCCGCGGCATGCGCAGGTCGCGCACGATGGCGAGATCGACATCGGCGCCCGGGCCCCACAGCGCCTCGAGCACCCGCGCCGGCGACATCCGCACGCTGCCTATCGAGAGCGCAAGGGCGAGCGCGAGCAGGGCGCCGACGCCCAGGGCGGCAAGTAGGATCATGACCGAACGGGACGAGCGCAGCATGGGACGCCGGGGAGAAGAGGGAAGCTGCCGCGCGATGCCGCACCACGGTCAGATGCTGCGCGTCGCGCGCCGGACTGCGAGGGACCGCGCACCGCGCTGGCCGGAACGTGCCGGGCGGGTCGGTGTCATTATAGGGGCCGTGTCGTCCGGTCGCTCGAACCGTCATGGCTGCAGGCGGCAAGGGTGCGCGGCCGGGCGCAACCGTGGGATGGAAGTGATGGCATGAGCAAGGCATTTACGCGCGAGAGCGACGCGCCGGAAGAGGACGACGACGTCGATGCCGTGTCGCCCTTGCCCGATGGTGCGCGCAACTACATGACACCCGGCACCTTCGCGCGCATGAAGACGGAGCTCGAGCGCCTGGTGCAGAAAGATCGACCGGCGCTGGTCGCGACCGTTGCCTGGGCGGCGTCGAATGGCGACCGGTCGGAGAATGCCGACTATATATACGGCAAGCGGCGATTGCGTGAGATCGACCGGCGCATTCGCTTCCTGATCCGTCGTCTCGACCTGGCCGAGGTCGTCGATCCCGCGGCGCGCGGCGAAGCCGAGGACGCCGACCGTGTGTTCTTCGGCGCGACGGTCACCATTGCCGACGCCCGCGGCACCGAGCGTACGCTCAGTATCGTCGGGGTCGACGAGATCGACACCGGACGCGGCTACATCAGCTGGATCTCGCCAATGGCGCGGGCGCTGCACAAGGCTCGGGAAGGCGATGCGGTCGTCCTGCGCACCCCGGGCGGGGTCGAAGAACTGGAGGTGGTCGCGGTCCGTTACGTGGCGCTCGACACCGCCGACCACACCGGGAATGGTTGACTGGGCCACGAGCCTCCACCTATAGTCACCCGATGGCTTCCCTTTTCTCCGACGACAGCGCCGGCGCCCATCCCGATCTCGCACGCGATCTCGACGCGCTCGAGCGCAAGCTGGCGTCGCTGGTCAGCCACGTACGCGCCCTCCGCGCCGCCAACGAGGCGCTGCGGCGTGACCTGGGGATGGCACAAACCCGCAACCGTGCGCTCGCCGAACGGGTCGTCGAGGCCAAAACTCGCATCGATGCGCTGGTGGCGCGCCTGCCCGCGGTGACGCAGTGAGCGCCGCGCGCGCCGGCGACGATCGCCCGATTGCGCTCGACGTCACCGTGCTCGGCCGGGATTACAAGGTTTCCTGCCGTGAGGACGAGCGTGCCGAGCTTCTCGAGGCCGTCGCCTTCCTCGATCGACGCATGCGCGACATCCGCGACAGCGGCAAGATCGCCGGCATCGAGCGCATCGCCGTCATGGCTGCGCTCAACATCGCGAACGAGTTGCTGCGCGCGCGGCGTGAACCCGGCGCCGAAAATCCGGTCACAACGTTTGACGCAGCATCTGCGCAGCGTAGAATCGAATCCATGCAGACTGCGATCGATCAGGTGCTGGCGGGAGCCTAGCGACGTCGCTGCCGGTACGACGCCACGGCGTTGTCCGAGTCCACGGCGCGCATTTGCCAGCCATTCAAGGTCGCAGACCTGCCACGTTCGCATCAGCAGATTTCAAGTTCAATGTTCCCTGCGGTGTTCGACCCGTCCATACACTCTTTGAACCAATGCTAACTTAGCGAGGTTGCCGAGCCATTTGCGGGCTGGTGTGCGCTCCCAAGCGGAAGCGCCTTAAGGCCCCGGCAGGCGACCAGTCTTGAACCATGGTTCAAGATGACGGACGGGACGGCACAGGTGGGGAACACCTAACACGGCGCCTTGGTCGGCGCCGATGGCAACCGGTGCGTGGCCGGCAGCAACGGCGGGCACCGGCGCATAGCAGGACAAGGCGGGCGCTAGTCCCGCGGACCAGGCAGGCGCGGCGTCGGCGGTCCCTCGGGCCGGCGCCGCGATTTTTTTGCGAGCATTGGCGCTACATGGCTTACTGGCTCATGAAGTCGGAGCCGGACGAGTTCTCGATCGACGACCTCGCCGCGGCTGGCACGACGCCCTGGTTCGGCGTGCGCAATTATCAGGCGCGCAACTACATGCGCGATGCGATGGCGCTCGGCGATCGCGCGTTGTTCTACCACTCGAGCTGTCCACAGCCCGGTGTCGCGGGCATCTGCGAGGTCTGCACCGCCCCCTATCCGGACGCCACGCAGTTCGAGCTGGCGAGTCCATACCACGACCCCAAGTCGACGCGCGCCGAGCCGCGCTGGCTCAACGTCGACGTGTGCTTCGTCGGGAAGACCCGCCTCGTCGCCCTGGCCGAGCTGCGTGCCGAGCCGCGACTCGCCGATATGCGCATCCTCCAGCGCGGCAACCGTCTGTCGATCACGCCGGTGACCGCGACCGAATGGAAGATCGTCCAGGAACTCGCTCGGCGCAAGCCGCGGGCTTGAGCTCACCTTTATGGAGCCCGGGCTCCTCGTGGGCTATGTCGTCCTCGGCGGAATCGTCGGCTTCCTGGCGGGCCTGCTCGGCATCGGTGGCGGCCTCACCCTGGTGCCGTTCCTGACGTTCCTGTTCGCCTACCAGGGTTTGCCACCCGAGCACGTCGTCCACGCCGCCGTCGCCACCGCGACGGCGACCATGCTCTTCACCTCGGTGTCGTCGGCCCGCGAGCACCATCGGCACGGCGCCGTGCTCTGGGGCGTCGTCGGCGCGCTGGCCCCGGGCGTGGTGCTTGCCGCCATGCTCGGACCGCAAATCGTGAAGGGCTTGTCCACGCCGGCATTCGCCGTGCTCTTCGGTGGGTTCGTGATCGTGATGGCGACGCAGATCCTGCTCGACCGCAAGCCGCATGCGACGCGGCAATTGCCGGGTCCGGTGGCCCTGGCGGGCACCGGTGCTGCGATCGGACTGGTGTCGAGCATGGTCGGCGCGGGTGGCGCATTCCTTACCGTCCCGTTCCTCGTCTGGTGCAACGTGCGGCTGCGTGCGGCGGTCTCGACGGCGGCGGGGCTCGGCGTCCCCATCTCCGCAGCGAGCACGCTCGGGTTCATCTGGGCGGGCCGGGACGTCGAGGGCATGCCGCCCTTCAGCATCGGGTTCATCTATCTGCCGGCGCTCGCCCTGATCGTGCTCGCGAGCGTGTTCACCGCCCCGGCCGGCGCCCGCCTGACTCACCGTGCGCCGGTGCGGATCTTGCGGCGTGGATTTGCGTGCCTGCTTTACGGGCTCGCCGGCGCCATGATCTACAAGGCGGCCCGGACGTAGTCGGCTCGAACGCTAGGTCCGGCGGTGCTTGACGGGCTTCCGGGGCGACTTGCCCGGGGCGGCAGGTGCGCGCGTGCGTGCCGGGTCGATGCCGGTGATGTCCTTGATCAGGGCGGCGCCGTCGCGCATCAGGAACTCGCGGAAGACCTGCGCGACCGGGGGCAGTCGCTTGTTGCGGCGATGCACCAGGTACCAGTTCAGCATCTGCGGAAAGCCCTGCACGTCGAGCACCACCAGGCTGCCCACCGCGAGTTCCAGGCTGATCGTGTGGGCCGACAGGAAGGTGAGACCCATTCCGGCGATCACCGCTTGCTTGATGGTCTCGGCACTGCGCAGTTCCATGGCCACGTTGAGCTCCCGCAGGTGGGCATGGAAGGCTTCGCTCATCGAGATCCACGTGTCCGAGCCGTGCTCGCGAACGATGAACGGCTCGTGGAGGATGGCGGTGAGCGGGATGCGTCGGCGGCTGGCGAGCGGGTGATCGGATGGCGCCACGATCACGTACGGGTGCGGCGCGAACGTTTCGTTGACGGTGTCGAGGTCGACGGGCGGGCGCACCATGACCGCGAGGTCGGTGCGATTCTCGATCAACTCGCGCAGGAGCGCCTCGCGGTTGTGCACTTGCAAGTTGAGCACGACGTCGGGCTGCCGGCGCAGAAATGCGGCGAGCAGGCGCGGGAAGAAATAATCGCCGGCGCTGATCACCGCGATGTTGAGCGTGCCGCCGGCCACGCCCTTGAGACCGGCCATCGCCGCCTCGGCGTCATGGAACTGCTGGATGATGGCGCGGCTGTAGTGGAGCATCTCCCGGCCGGCCGGGGTCAGGTAGATCTTTTTTCCGAGTTGTTCGAACAGCGGCAGTCCGGCGTGCTCCTCGAGTTGCTTGACCTGGGCCGAGACGGCCGGCTGGGTGAGATGCAGCTCCTCCGCGGCGCGCGAGAAGGACAGGCGCCGGGCAACGGCCTCGAATACCTTGAGTTGGCGCAGGGTGGCGTTCTTCATCGTTGCGGATTGCACCGGCGTCGCGGGCCTATCATAGGTTATAGCTTATCGTAAGCATTAGAAAGTCTGACTGGTTATTATGGTTATCGGTCGCTACCCTTCTGACACGCCAGGGAACCGGCCCGGTCCTGTAGCACTCCAAGGTGCAGTCGAAGGCGCCGGTTGGCCGGCCGTTTCCGGAGCCGGCGCGGCTGTGAAGTTTTACGGATGCCTTCGATTGCCTTTGGGTCGAAGCCGTCGATGGCAGTTCGTAGGTGGCCGTTTATGCCGACCGCCCGTTGCGATTCGGGCGGATTCCCGGTCGAGTGGTGCGCGGTATTGACAGCTTGCCGTCTGGAACCTCGCATCCGCGTGTGCAATCAGAGAGCGCATCGCGTCGCTTTTCAGTGCGAGGCGCCGTCACGTTTTGTGTTGCTTTGCACTATGAAAACCGTGCTCGGCGAACGGACGGAAAACTTGACGACCATCGTCAGTCCCGAGTACAAGACCAGTTCGCGTGACGCGACCGTCCGGCCACGGACGACGACATCAGAGCCGCATCGATGCGGTCGGCGTCATCTAGCTTGAACACCACCTGGAGGAGAACCTCGTGAACAAGAAAACTGCATTGCAGCGGTCCGGGCTCGCGCTGGCGATTGCCGCGCTGGCCGTTGGTACGGCACCGGCCTTCGCGGCCTGGGAGCCGAGCAAGCCCGTCGAGTTCATCGTCCCCGCCGGCACCGGCGGCGGTGCCGACCAGATGGCGCGCCTGCTGCAGGGTGTCATCACCAAGAACAAACTGATGAAGGAGCCGCTCATCGTCGTCAACAAGTCCGGCGGCGCGGGCGCGGAGGGCTTCCTGGACGTCAAGGGCGCGAAGGGGGATCCGAACAAGATCATCATCACCCTATCCAACCTGTTCACGACGCCGCTGGCGACGGGGGTGCCATTCAACTGGAAGGATCTCACGCCCGTGGCGATGCTGGCGCTCGACCAGTTCGTGCTGTGGGTCAATGCCGACACGCCCTACCAGACCGCCAAGCAGTACATCGATGCCATCAAGGCGGGCGGTGCGAACAAGTACAAGATGGGCGGCACGGGATCGAAGCAGGAAGACCAGATCATCACGGTCGCGCTGGAGAAGGCCACCGGCGCCAAGATGACCTACATCCCGTTCAAGGGAGGTGGTGACGTCGCCGTGCAGCTGGTCGGCAAGCACATCGACTCCAGCGTGAACAACCCGATCGAGGCCGTTGCCCAATGGCGGGCGGGTGCGCTGCGGCCGCTCT
>JBDTWB010000084.1:0-15962 GCA_040006895.1 Casimicrobiaceae bacterium | reverse complement strand
ACAAGGAATACCAGATCATGCGCGACGCGTCGATCGCGGTGCTGCGCGAGATCGGGGTCGACACCGGCGGATCGAACGTGCAGTTCGCGATCAACCCGCAGGACGGGCGCATGATCGTGATCGAAATGAACCCGCGGGTGTCGCGCTCGTCGGCGCTCGCGTCCAAGGCCACCGGCTTTCCCATCGCCAAGATCGCCGCCAAGCTGGCAGTCGGCTACACCCTGGACGAGCTCAAGAACGACATCACCGGTGGTGCGACCCCGGCCTCGTTCGAGCCCACGATCGACTATGTCGTCACCAAGGTGCCGCGCTTTGCATTCGAGAAGTTTCGCCAGGCAGACGATCGCCTTACGACCCAGATGAAGTCGGTCGGCGAGGTCATGGCGATCGGCCGTACCTTCCAGGAGTCGCTGCAGAAGGCGCTGCGCGGCCTCGAGGTCGGCGTCGATGGCTTCAACTTGAAGACCGTCGAGCGCGACAAGGTCGGGGACGAGCTCGCCTATCCGCGCGCCGAGCGGCTGTGGTACGTGGCGGACGCATTCGGCATTGGCATGACCCTCGAGGAAGTGCACGGCTTCACCAAGATCGACCCCTGGTTCCTGTCGCAGATCAAGGAGATCGTCGACCTGGAGCTGGTGCTCGAGACCCGCACGCTCGAGAGCATCTCGGCCGATGAGCTGCGGCAGCTGAAGCGCATGGGCTTCTCCGACCGGCGCCTCGCCCATCTGCTCGAGGTGTCCGAGGACGACGTGCGATCCCGAAGGCACGCGTTCGGGCTGCGCCCGGTCTACAAGCGCGTGGACACCTGCGCGGCCGAATTCGCCACCCGCACCGCATACATGTACTCGACATACGAGGAGGAATGCGAGTCGGCGCCGACCGACGCGCGTAAGGTGATCGTGCTGGGCGGTGGGCCGAATCGCATCGGCCAGGGCATCGAGTTCGACTACTGCTGCGTGCATGCGGCAATGGCGCTGCGCGAGGATGGCTACGAGACCATCATGATCAACTGCAATCCGGAGACCGTGTCAACCGACTACGACACGTCCGACCGGTTGTACTTCGAGCCCCTCACGCTCGAGGACGTGCTGGAGATCGTGCATATCGAGAAGCCGCTCGGCGTGATCGTTCAGTATGGCGGACAGACTCCGCTCAAGCTCGCCCGCGATCTCGCGAAGAATGGCGTGCCGATCATCGGTACCTCGCCCGACATGATCGACATGGCCGAGGACCGGGAGCGCTTCCAGCAGATGCTGCAGCGGCTCGGTCTTCGCCAGCCCCCCAACCGGACGGCGCGTACCGAAGCCCAGGCCATTGCCGCCGCGGAGGAGATCGGCTATCCGCTGGTGGTGCGGCCCTCGTACGTGCTCGGCGGCCGGGCCATGGAAATCGTGCACGAGCAGCGCGACCTCGAGCGCTACATGCACGAAGCGGTGAAGGTATCCAACGACTCGCCGGTGCTTCTCGATCGCTTCCTCAACGACGCCATCGAGGTCGATGTCGATGCGCTGTCCGACGGCAGCGAGGTGGTGATCGGCGGCATCATGGAGCACATCGAACAGGCAGGTGTGCATTCGGGAGACTCGGCGTGCTCCCTGCCGCCGTACTCGCTGTCCTCCGCCATCCAGGACGAGCTGCGCCGGCAGACCATCGCGATGGCAAAGGGGCTCGACGTCTGCGGCCTGATGAATGTGCAGTTCGCCATCCAGGACGGTACGGTTTTCGTGCTGGAAGTGAACCCGCGGGCGTCGCGCACGGTCCCTTACGTGTCGAAGGCGACCGGGCGGCCGCTGGCGAAGATCGCGGCGCGCTGCATGGTCGGCCGCACCCTCGCCGAGCAAGGCATTTCCGGCGAGATCGTGCCGCCGTACTACGCGGTCAAGGAGGCGGTTTTTCCCTTCATCAAGTTCCCAGGCGTCGACACCATCCTGGGTCCGGAGATGAAGTCGACGGGTGAAGTGATGGGGGTGGGGGAGTCTTTCGCCGAGGCATTCCTCAAGTCGCAGCTCGCGGCGGGGGTCAAGCTGCCCCGTTCGGGACGGGTATTCATCAGCCTCAAGAACGCCGACAAGCCGCGCGCGATCGAGCTTGCCCGGATCCTGGTCGACCTCGGCTTCGACCTGGTGGCCACCCGCGGCACAGCCGCGGCGCTGGCGGCCGCGGGCGTGCCCGTCATGGCGGTGAACAAGGTCGCCGAGGGCCGGCCGCACATCGTCGACATGATGAAGAACGACGAAATCGCGCTGGTGATCAACACGGTGGAAGAGAAACGCAGCGCAATCCAGGACAGCTACGTGATTCGCCGCGAGGCGCTGACCGACCAGATTCCCACCTACACCACCCTCGCCGGTGCGCGGGCGGCGGCCCTCGGGATCGCGGGGATGAACGAGCTCACCGCGTACGCGATGCAGGGCCTGCTCGCGCGGCTGCACTGATCTCAGTTTAGGGGTACGCTAATCACTTGGCCGGGGTCGGCGACGAGCCCCCCGGTCGTTCGTTTTATTGGGGTCCACGATGAAAATACCGATGACCGTGATCGGCGCCGAGCGCCTGAAGCAGGAGCTGCATCGCCTGAAAACCGTCGATCGACCAGCCGTCATCCAGGCGCTCGCCGAGGCGCGCGCGCACGGCGACCTGTCCGAGAACGCCGACTACGACGCGGCCAAGGAGCGCCAGGGCTTCATGGAGGGCCGTATTTCCGAGCTCGAGGCCAAGCTCGCCAATGCCCAGGTCATCGATCCCTCGACGCTCGATCCCGAGGGGCGCGTGGTGTTCGGGGCAACCGTCGAACTCGAGGACAACGACAGTGGCGAGACGGTTGTCTACCAGATCGTCGGCGACGACGAGGCCGACATCAAGGAAGGGAAGATCTCGGTGAGTTCGCCCATCGCCCGGGCGCTCATCGGTCGCCACGCCGGGGACACCGCGGAAGTCCGGGCACCGGCGGGATTGCGTGCGTACGAAGTCCTTTCCGTGCGCTACGTCTGACGGTACCGCCGCTGTGTGGCGGACCTTCGCGGTCCGTAACGCAACGTGTGGGCGCAGGGCTTACCAGCTCGCCAAGGCCAGCGCCAAGCCGCTCGCACTGTCGCCCGGCGCTGCCGCTTCGCCCGCTAGGGCTTCGCGTCCGACGGATAGGATATCGACCGCGCGGCCGCTACTACGAGCGGAGCGAAGCGGCGTTCCGCCTCATCCGGCGTGAAGCGCGCCCGTGAAACCCCGATGTTGACGGCCCCGATCGGACGTCCCCCGCGATCGACGATGGCGGCAGCAATCGACAGATCGCCGAGGTAGAACTCCTCGAACGCCGTCGCGTACCCCCGCGCGGCTGAATGGGCAATCTTCTTGGCAAGGTCGCCGGTCCGATAGGTCGTGTGGGCTGTGTGCGCCTGCAACGCGGATTGGCCGAGTATCCGGTGGGCATCTTCCTGAGGCAGTCGCGACAGCATCGCGACCCCCGGCGCGGTGCAATAGGCGGGCATCCTCGTGCCGACGATCACGTCCGTCTGCAGCACGTGCCGACTCATGAAGCGGGCGATGAACACGATTTCCGTTCCGTCGGGGACGGTGAGATTCACCGTTTCCTCGGTGGTCTTGCTGATGTGCAGCAGGTACGGGAGCGCGCGCTCGACCAGCGCATTGCCGCGCAGGTAGAGGTAGCCGACGTCGAGCGTCTTGGCGGTCAGCTCGAAACGCTTGGTGTCGGGGTCCTTGCGCAGGTAGCCGAGCCGGACGAGGGTATGGGTGAAGCGCTGGATGGCGCTCTTGTCCAGACCGACTCTCAGGGCGAGCTGGGTGAGCCCGAGGCTCGGATTCGCGCCATTGAACGCCCCGAGTATCCGGAATGCCTTTTCGACCGACTGCACCGCCATCGCGTCCGGCCGCCGGCCGTCCGGCGGGGCGGCGCTGTGGTCGGCACTGGAAGGTGCTCCCGTGTCCATCCTTGATGGCTCTTTCGCAAAAGCAACTCGTGGTCGAACGACTTTTCCCGCCGGCGCCGGGCACTCCGCCGTGCCCCTGTTGGCGGCATTTCGCTTGACACAGGATACTCCAAATGTAACTCTATACGATAAGTGGTATCGCATTGCGATACACTTGCCAACATCGACGGAGCCCTTCCGTTAGGGCTCCGCGCCGCGACGGACGCCGCCATGCCTAGCATTCTCTTCAGGAACCTGGCTCTGCTGGACCTCACCCGCGGCTCCCTCGAGTCGGGATTCGAGGTGCTGGTTCGCGGCGACCAGATCGCCGCGGTGGGGAAGGGGGTGCCGAGTCCTGGCGCCGACACGCTGGTGCTGGACCTCGGTGGACGGACCCTCATGCCGGGGCTCATCGACTGCCACGTCCACATCCATCGCGAGCTGCTCCCGTCGGGGCCGACCATGCTGCCCTCCCTCATCACGGCGCATTGCGGGAAAACCCTGGAAGGCATGCTGATGCGCGGCTTCACCACCGTGCGCGATGCCGCCGGTGCGGACTACGGCCACAAGCGGGCGGTGGAGCTGGGCCTTTTCAAGGGGCCGCGCCTTTACGTCGCGGGCAAGGCGATCAGCCAGACCGGCGGCCATGGCGATTCCCGCTCGCCGGCGGACCTGCGTGAGCCTTGCGGATGCGTGCATGCCTTTCCCGGAGTCGGGCGTATCGCGGACGGGGTCGCCGAGGTCCGCAAGGCGGTCCGTGACGAGATCCGTCTGGGCGCCGACCAGATCAAGATCATGGCGGGCGGCGGGGTGGCGTCGCAGTCGGACCCGATCGACCAATTGCAGTACTCGATGGAAGAGTTGCTGGCCGCGGTGGACGAGGCGCAGCGGTCCAATACCTACGTGATGGCCCACGTCTACACGGCGCCAGGCATTCGCCGGGCGGTCGAGGCGGGAGTGCGCACCATCGAGCACGGCAACCTCATCGACGAGCCGACCGCGCGGCTGATGGCGAAGGAAGGGCGCTACCTGATCCCCAACCTCATCGCCTACAAGAACCTCAAGGAGCACGGCAAGCGCCTGGGCTATCCGGAGCTCGCCCTGGCGAAGCTCGACTACGTCCTGGAGGCGGGCGCGCGCTCCGTGGAGATCGCCCAGGCCGCGGGCATCAGGATGGGCTTCGGCACCGACCTGTCGCGGGCGCCGGAGCGGCAATCCGAGGAATTCCTGCTGCGGGCGGAGATCCAGAAGCCCGTCGACGTGCTGCGCAGTGCGACGCTCATCGGCGCGGAGGTGGTGAGGATGGAGGGGAAGCTCGGCGTCGTCGCGGCGGGCGCGATCGCGGATCTCATCGCCGTCGACGGCAATCCGCTCGAGGACCTTGCGCTTCTCACCGAGCAGGGCAGGCACATGCCGATGATCATGGCGAACGGCAGCTTCGCCAAAAATACGCTGGTCGCATGAAACGATTTCCCGGCTGTGCGTGTGGCGCAATCTCCAAGGAGGAAACATCGATGTCAGGCAACCTGAAGCCCGCGATTCTCGGGTTGACGATCCTCGCGGCTGGACTCTTCTTCGCAGGCCCAGGCGTGGCGGTTCCACCGAGCGGAACCCTCGTGATCGCGCTGGTCGCGAACGTCAACACCCTCGACCCGCTGGACACGTCGACGGTGACGACCGACCTAAGCCTGATCAGCCACCTGTACAGCCCGCTGGTGATTCGCGGTCCGGATATGAAGATCAAGCCGGCGCTCGCGAAGTCCTGGAAGGCGGTCGACGACAACACCTGGCGGTTCGAGCTCGTCCCCAACGTGGTGTTTCCCAACGGCGAAAAGCTCGACGCCGCGGCCGTCAAATGGAACGTCGAGCACGTCCTCGATCCGGCCAAGAAGTCCCGCGTCAAGCTCTGGTACGACGCGATCAAGGAGGTCCGGGTGATCAGCCCGACGACCTTCGAGATCGTCACCAAGAAGCCGTTTCCCGCCCTTATCGACCAGCTTTCGATGTTCTTCCTGTCGGCGCCGCAGTGGACCGCCCAAAACACGCCTGCGACCAAGGCGATGGGCACGGGGCCATACGACCTCGTCGAGTTCAAGAACGGCGATCACCTGACCCTCAAGGCCAAGAGCAACTACTGGGGTGAAAAGCCGAAGTTCGACACCGTGATCTTCCGGGTCATGCCCGAGGACTCGAGCCGGATCTCCGCTCTGCTCGCGGGCGAAGTCGACCTGATCACGAGCTTCCCGCCCTCCGAGATCAAGCGCATCAACGACAGCGGCAGCGCCAGTGCCGGCGCGCTGCCCAGCACGCGCTTCATGTTCGTCAAGTACAACACCACGATTGCCCCCTTCAAGGGCAACGTGAAACTGCGCGTGGCGCTCAACCATGCGGTCGACCGCGCGGCCATCAATGACAGCCTCTGGGGGGGGCTCGGCAGGATTGCGGACTGCCAGGCCATATCGCCCGACTATTTCGGTTTCAATGGCGATCTCAAGCCTTACGCCTATGACCCGAAAAAGGCCAAACAGATGCTGGCGGAGGCGGGTTATCCGAGCGGCCTCGACGTCACCCTCCAAGTGCCGCAGGGACGCTATCTGCAAAGCAACGAGATCGCCCAGGTGGTCGCCGCGCAGCTGGGCGAAATCGGCGTCCGGGCCAAGATCACGGAACAGGAATTCGGTCAATTCATGAAGGAGTACGTGCCTGGAAAGCTGGGTCCGATGGCCTACATGGGGCTCGGCTTCCCGACCCTCGACGCCGATGGCCAGCTTCGCTATTTCCACCCGGACTACGCCGCCGCCAGCTACGACAACCGGAAGTTCGGAGAACTGGTCGACCAGGCCGCGGCCACGGTCGATCCGGCGCGCCGGCTGAAACTCTACAAGGAGGCGACTGCGTCGATGTGCGCGGATCCGCCGGGGATCTTCATGTTCTTTCAGCCCACGACCTATGCCGAGTCGAAGCGCGTGCGCTGGCAGAAGCGCGGCGACGATTGGGTGAGGGCGTACGACATCCTGCCGCGCTGAGCAGCGGGTCTTGGCCGTATGGCGAAGTACCTGCTCTGGCGTCTTGGAGAAGCAGGCTTTTCCATCCTGGGCCTGCTGACCCTGGTTTTTTTCGCCGCGCGCCTCACAGGTGATCCGGCGGCGATGATGCTGCCGATCGGCGCCAGTGAAGCCCAACTCGCGGAGTTTCGGCAGGCAACAGGACTCGATCGCCCGCTTCCCGTGCAGTTCGTTTCGTTCCTGTTCCACGTCGTCCAGGGGGACTTCGGGACGTCCCTGCAGTTCCAGCGCCCGGCGCTCGAGGTCGTGCTCGAACGCCTGCCCGCCACCATGGAACTCGCGGCCACGGCATTGGTGCTCGGCGCCGTCTTCGGCGTGATCGCGGGCATCGTCGCCGCGTTGAAACGGGGCACGGTCATCGAATTCGGGGCGATGTCCCTCGCGCTGCTCGGACAGGCGACGCCCGTCTTCTGGCTCGGGATCATCCTGATACTCGTGTTCTCCGTCCGACTGCAGTGGCTGCCGGCGGGTGGGCGGGGCGGCCTCGAGCACCTCGTGCTCCCCGGCATCACCCTGGCGATGTTCACCACCGCGAGCATCGCCCGGCTCCTGCGCTCGAGCATGATCGAGGTCCTGAAAGAAGACTACATCCGGACGGCGCGCGCGAAGGGACTGCTCACGCGCATCGTCTATCTGCGCCATGCCGCGCGCAATGCCTTGATCCCCGTGGTGACCATGCTCGGCATCCTGGCCGGCGAGCTGCTGGGCGGCGCCGTCGTGACGGAGACGATCTTTTCCTGGCCTGGGGTGGGCCGCCTGATCCTGTTCGCCATCGACACCAAGGACTTCGCTGTGGTCCAGGCCGGTGTTGCCGTCATTGCCGTCCTTTTCATCCTGGTGAACCTGCTGGTGGACCTGAGCTACGGCTTGCTGGATCCGCGCATCCGGGTAGCGACGTAGTGGGTGTGCTCGCTTCCCTTCGCGCCAGCAAGGCGGGCGCATTCGGCGCGATCGTGGTCGCCCTGTTCGTGACCATGGCCATCTTCGCGCCGGTCCTGGCTCCCGTGAATCCGGACAAGATGGACTTGCGGAGCCGCTTCGCCCCGCCCACGCTCACCTGGAACAGCCTCGGCGCACATCCGCTCGGGGCGGACCAGATCGGTCGCGACATCCTGAGCCGCCTCATCACGGGCAGCCGCATCACGCTGTTCGTCGCGACCACCGCGGTGATCGCCGGAGGGCTCCTGGGGGTCTGGCTGGGGTTGTGCGCCGGCTATTTCGGGGGCTGGACCGAACGCATCATCATGCGCATCGCCGACATGCAGCTGTCCATCCCGCTGATGCTGCTCGCGCTGATCGTCATTGCCGCCCTCGGCCCAAGCCTGCCGAACCTGATCGGCGTGCTGGCATTGACCGGCTGGACTCGCTTCGCACGCATCACCCGCGGGGAGGTGCTGTCGCTGCGGGAACGCGAGTTCGTGCTGTCCGCCCGGGCCGCCGGCGCCGGTCCCCTGCGCATCATCGTGCGTCACATCCTCCCCAACGCGCTCACCGCGGCAATCGTGGTCGCCACCCTGGAACTTGCCCGGGTGGTCATCCTCGAATCGGCGCTGAGCTTCCTGGGCCTGGGCGTGCAACCGCCCAATGCCAGCTGGGGGCGCATGCTTGCCGACGGGCGCTCCTATGTCTCCACCGCCTGGTGGCTGACGACGTTCCCCGGCATCGCGATCGTGCTCGTGGTGCTGGGCGTGAACATGCTCGGCGACTGGCTGCGCGACTACCTCGATCCGAAGCTCAGCCAGTCGCGCTGACCGCCACGCATCCCGCCCCGTCATGGACCAGCTTCTTGATGTTCGCAACCTCACAGTCGAGTTCGATGTCGCCGGTGGCGTCGTGCATGCCGTCACCGACGTTTCGTACACTCTGGGTCCGCACGAGACGCTCGGCGTCGCCGGCGAGAGCGGCAGCGGCAAGAGCGTCCACGTCCTGGCGATGCTCGGACTGGTGCCCATGCCGCCCGGCCGGATCGCCAGAGGCGAGGTGCTGTTCAAGGGACGGGACCTGCTGAAACTCGGCGAGGAGGAACTGCGCCGCCTGCGCGGCAAGGAGATCGGGTTCGTCTTCCAGGATCCGATGACCTCACTCAATCCGGTGCTGTCGATCGGCCGCCAGATCAGCGAGAGCGTGGAGCAGCATCTGCGCCTGACCCGCAGCCAGGCCGAGGCCCGCTCGGCCGAGCTGCTCGAGCTCGTCGGCATCCCGGATGGGGCCAGGCGTCTGGGGCAGTATCCCCACGAGTTCTCGGGAGGCATGCGCCAGCGGGTCATGATCGCGATCGCACTCGCGTGCGAGCCCAGCCTGCTCATTGCGGACGAGCCCACGACGGCGCTCGATGTCACCGTACAGGCGCAGATCACCGACCTGGTGCGGAACCTGAAGCGCCGCCTGGCCATGGGCGTCATCTGGATCACCCACGATCTCGCTGTGATCGCCGGCCTCGCGGACACGGTGCAGGTCATGTACGCGGGCCGGATCCTCGAGAGGGGCGGCGTCGATGCCGTCTTCCAGGACCCGCGCAATGCCTACACCTTGGGCCTGCTGCGCTCGTTGCCCCAGCACAACCAGCGGCGCCGTCGCCTCACCGCCATCGACGGCACGCCGCCTTCCCTTCTCGATCCGCCCAGGGGCGATCCATTCGCCCCGCGCAATCCCTTTGCGACCTCACGATGCCGGGAGGAGATGCCGCCCTTGCTCCAGGTGGCCGATGGCGCAGAGGGCCATCTGGCCGCGGCCTGGTATGACCTGCGCCAGGCGGCCGCCGCGGGTACCTCGGCGTGAACACGACCGCGACGCCCCTGCTCGCGGTGCGCGACCTGGTCAAGGTCTACCCGTACCGGCGCGGCAGGGTCCGCCGCGGGCAGCCGAGCGAGTTCCGGGCGGTCGATGGCGTGAGCTTCGACGTGGCCCCGGGGCAGACCCTTGGCCTGGTCGGTGAATCGGGCAGCGGCAAGAGCACCATAGGCCGGGCCGTGGCGATGCTCAGTCCACCGACGCAGGGGTCCGTCCGCTTCGAAGGGGTCGAGCTCACCACCCTGGGGTCGGCGCGGCTGCGGGCGATGCGCAGGCGCTTCCAGGTCGTGTTCCAGGATCCGTATGCGTCGCTCAACCCGCGGATGAAGATCGGGGACTTCGTGGCCGAGCCGCTCGCGATCCACGAGGTGGCGACGTCGCGGGAAGAGCGCGCGGCCCGGGTGGCGGAGTGCCTGCGCGACGTCGGGCTGGATCCTTCGTTCGCCGGGCGCTATCCGCACCAGTTCTCCGGCGGCCAGCGCCAGCGCATCTGCATCGCGCGGGCCGTCGTACTGAAGCCGAGCTTCATCGTCGCCGACGAGCCGCTGTCGGCGCTCGACGTCTCGATCCAGGCGCAGGTGGTCAACCTCATGCTCGACCTGCAGGAGCGTTTGTCGCTGACGTATCTCTTCATATCCCACGACCTCAGCATGGTGCGCTTCCTCTGCCATCGGGTCGCCGTGCTCTACGGGGGCCGCATCGTCGAGCTCGCCCCGACGGAAGAACTGTTCCAGAACCCGCTGCATCCCTACACGCGGACGCTGTTGTCGGCGATCCCGATCGCCGATCCGCAAGTGGAGCGCAGCCGCCGCCGGATCCTGATGGACCCGTCGTTCGACTACGGCGAGCCGGACTCGGCACTGGTGGAAGTCTCGCCCGGCCATCACCTGGCGGCAGCCCGCGTTGCCTGACGACCCGGACCCGCGACACCACCATCGGCACACCCGCCGGTCCACCGCCGTAGGGATCCCGCGATCCCACATTTGATCCCGCGATCCCACCATTCCCAGCGAGGCCATGCCCGTGAGCGCATTCATCCTAGTTTCCGTCGAGGACAAGATCGGCACCATCACCCTCAACCGCCCGGAGCGCCTCAATGCGTGGAACAGCCCGATGCGCGCGGCGATCGTCGCAACCCTGCGGGGCTTCGACCAGGATCCCGAAGTCTGCGCGGTCATCATGACCGGCGCCGGCGACCGCGCCTTCTGTGCCGGGCAGGACCTGGAGGAAGCCCACGGCTTCGACGTGGCGCGATCCGCATCCTGGATGCGGGAGTGGGAGACGTTCTATTCGGCCTTGCGCGGCCTTTCCAAGCCGCTGGTGATGGCCCTGAACGGCCTCGCGGCGGGCTCGGCGTTCCAGGTGGCCCTGCTCGGGGACATCCGGGTCGGGCACGGCGCGGTGCGCATGGGGCAGCCGGAGATCAACGCCGGCATCGCCAGCGTCACGGGTCCATGGATCATGCGGGAGATGCTCGGCATGTCCCGCACGGTCGAGCTGACGCTCACCGGTCGCCTGATGGATGCCGCCGAGTGCCACGCCATCGGCCTGTTGCATCACCTCGTGCCGGCCGATCGGGTGCGCCCGGCCGCGCGCGAGATCGCGCTCGAGCTCGCCGCCAAGCCGCCGGTAGCCATGCGCCTCGACAAGCAGCGGTTCCGCGAAATGACCGAAGCCGGGTTTCGCGATGCCATCGAGGCGGGCATTCGCATCCAGGCGGAGTCGTACGCCTCGGGCGAGCCGGTGCGCATGATGGAGGCGTTCTTTCGCGCGCGCGGCAAGACACTCTAGGGTCGAGCCGATCGGCGACCCTGCAAACGCCGCGGCTCGCCGCGGTGCCATTCGGCGAGGACCGATGCAGCACTATTCACGTTTTTTTCCGGTGCGGCATGCATCGGACCAGCTCGACGTCGTTCCCTTGCTCGAGTCCGGATTGCAGGCTGGACAGGCCCGCACGCTCTTCTGGTTCGAAGGGGAGGCATGGGACACCGCGCGGGTCGCGGCACGGGTGTCGGACATCCAGGGTTGGCTGCGCGCCGGCCTAGGGCTCGAGCCGGGCGATCGCGTGGCGGTGATGCTGGGTAACCAGCCCGACCACGTCGTGTTGATCTATGCGCTGGTCCTCTCGGGACTGGTGTGGGTGCCGGTCAACGTGCGCTTCAAAGCCGCCGGAGTGGCGCAGCTCGTCGATCACTGCCGCCCCGCCGTTCTGATCGCGGAGCCCGCCTTCGCCGACGTCACGCGCGAGGCGATCACGCAGTGCCGGCATCGGCCGCCGGTGACGGCGATTCGCGCCCCGGTCGCCGACGCCGGGTCGCAAGCGCGGTTGCACCCGGAGCCGGCACACCGCGCCCCGGGCCTGCCCGATGCGGTGCTCAGCATCATCTACACGTCGGGCACCACGGGCCCGCCCAAGGGGGTGATCTTCACGCACCGAATGCTACGCGTCGCCAGCGAGGCGGCGCTGGTGGTCGCGGATGCGCACGATGGCGACCGCCTGTTTCTCTGGGAGCCGCTGTGTCACGTGGGCGGGGCGCAGATGCTGCTCGCGCCGTTCCTGCGTGAGGTCGAGCTCCATATCGTGGAAGGCTTTTCGGCCAGTCGCTTCTGGGAGCAGGTCGCCGCGTCCCGCGCGACCCATCTGCACTACCTCGGCGGCATCCTCGACATCCTGATGTCCCGTCGGGAGGAGCCCCGCGGACCACACACCCTGCGGGTGGCGTGGGGGGCGGGCGTCGGGGCACAGGCCTGGGAGCCCATCGAGCGGCGCATGGGCGTCGTGCTGCGCGAGTGCTACGGCATGACCGAAGGCTCGAGCTTCGCGACGGTGAACGTGTCGGGCAAGCCCGGTTCGATCGGCCGCGCCCTGCCGTGGATCCGGGTCGAGTTGCTCGATGCCCGCGACGAGCCCGTCGGCGTCGGCGAACTCGGCCAGATCGTGCTCTCCAGCGAACTCGACGGGGTGTTCTTTCCAGGCTATCTCGACGATCCGGGCGCTTCGGGCCGGGCGCTGCGGGGAGGCAGGCTCTACACGGGGGACATCGCCCGCCGCGACGGTGATGGCGACCTGTATTTCGTCGGCCGCAGCTCCGACAGCATCCGGGTGCGCGGCGAGAACGTCTCCGCCTGGGAGATCGAGCGCATCTTTGCGGCGCATCCCGCAATTGCCGCGGTTGCTGCCGTGGGGACGCGCGCCACGATCGGCGAGCAGGACATCCTGCTCTACGTCCAGTTCCGGCCCGATGCGACCATTGCATTCCCGCAGCTGGCGGCCTGGGCGGAGGGCGCCCTCGCGAGTTTCCAGCGGCCGCGCTATTACGCCGCGGTCGAGCAGTTCGAGGTGACGCCGAGTCAGCGAATCAAGAAGCACCTTCTGGCGACGACCGTAGAGGCCGCTTGGGACCGTCTGGGAACGACCTGACGGCGTCCCGACCGCGAGCGGCGATGCGGATCGCTAGCGCCGGATGTTGACCAGGGCGATGCCGGTCACCACCAGCGCGATGGCGATGCCGAACCCGGGCGCGAGCGGCTCGTGGAGCAGCAGGACACCGAAGAGCACGCCGAATAGCGGGGTCATGAACGAGAACACCGCGAGCCGGCTAGCCAGGTAACGGGTGAGGAGCCAGGCCCACGCGAGATAGGTTGCGAACGCAACCACCACGACCTGGAAGGTCAGGCTCGCCACGGCCGTCGCCGACCAGCCGCGGATTGCAGGCTCGCCGAGCAGGACCATGCCGGCGCCCAGGACGGGGATCGAGACGGCCAGTTGGTAGAAAAGCACCTTGGTGGCGCTCACGTGGCTGAGGCGGGTGGCGCGGATCAGAACCGTCGTCGCGGCCCACATCACCGCAGCCGCGACGCCCATGCCATCACCGAGGAGGGTGCCCGACGCGCGCGCGGCGCCTTCGCCGAAGCCGGCCGCGACGCCGCCGAAGGCTAGCGCGATGCCGGCCCACTGCAATGGGGCGAGCTTCTCCCCACCCACGAAAATTGCCAATCCGAGCACGGTCAGGCAAGGCGCGGTATACAGGAACACGATCATCCGCGCGGCCGTCGTGTGGGCCAGGCCGGCGTAGATCAGCGCGAACTCGCCGCCAAATGCGAGTCCGGCGAGCAGTCCCGCGAACAGCGTGCCGTCCCGCACCGTCAGCGGAATTCGCCGCCAGCGCGCCCAGCCGAGCAGGAGCATCGTCGCGATCGCGGAGCGCAACGTTGCCTGGGTGAGAAACGGTATCGAGGGTGCCGCGAGCTTGACGGCCACCTGCTGCAGGCCCCAGCAAAAGCAGAGCACCAGCATCGTTGCCGCCGCCGTCGCATCGATCGGCTGGCGCACGCGCCCCGCCCTCGCAACCCCGGATCCGGACCCGTCGGACGGCGCGGGGCGGCCGGCCGCCGAACGGGTCATCCGCGCCGGCGCCGGGAGCGCGCTGCGGCTGGCGTCGCGGCCTGTCTCTCTTCTTTCTGACCCGCGGGTCGACGCTGGCGCGGCGCGGGCGTCTGCCCGGAGCCGCGCGCCCCCTCATCGCGTTCCCGCTTCGACGTCTTGGCGGAGGGGGGGCGAGGCTTGCCATGCGCCGCCGGGGTGGGCCGCGGGGTGCGTTTGCCAAAGGCGCCCGCTTCGGCCGCCGAAGACAGCGGGCGCCTGCGGCCCGGCGCTTTCGCTTCGCCCCGGCCCGGGCCGGACGCGTCCGTGCGCGCACCCTGCGCCACCGGCTTGCGCGCCCCTGCGCGCGGGCTGGACGTGTGGGGTTGCGGACGCTGCACCCTCGGCTTGCGCGCAGCGGCGCCCGGGGTACCGGCGCGGCCGGATCCCGGCGTGGCCGGGGCCGAGGCGGCCGGCCGCTTCCGGGCCGCGCCCGCGGGCTTCGGGCGGGGCGCTCGGCGCACGGGGGCCGGCGCTTCGGTCGCTTCTGCCGGTCGCGGCCGGTAGATCACCAGGACCTTGCCCAGGTGCTGCACGGGGGTCGCGCCGAGCTCGGCGCAGACCTGGGCGAGCAACTCGTCACGGCTCGCCCGCGCGTCGCTGAAGACCCGCAGCTTGATGAGCTCGTGGGCGAGCAGGTTGACGTCGATTTCATGAAGCACCGCCGGCGTGAGGCCGTGCTGGCCGACGGTCACGACGGGTTGCAGGTGATGAGCGCGGCTGCGCAGCGCGCGCCGCTGGGCGGGATCGAGAATCAGCATGGCCCGGAGTGTAACGGGTGCACGGGTCGGTCGCGAAGGCGGGTAACCCGGCCCGTGTAGCATGGCCGCACGCTTCCCCCGGCTGCCCACGCATGGCCCCCAAGGCAACCCGCAAGCACCGCTCCAAGAAGGGGTGGCTGCACGAGCACGTCAACGATCACTGGGTCCAGGAGGCCCAGCGGCTCGGCTATCGCTCCCGTGCCGCGTTCAAGCTCGCCGAGCTCGCCGACCGTGACGAACTCCTGCACCCGGGCGCGACGGCGATCGACCTCGGTGCCGCACCGGGGAGCTGGTCGCAGGTGCTCCGGGAGCGTCTCGGGGTGCGCGGGCGGGTAGTCGCCGTGGATCTCCTGGCGATGGATCCGCTCCCTGGCGTGACGGTCATCGAGGGCGATTTCGGAACCGCCGAGACGTTGCAGGCCATTCATGCGGCACTCGCCGGCCGCCGTGTCGACCTTGTGGTATCCGATATGGCCCCCAACCTGTCTGGCATTGCCAGCGCCGATCAGGCACGGGCGGTCCATCTCGGGGAGCTCGCGCTCGAATTTGCCCTCGAAAACCTGCAACCTGGCGGCGATCTGGTGATCAAAGCCTTCCAAGGTTCCGGATTTATCGAGTTCCAACGCCTAATGCAGGGATCCTTTGAAAAAACGTACGCACGCAAGCCCAAATCGTCGCGGGACCGGAGCCCGGAGCTTTATCTCGTGGGAAAGCGATTCCGGGGACGCTAAGGGCGTTGGGGTGGCTCCCGGATGGTCCACATATCCGGCAAAGGGTCCGTCCAGCCGACCCGGCGGCGGGCGGACCGACAAATCGGCTAAAATCGACCGTTGGGCTCGCGTTTCGCGCGGGGCCCGTCAAAACACGGTGCGCGGCGACCGCAGACCTGCCGCCTAGGAGTCACGTTGAACAATCTCCTCAAGAACATCGGTATCTGGCTCGTGATCGGCCTCGTGGTGCTCACGGTCGTGAAGCAGTTCGACTCGCGCCAGGCGACCAAGGA
>JBDTWB010000083.1:0-15980 GCA_040006895.1 Casimicrobiaceae bacterium | reverse complement strand
ACCCGGGCCGTGATGTACTGCTACGCCGCCTCGACGGTGCTCGCCGGCATCGCCGGCATCCTGATCGCACCCTTGTTCGCGGTTTCCGCCGAGATGGGCACCCTCTTCGGCCTGAAGGCATTTGCCGTCGCAATCCTGGGCGGCCTCAACAGTGCCCGTGGGGTCGTGCTCGCCGGCCTGCTGTTCGGCGTGGTGGAGGCGTTGATCACCTCGATGCTCGGCTCTGCTTACACCAACATCCTGACCTTCCTGCTGGTGATCGTGGCGCTGGCGCTGAAGCCGCATGGTTTGCTCGGTACCGCCGCGGTGAAGAAAGTATGAAGCGCCTTCCCCATCCCCTGCTGCTGCTCATCGTCGGCGCCGCGATGCTCTACGCCGGCGTCGCCAACCAGTACTACCTCTTCCTGCTGACGATGGCCGCGTTGACCGTCACCGTCGGCGTCGGGCTCAACGTGCTCATCGGCCTCACCGGCCAGGTCTCGTTCGGGCACGTCGGCTTCTACGCCCTCGGCGCGTACGTCACCGGCATCCTGACCACCACGATGGGCTGGAGCTTCTGGTGGACGCTACCCGTAGCGGCGCTGCTCACCGGCGCCATCGGCGCCCTGCTCGGCATGGTGGCCTTGCGCGTGAGCGGTCCCTATCTCGCCATGATCACCATCGCCTTCGGCTTCGTCGTCGAGTACGGCATTGTCGAGTGGCAGGGCTTGACCGGTGGCCAGAACGGCCTCATGAACATCCCCTATCCGGCCTGGGGACCCTGGTCGCCTGGCGAGCGTGGCGTTTCGTTCGCGGCGATCGCCCTGATGGGGCTCGCCCTGGCGCTCTATGACCGACTCGCACGGAGCGGCTGGGGCCTGGCGATGCGCGCGGTGCGCGACTCCGAGATCGCGGCGGGATCGGTAGCCGTGAATCCGCTCGCCGTGCGCACCCTTGCCTTCGTGATCTCGGCGGTGCTGGCCGGACTCGCGGGCTCGTTCTTCGCCGTGGCCACTACCTTCATCACCCCCAGCACGTTCCCCTTCTTCCAGTCGATCCTGTTCGTGCTGGTGGTGATCATCGGCGGGGCCGGCCGCATGTATGGACCGGTGGTCGGCGCGGTGGTGGTCATTGGCTTGCCCGAGTTGCTTTCCGGACTCGCCGAGTACCGGGTGCTGATGTTCGGCATCCTGCTCCTGGCCGTCCTGCTGTTCGCGCCGGGGGGCATCACCGGGGCGTTCGCGCGTCGCTTCCGACCCGGGGCCGAGGACGCGCCGACCCGGGCGGCGTCCGCGCCGTTGCTGCCGGCCAGCGCCGATGCCAGTCACACACTGGTGGTCGAGGGCCTCGGGATCTCGTTCGGAGGATTGCAGGCGGTGGCGGGCCTTTCGTTCCACGTCGAGCCCGGCAAGGTCACCAGTATCATCGGGCCGAACGGCGCCGGCAAGACGACGGTGCTCAACATGCTCTGCGGCTTCTACCGGCCGCAGACAGGCACGGTGCGTCTCGGCGCAGCGGAGGTCGCCGGTCAGCCCGCCCATCGCATCGCCCGGGCAGGGATCGCCCGCACCTTCCAGACGCCGCAACTCTTCGACGGCATGACGGTGCTCGAGAACCTGCTCGTGTCGGGCCAGCGCGGCCGGCTCGGTTCACCGCTGTCGGTGCTGGCCAGCGCGCGCGACAGCCGCGAGGCGCAACGGGCCAGGGCGCTGCTGCACTACGTCGGCTACCAGGGCAGCACCCTGCGCCTCGCCGGCGACCTCGCCCATATCGATCGACGACTGCTCGAGATCGCCCGCGCCCTGGCGTTGCGTCCGCGGGTGCTGATGCTGGACGAACCGGCGGCCGGACTCAATCTCTCCGACAAGGAGCAGCTCGCCGCGCTGCTGCGCAAGATCGCTGACACCGGGCTCGCGGTCGTGCTGATCGAGCACGACATGAACCTCGTCATGGGCATCTCCGACCACATTGTGGTGCTCGATGCCGGCAAGCGACTCGCGCAAGGCCGCCCGGATGAAGTCCGCGGCGATCCGGCCGTCATCGAAGCGTATCTCGGCGGCGCCCGGATCGACGTGCGTCCGCGCGCCGCAGGATCGCGCACCGACGGCACTCGCCTGCTCGACGTCCGCGACCTCGCCGCAGGCTATGGCCCGGCCAAGGTCCTGCACGACGTCGCCGTCGGACTCGATCGCGGCGAGCTGGTGGCGGTGCTGGGCGCCAATGGTGCCGGCAAGTCGACCCTGATGCGCGCGCTGTCGGGACTGCTGCGCCCGATCACCGGCAACATCATGTTCGCCGGCCGCGACGTGGCGAGCTTCGCGGCACACCGTGTCGCCGCGGCAGGGCTCGTGCTCGTGCCCGAAGGTCGCCAGGTATTCCCGGAGCTGTCGGTCATCGACAACGTCCGTCTCGGCGCCTATACCCGCATGGACCTCCGCGCGGGTGAGGTCGAGGCCATGGTCGCGCGCTTTCCCTCGATCGAGCGGCGCCGTGACAATCGCGCCGGCCTCCTCTCGGGCGGCGAGCAGCAGATGCTCGCGATCGCGCGCGGACTCATCGCCAAGCCGCAGATCCTGCTGCTCGACGAGCCTTCGCTCGGCCTCGCCCCGCATCTCATCCAGGAGCTTTTCCGGGTGCTCGGCGATTTGCGTGATCAGGGCATGACCATCCTGCTGGTCGATCAGATGGCCGCGCTCGCGCTGGCCGTTGCCGACCGCGGCTATGTCATGGAATCCGGTCAGATCGTGCACGCGGGCACCGCGGAGGAGCTCCGCCACGATCCCGCGCTCGAACGCGCGTATCTCGGCGCCACCTGAAAGGTCGAGCATGGATCTCGTCCTCCGCAATGCGGTAATCGACGGCGATGGGCACGGCGGACCGCACGTCGACATCGGTATTGCCGACGGCGTCATCCGCGCCATCGCAACCCGCCTCGATGCCACCGGCCCGGTACTCGATCTCGGCGGGCGGCTGGTCGTGCCCGGGTTGGTCGAATCCCATATCCACCTCGACAAGTCCTGCATCCTCGATCGCTGCAGCGCGGCGCGCGGCACTCTCGACGAAGCAATCGCCCAGGTGAAGGCTGCCAAGACGGCGTTCACCGAGGACGATGTCTACGCCCGCGCCGGCCGCACCCTGGAAAAGGCGATCGTGCAGGGCACGACCCACCTGCGCACCCATGTCGAGATCGATCCGGTCATCGGCCTGCAGGGCTTCGCCGGCATCAAGCGCCTGGCTGCGGATTACCGCTGGGCCGTGGGCCTCGACATCTGCGTGTTTCCGCAGGAGGGACTCACCAACCTTCCCGGCACCGAGGACCTGATGCGCGCAGCGCTCGCCGACGGCGCCAAGGTGGTCGGAGCCGCGCCCTACACCGACACCGATCCGCATGGCCAGATCGACCGGGTGTTCGCGATGGCGCGGGATTTCGACGTCGACATCGACATGCACCTCGACCTGGGCGACTCCCCGGAGCGCATGGATGTCGAGTACGTCTGCGACATGACCGAACGGCACCGCTATGGTGGCCGGGTCACCATCGGCCATGTCACCAAGATGTCGCTGCTGCCGCCCGAGCGCTTCGACCACCTGGCACGGCGCCTGGCGGAGGCCGGGGTGGCGGTGACCGTACTGCCGGCGACCGATCTATTCCTGATGGGCCGAGGCCAACGCCACAGCGTCGTGCGGGGTGTACTCCCGGCGCATGAGCTTCTCGGTCGTGGCGTGAACTGCTCGCTGTCGACCAACAATGTGCTCAATCCTTTCACGCCGTTCGGCGACTGCTCGCTGGTGCGCATGGCCAACCTCTACGCCAACGTATGTCACGTGGGCACCTCAGCCGGCATGCGGGAGTGTCTGGCGATGGTCACCGACCGGTCGGCGCAGTTGCTGCGCCTGCCCGACTACGGGGTCGCACCCGGCTGCGCCGCGGACCTGGTGGTGCTGGACTGCCAAAGCGCGGCGCAAGGCGTGGCCGAGCTTTCGATTCCGCTCTACGGCTTCAAACGCGGCCGGATGACGTTCACGCGCCAGGCTCCCCAGCTTCACCACCCTTGCCTCTGAGGCGGCCGCGACACCAACACCGCGCCGGGCGCGGCGTGCATCGACCGGCGCGCTACCGGTGCGCCGCGTTGAAGGCTGCGAGCGCGTCGGCACCCGGAATCAGCACGTTCGCGTCGAGGGCGTTCAGGGGCACGTCGACCGTCTCCTGCGCGTCATGCAAATCGGTGGAATCCGGGTGGACGTAGAGCAACCCGGTCACGATCTCGCCGACGGCCGCCCGCTGCTGCAGGTACGCCATCGCCGCAAGCTTGTCGGTGGGATCGTAATCCGGATGAACCTTGCGCAGCCGGATCGTGCCGCCGTCGTGCAGCGTCACCTCCCGGACCGCGCCCGGCGCGTAGTCGGCCGTGATGGGGGCGCGTTCAGGCATGAAATCGAGCCGGTTGACCGCCTCGTTGTGCTCGCGCACGTAGTCGTAGCTCTTGGTCGAGCCCGGATGGTTGTTGAACGCCACGCACGGGCTGACCACGTCGATGAACGCGGCGCCCTTGTGCAGCGTCGCGGCCCTGACCAGCGGCACGAGCTGGTCCTTGTCCCCCGAAAAGCTGCGCGCGACGAACGTCGCCCCGAGCTGCAGCGCCAGCATTACCAGGTCGATGGGCTCGTCGTTGTTCACCGCACCGCGCTTGGCCTTCGAGCCACGGTCGGCGGTGGCCGAGAACTGGCCCTTGGTGAGTCCGTACACGCCGTTGTTCTCGACGATGTACACCATGTTGACGCCACGGCGCAGCACATGCGCGAACTGGCCGATCCCGATCGACGCCGAGTCACCGTCGCCGGACACCCCGAGATAAATCAGATCGCGATTGGCCAGGTTGGCGCCAGTGAGCACCGAAGGCATGCGGCCATGCACGCTATTGAAGCCGTGCGAATGTCCCAGGAAATAGGTCGGCGTCTTGGAGGAGCAGCCTATGCCGGAGAGCTTGGCGACCCGGTGCGGCGCGATGTCGAGTTCGAAGAACGCCTGGATGATTGCCGCCGAGATGGAATCGTGGCCGCAACCCGCGCACAGCGTCGAGATCGCGCCCTCGTAATCCCGTCGGGTGTAGCCGAGCCGGTTGGTCGGCAGGCTCGGATGGTGCAGCTTGGGCTTGGTGAGATAGGTCATTTTCAGGTAACAGGTGACGGGGAACAGAGTTCAGAGACGAAACACCAAATGTCGACCCAGCGCATCGACTAAACCTTACGTCCTCATCGCATAAAGCCAACTACAAAAAATATGCGCACGTGTAGAAATGCCTCATCTGTAGGAATGCCTCCTATTTCATTCAAGCTGACCGGAGATTACCGACTGCTGGGCGATTATAAACACTGCAACTCGTCATACCCGAAGCATCGGTCGCGGAAGCACGCCTCTCCCTACCACTCGGTTCTTCGTAGCTGTGACTTGACTTCTGTTGCCTGCCTCTGTTGCCTGTTACCTGAAGCTCATCCCGCCGCCCTTACCAGCGGGCTGACGTTGAACACCGCGGCCTTCTCGGCGATCTCGGTTCGCACGAAGCGCGCCGTCATGGGCGTACCGTCGTAGTGCAGGACCGGGACCAGCTTGTCGGGAGCGATGCCGCACTCGTTGACCAGCATCATCCGCAACTGGGCATCACGGTTCTGCTCGACCACGAACACCCGGTCATGGTCGGCGACGAACTCGGCAACCGCGTCGGCGAACGGAAATGCGCGGATGCGCAGGCGGTCGAGGTGGATGCCTTCCGCTTCCAGCGCCGCGAGCGATTCCGCCATGGGCGCCGACGACGAGCCGAACCAGATCACCCCGGCGCGAGTCGGCTTGGCCGCCGACTGGACCACAGGTGCCGGCACGAGCTCCTTGGCGGTCTCGAACTTGCGCAACAGACGTTGCATGTTGTCCACGTAGGCCGGACCCTCCTCGGTGTAGCGCGCGTAGCGGTCCTTGGTGGTGCCGCGGGTGAAGAACGCGCCCTTGGTCGGGTGGGTGCCCGGATAGGTCCGATACGGCACACCGTCGCCATCGACGTCGAGGTAGCGACCAAACTCCTTGCCCGCCTCGAAGTCCGCGTGAGTCATCACCTTGCCGCGGTCGAGGCCGCGTGCCGGGTCCCACGCCAACGGCTCGACCAGCCAGTCCTGCATGCCGATGTCGAGGTCGAGCAGGACGAAAATGGGCGTCTGCAGGCGGTCGGCGAGATCGAACGCCATCACCGCCATCTCGAAGCATTCACGTGGGTCCTCGGGAAAGAGCAGCACGTGCTTGGTATCGCCATGCGACGCGTACGCGCAGGCCAGGAGGTCGGCCTGTTGGGTCCGGGTCGGCATGCCGGTCGACGGACTGCCGCGCTGGACGTCGAACAGCACCGCCGGTATCTCGGCGAAGTAGGCGAGGCCCAGGAACTCCTGCATGAGCGAGATGCCCGGACCGGACGTGCAGGTGAACGCTCGCGCGCCATTCCAGGCGGCGCCGATGACCATGCCGATGGAGGCGAGCTCGTCCTCGGCCTGGATGATGGCATAGCGATGCTTGCCGGTCGCCTTGTCGACCCGGAACTTGCGGCAGTGACTGAGGAACGCCTCGGCCATCGACGACGAGGGGGTGATCGGATACCACGCCGCCACAGTAGCTCCGCCATACACGCAGCCGAGCGCGGCGGCGCTGTTGCCGTCGATGAAGATCCGCTCCCCCACCGCATCGGCGCGCCTGACGTGCAGCGGCAGCGGGCAGTCGAAGTTGGCGAGTGCATAGTCGCGGCCGAGATTGAAGGCGGTGCGATTGGAATCGAGCAACGCTTCCTTGCCGCGGTACTGCTCCCCGAACAGCTGGTCGATCTCGGCGGGATCGACGTCCAGAAGCGCCGACAGCGCCCCCAGGTAGATGATGTTCTTGAAGAGCTGCCGCTGCCGGGCGTCGGTGTACTGCGCGTTGCACATCGCGGTGAGCGGCATGCCCAGCACGTTGACGTCCTCCCGGAACTTGGAGGGCGGCAGGGGCTTGGTCGAATCGTGGAAGAGATACCCGCCGGGCTCGATCTCGGCGACATCCACGTCCCACGTCTGCGGATTCATCGCCACCATCACGTCCACCCCGCCGCGCCGGCCGCGCCAGCCGCGCTCGACCACCCGCACCTCGTACCAGGTCGGCAGGCCCTGGATGTTGGACGGGAAGATGTTGCGGGCAGATACCGGCACGCCCATGCGCAGCACGGCCCGTGCGAAGAGACCATTGGCCGAAGCGGAGCCCGAGCCGTTGACGTTCGCGAACTTGATGACGAAGTCGTTGACCTTGGGAGCGAAGGAGACGCGCTTGACCATGGCCTCAAGCCCCTCCTGCCATGGCGGCCGTCGCGGCCTCCCGCGCCGGAACGCCGCTACGCCGCGCGTGGCAGTCGCCTGCCTGGGCCGTATCGAGCAGGAACTTCTGCATGTCCCAGGCTCCCGTCGGACAGCGTTCCGCACACAGTCCGCAGTGCAGGCAGACGTCCTCGTCCTTGGCCATGATCCGACCCGTGGCGAGCGCACCGGAAACATACAGCGGCTGCTCCAGGTTGTCGGCGGGGACACGCAAAGTAGCCCGGAGCACCGGCTCGTCGGCATTGGCGGTGAACGTGATGCAGTCCATCGGGCAGATGTCGACGCACGCATCGCACTCGATGCACAGCTTGTCGGTGAAGACGGTCTGCACGTCGCAGTTCAAGCAGCGCTGCGTCTCGGCGAAGGCCAGCTTGGGATCGAAGCCGAGCTCCACCTCGATCTTGATGTTCTTGAGCGCGAGCTTCACGTCCTTCAACGGGACGCGATAACGGTGGTCGGGGGAGATGGCGTTGTCGTAGCTCCACTCGTGGATGCCCATCTTCTGGGACATGAGATTCACGAGCGGGGACGGCCGGACGGCGAGATCCTCGCCGTTGCAAAGGAGATCGATCGATACCGCCGCCTCGTGACCGTGCGCGACGGCCCAGATGATGTTCTTGGGCCCGAACGCGGCGTCGCCGCCGAAGAACACCCCGCTCCGGGTCGACATCATGGTGACGGGGTCGACCACCGGCATGCCCCATTCGTCGAACGCCAGGTCCAGGTCGCGCTCGATCCACGGAAACGCGTTCTCCTGGCCGACCGCGACCAGCACGTCGTCGCAGGGGATGTGCACGTCGGGCTCGCCGGTTCCCACCAGCTGGCGCCGGCCCTTGGCGTCGCGCTGCGGCGCCACCTTCTCGAACAGCACGCCGGTGAGCTTGCCGGCTTCGTGCGTGAATGCCTTGGGCACGAGGTAGTTGTGGATGGGGATGCCCTCGTGCATGGCATCTTCCTTCTCCCACGGCGAGGCCTTCATCTCGTCGAACCCGGAGCGCACGACGACCTGCACCTCCTCCCCGCCGAGCCGCCGGGAGCTGCGGCAGCAGTCCATGGCGGTGTTGCCGCCGCCCAGCACCACCACCCGCCGGCCGATCTTGGTGACGTGGCCGAACGACACGCTGGCGAGCCAGTCGATGCCGATGTGGACGTTGGCCGCGGCTTCGCGCCGGCCGGGGATGTCGAGGTCACGCCCGCGCGGTGCACCGCTACCGATGAAGACCGCGTCGAAACCCTCACCCAGCAGCGCGGCCAGGCTGTCGATCCGCGCGCCGCCGCGAAACTCGACGCCGAGGTCGACGACGTAACCGACCTCCTCGTCGATCACGCTCTCCGGCAGTCGGAAGCGTGGAATCTGGGTGCGGATCATGCCGCCGGCGCGGGTATCGCCGTCGAAGACGACGCACGCATAACCCAGCGGGGTCAGGTCGCGGGCCACGGTCAGCGAAGCGGGACCGGCGCCGACGAGCGCGATGCGCTTGCCGTTGCGCGCCATCGGCTGGGGCAGGCGATCGCGGATGTCGTCCTTGTAATCGGCCGCGACTCGCTTCAAGCGGCAGATCGCCACCGGCTCGGGCTTGCCCTTCGCCTTGCTACCCTCGCCCCCGCCCTCTTCGACGCGACCCCGTCGGCACGCCGGCTCGCACGGCCGGTCGCAGGTACGGCCCAGGATGCCCGGGAAGACGTTCGAGTGCCAGTTGACGAGGTAGGCGTCGCCGTAGCGTCCCGCGGCAATCAGCCGGATGTACTCGGGGACCGGGGTGTGGGCGGGACACGCCCACTGGCAATCGACCACCTTGTGGAAGAACGCGGGATTCGCGATATCCGTCGGCTTCAATCGCTCTCCTTCAATTCGCTCTCCTCAAGCGCCACACAGGGCGGGCACTCTACGCGTCGGTCGTTCGCTACGGCGCGCGGCGAGCCGTGCGCACAGGGTTGCGGCATGCTACCCCCGGGGTGCGCCGGGCGGAAGGGGCGCTGTCCGCCTCGCCGCACGCGCGTGGCGGCAGTGTTGCATGGGTGCAGCGCGTTGCCACTCGTGCCCGACATACGGAATACCGCAACCCACGTCGCCGATTTCTTTGCTTCCGCATGGCCAGATCGCCTGTGCGGTGCAGCATGAGCCGCGCCGCGACCGGCGAATTGTCGGCCGCGGCGTCCCGAGACCTCGCAAGTCCACGCCTGCGCATGGGGTCCACTGACACGATCGTCCATCTGACGAGCGTCCGCCTACACGAGCGCGGCCGATCCCATTAAGATGCGTGGCGCCGCGCAAAGCGGGGTTTGCGACCGAAGGCCGCCATAAGCTGCTGGCCCGTCCACCCATTTGAGGACATTGTATGACGCCGAACCATTCGATCCGGCTGCTCGCCGCTGCCATCGCTGCCCTGGCCGCCGCCGTGCTCGGAAGCGCGAGTACCGCCCTCGCCCAAGGCTATCCCGCCAAGCCGATCCGCCTCGTCGCCCCGAGCACCCCGGGAGATGCCCCCGACGTGATCGCTCGCCTGGTTGCCGACAAGCTCGGCGCAGTCCTGCACCAGCCCGTCGTGGTCGAGAACCGTCCCGGCGCCGGGGGCGTGGTCGGTTCCGAGGCGGTCGCCAAGTCGGCGCCGGACGGCTACACCCTCATCATGGGCAACGCCGGCTCGCACGGCATCAATGCCGCGGTGTACTCCAAGCTCCCCTACGACATCCAGCGCGATTTCGTCCCCGTGAGCCAGGTTGCGGTCGCGCCGAACATCGTGGTGATCAATCCCGGCGTACCGGCCAAATCCATCGCCGAGTTCATCGCCTATGCCAAGGCCAATCCGGGCAAGCTGTCCTACGCGTCCGGCGGCAACGGCAGCAGCGCCCACATGTCGATGGAGCTGTTCAAGACCATGGCCGGGCTCGATATCCAGCACGTGCCCTACAAGGGATCCTCCCCGGCGCTGCAGGACCTGGTCGGTGGGCAGGTCGCCATCTTCATCGGCAACATGCCCCCGACCGTGCCGCTGGTGAAGGGCGGCAAGCTGCGCGCCCTGGCGGTCACCACCAGGAACCGCTCGGCGCTCATGCCGGAGTTGCCGACTATCGACCAGTCCGGCCTTCCCGGCTTCGAGACGGTGGCCTGGTTCGGCGTGCTGGCGCCGGCGGGCACCCCTGCGGAGATCGTCAACCGACTGTCAATCGAGATCGGCAAGATTGCGCGCTCACCCGAGATGCGCGAAAAGCTGACGGCGATGGGCGCCGAGCCGGTGGGCGGCACGCCGGAGGAATTCAAGGCGGTGATCGATCGCGACATCGCGAAATGGAAGTCACTGAGCCAGAAGGTCGGGATCAAGATCGACTAGCCTGGTCACCACCTGCCATGGCCAAGATCGCTGCACTCGAACCGGTCGTCGTCAACGTTTCGGCGAAGACCAACTGGTCGTTCGTCGTCGTCACCACCGACGAGGGGGCGACCGGATGGGGCGAGTGTTCGCTGAACGGCTGGGAGCCGATGCTGGTCGCGTATGCCCAGTCGCTCGCGCCGACCGCGGCCGGTTGCGACCTCGACGCTGCGCACCGGCTGGTACGCCATCTGCCGCATTCGCCAGGCGGCACCATCACCCATGCCGTGCGCAGCGCGACCGAGCAGGCACTGGTCGACCTTGCCGCGCAGGCGGCGCACCGCAGTGTCGCGGCTTCGCTCTCGTCCTCGCCGCGCGCGCACGTACCAGCCTACGCAAACGTCAATCGCGGCGTCACCGCACGATCGCCGGCGGGGTTTGCGGATGCCGCCAGGCGCGCGGTGGCCGCGGGCTACCGCGCCGTCAAGCTCGCGCCATTCGACGGCGTGGTCGCCGAGGATGCCGGACACACCCCCATCGATGCCCTGACCCGGGCCGGCATCGACCGGGTCTTTGCCGTGCGCGACGCGGTCGGTCCCTCGATCGAGGTGATGGTCGACTGCCACTGGCGATTCGATCCGCCGCGGGCTGCCGCGTTGCTGCGTGACGTCGCGCCCGCCAAACCATACTGGATCGAGTGCATGATCTCGGAACTTCCGCGCGGCTATCCCGAGATTGCCCGGCTCACCCGTCTTGCCCACGAGCACGGCATGCGTACCGCGGGTGGCGAGACGGTAGCCTCCGCTGACGCCGCCGAAGCCATGTGCACGGCGCGGCTCTACGACGTGCTGATGCCCGACATCAAGTATGCCGGCGGGTATGCGGCCATGCTTGCGATCGGCCGGATCAGTGCAATGCACGGCGTGGCCTTCGCGCCCCACAATCCCACTGGTCCGATCGCCCATCTCGCCAGCATCCATGCCTGCGCAGCGGCGCCCGAGCTCCTGTGGCTCGAGCATCAATGGGGCGAGACGAGCCTGTTCGAGGATCTCGTGCGCGGCGCACTGCCGCCGCTCGTCGACGGCGCGTTCGTGGTGCCGACGCACGCCGGCCTCGGCGCGAGCCTCGACCGCGCGCTCGCCGCCCGGCATCCGTATCGGCAGCTCGCGGCCGGCTCCGGGCTCGACGAGCGCCTCGGCTGACCGCGCGCGCGCCGGGAGCGCGTTTTCAGGAAGCACAGAACACGGCGAACGCCCCGGCGTCGTCCTGCCAGTTGGTCACGGTGGCAAAGCCGGCGCTGCGCAGCAGCCGGTCGAATTCATCGGGCGCGTACTTGTAGGAGTGCTCGGTGGCGATCCGCTCGCCTGGCGCGAAACTGCGCGCGCGCCCGCCGATGACGACGTCCTGGTGCGCGCGGGCCTCGAGGTGCATCTCGATCCGCGCCGCGGTGGCGTCGTAGAACGCGACGTGGGCGAACCTTCGCACATCGAAATCGCTGCCGATGATCGCGTTCACGTGCCGCAGGATGTTGCGGTTGAACGCGGCGGTCACCCCCAGGGCATCGTCGTACGCGGCGTGCAGGCGGGCTTCTGCCTTCTTGGTATCGACCCCGATGAGAAGCGCGCTTCCCGTCCGCTTCGTGCACTGGTCGTGCACCGAGCGGAGGAAGCGCAGTGCCTCGCCGGGCGCAAAATTGCCGATCGACGAGCCCGGGTAGAAAAACAATGTCGGCACGGGGAGCAGGTCGGCATCGAACGCCAGCCCGCGCGTGAAATCGGCCAGCACCCCCACGGTTTCGAGCTGCGGATAGCGTACCTGGAGCCTGTCGAGCACGAGCGTGACCGCCGGCGCGGCGAAATCGACCGCCACGTAGCGACAGGGTGACAGGATCCCGAACCACTGTTCGGCCTTGATCCCGTCGCCGGCGCCGAGATCGACGAACTGCACGCCCTTCCCCACGATTCGGGCGATTTCCCCGCGGTGGCGCTCGAAGATCGCACGCTCGGTGCGGGTCGGGTAGTACTCGTCCAGCTCGCAGATTGCCGAGAAAAGCGCGCAGCCGAGCGCATCGTAGAAATACTTCGGGGCGATGCTCGCTTGTGGTGCATGGAGCCCGGCGATCAGGGCGAGGCGATCACGCTCGGTGTCGTGATCGGTGCGATCGTGAATGGTCATGGACGAAGCTTCGCGGGATGGAAGGGGCATCTTAGCCGATGCTCCTTGTCGACCGGGACGGCGGATGACAGCGTCCGCCGCGGTTACGTCGGCGCGTTGCGCCATAATGTCAGCCTGCGGCCCGCAGCCTCCACGGGGCGCAGTCCTGCCGATGGCTTCCCACCCCCCGCGCTTCGAACAGACCGTCACCAGTGCCGCCAATGCACAGGGGCATTATCTCGGGCTGTATCCGGCCAGCGATTTCGCCATCGGCACGGGCGCGGATACCGATGGCGTCACGTTCCGGCAGGTGCGCTGGTATTTCGCGCGCGAGATCGTGGCGCTGCCGCTGTCCACGTTGCCCACGGTCGGGCTGCACAAGGGCATGGCACCTCTCCAAGACCTCGCGGCGTGGCGTGGACGGGCCCGTGCCTCCGGGCTCGATCCCTATCCACCGGTGGTGTGGGTCGCCGCACCCGACATCATTGGCCAGGCAAGGGTCGACGAAGTAGGCACGCGCCTCATCGCCGCCGAGGGCACGTGGAAGATGACCCTCGCACCGCAGCTGCCCCAGAACAGCGCTTACTTCAATGCCTTGACCGCAGCCTGGTTCCAGCAACGGCCGGTGCGGGTACGCGGCACGGTCAGCGAGGACGTCGTGCAGGTGCGCACGATGTGGCCGAAGGACTTCCGCCTGCCGCGCGACGCGCGGCGCGTGGTCGCCGAGGGGCCGCCGGCGACGCCTGCGGCCGTGCGTGCACTCGTGCAGAGCGAGCCCGACGCGGGTGCGGCGAGTCCCTTTTCCGCCACCCTGCTGTGGTCGCGCGAGCGCGGCCCCTACGCGGTACCGGCGGGCCGGGCGGTGCTCGCGATCATCGTCAACGGCGCGCAGGGGGACGACGACGAGGCGCATGGCGGGCATTTCGCCGTGGTCACGGGCCGCACGTCCGCCGACGGCTCCATCGCCGACTGGATGGTCGACAACTTCTACTCCCTGGACGTGGTGAGCGAGAAGGGCATCCTCGCCGCGCCGGTGCCGCTGGACAACTATCTCGCCGACCTCAACAGCGGCCAGGGGTACTACCGCCCTTCGGCGATGCTGGTTGCAGTGCTCACCGACGATCGCGCCGCGGTGCTGGTGCAAGGGGCGCTCAATCACATGTATGCACAGTTCTATCGCCACCAGCTGGGATACGACCACGCGGCGATGAATTGCGCGGGGATCAGTGTCGACGTGCTGCGCGCGCTCGGCCTCGACGTCCCGACGCGCGGGCCCGCGGCGCCGGTGCGCGCGGCCCTGGCACTGCCGTGGCTCGCGCTGCGCGAGCGCTCGGTGCGGCGTGCCTGTGCCGTCTACGACTATCTGACCGAGGACCAGACGCGCCTGCTGCCGGCCGCGGCCTTCGAGGAGATCGGCGCGGCCCTGGTCAGTGCCGTGCGCGACTCGGCGCTGGCTGCGCGCGGCGTATTGGCATCCTTCGTCGCCGCCGATGCCGAGGCTCTCTACTTCCTGCGCTTCCCGCAGTTTCCCTCGGCTCGGGCGCTTGGCAGCGCGGCGGTCGCCACGCCGTTCGAGTTTCGCGACCGGCTGCCCAAGGACCCGGCGCAGGCCCAGATCATTCCGCTCGCACCGCGACCCTTCCCGCAGGACCTGCGCGACGACGACTTGCACCCGGCGCCCTCCCCGCGGTCGGAGACGGCCTTGCGCACCTGGGCCGCCCTCTCGCTGATCGGCCTTCCATGGGCGGCATGGCGGGCGCTACGCGGACCGCGCCGGCCTGGGGACTGACTTCAATCCGGACGGGGCCGCCCGATTCCTGTTCGGCGAGCGGCTCGCGTCCCTGCCGTTCGTGGGCCGCCTGCCCGGCAGTCGTGTGGTGTCCCGTCGCGGCGAGGTCGACATCAGCCATGCCGGAACACGGGCTTGCGCTTGGCGACGAAGGCCCGCATGCCCTCCTTCTGGTCCTCGAGCGCGAACGTCGCATGAAACTCGCGACGCTCGAACAGCAGGCCCTCCGCGAGCGACGACTCGTAGGCGCGATTGATCGCTTCCTTGATCTTGAGCACCACGGGCAGCGAGAATGAGGCGATCTTCGCCGCCATGGCGACGGCCTCCGCTTCCAGCGCGTCGGCCGCGACGACACGCGCGACCAGTCCCGCGCGTTCCGCCTCGCCGGCGTCGATCATCCGTCCCGTGAGGCACCAGTCCATGGCCTTGGCCTTGCCGACGGCGCGCGGCAGGCGCTGCGTGCCGCCGAGGCCCGGCATCGTGCCAAGGGTGATTTCCGGCTGGCCGAACTTGGCGGTGTCGGCCGCCACGATGAGATCGCACATCATCGCCAGTTCGCAACCCCCACCGAGTGCGTAGCCCGCCACGGCGGCGATGACGGGCTTGCGGGTGGTGCGGACCGCCTCCCAATCGCGGGTGATGTAGTCGTCGCCGTAGACCTTGGCATAGTCCCATTCCGCCATGGAACCAATGTCCGCACCCGCCGCGAACGCCTTCTCGTTGCCGGTGATTACGATTGCGCCGATGCCGGGATCCGCGTCATAAGCCGCGAGCGCCTCGGCGAGCTCGAGCGCCAACGCATCGTTGAGCGCATTCATGCACGCGGGACGGTTGAGGCGGATGAGACCGACGCGGTCGCGTCGCTCGACGAGGATGTACGCGTAGGTCATGACTGTTCTCCAGTGAGCGCCGATTGTAGCCGCCGCGCGACCCCCTGCCGGTGTGGCATCGTGCTCAGGCCGAATCGGCCGCGCCGATGCCCTGCCGCGCTGCCGCCATCGCCTCGTGCAGCACCACCGGATCGCCGATGTGATTGGCCAGCAGCAGGATGAGCCGCGCGTTCAGCACCGCGCTCTCGGCCTCGCTCAGGTCCCGGTGCAGCGCGAGCAGCGCCGCGTAGAAGGCATCGCCGTCGGCGATGTTGGACTCGGTGATGAGGGTCGTCACGCCGCTTCCTCCACGGGTAACGCGCACCCCAAAGCGCGATCGCGGGCCCTCCGCACCGCCTCGAGATCGAAGCCGCGCCAGCGCGCGCAGAGGATCTGGTCGGGGCGGAACAGATAGACACTGCCGGGCTGCGCGTCGTAGCGCATCCGCACCAGGCCCTCGACATCGTGAATCGCGTCGGCCGTGGCGACCGCCTTCCC
>JBDTWB010000082.1:0-16276 GCA_040006895.1 Casimicrobiaceae bacterium | reverse complement strand
GAATCGATGGTGGCACTGCTGGTGGCGGTGGCGATCGTCTGGTGGACGATGCGTCCCGCCAGTCGGCGGGATCGCGGCGACCAAGGCGAGAAGGCTGCGGCGTCCGAGACCGATGAGCGCGACGACGGCAAGCGGGGTTAGAACCCGGGCGGGCAGGGCGGCGCATACGCCAGCCAAACCGGCGACGCTTCTGCCATACCAACCACGACTCTGCGGCACCAACCGGTCTCGATAGCTGCCATCGACAGGTAAGGCCGATCCGCGATGGCTAGTGCAGCACGCGCGGGACCGATAGTGTGAACTGGGGAATGGGGGTCTCGAAGCTGCGACCATCCTCGCCGACCATCTGGTAGCTTCCCTGCATCGTGCCCATTGGCGTGGCCAGCGTCGCCCCGCTGGTGTACTCGAACGCCTCCCCGGGCTGCAACAACGGCTGCTGGCCGACCACGCCCAGGCCACGCACTTCCTGGACCGTGTTGTTGGCGTCGGTGATGATCCAGTGGCGGCTGATGAGCTGCGCCGGCACGGCGCCGGAATTGGTGAGTGTTACCGTGTACGCGAACACGTACTGGCTCTGCGACGGCTCGGAGCGGTCCGCGAGGTACGCGGTCCGAACGCTCACGCTGATCTCGTATTGCTTGTCGTCCATAAGAGGGCCGCACCGTTGCAACCGAGGAAATTATAAGCCATGCCCCAATATCGAATTGCGCCGTCGCTCCTGTCCGCGGATTTCGCCCGTCTCGGGGAGGAAGTACGCGCGGTGATCGCCGCCGGCGCCGACCTGGTTCATTTCGACGTGATGGACAACCATTACGTTCCCAACCTGACAGTGGGGCCGCTGGTGTGTGCCGCGATCAAGCCGCATGCCACCGTCCCGATCGACGTGCACCTCATGGTGAAGCCGGTCGATCGCATCATCCCGGACTTCGCCAAGGCGGGCGCCGGGTTCATCAGCTTCCATCCCGAGGCGAGCGAGCATGTCGATCGCACCATCTGCCTCATTCACGAGGAGGGCTGCAAGGCCGGACTGGTCTTCAATCCCGCAACGTCGCTTGACTGGCTCGACTACACCCTCGACAACCTCGATCTCGTGCTGATCATGTCGGTGAATCCCGGCTTCGGCGGGCAGACGTTCATACCGGCGGCGCTCGACAAGCTCGCGGCCGCACGCCGGCGCATCGACGCGGTGACGGCACGCACGGGGCGCGCGATCCTGCTCGAGGTCGACGGCGGGATCAAGGCCGACAACATCGGCGCGGCGGCGCGAGCGGGTGCGGATACTTTCGTCGCCGGCAGCGCTATCTTCGGTGGCGGGGACTACCGTGCGACGATTGCGGCGATGCGACGCGAGCTCGACGCGCCTGCAGCGGCGCCGCACGGGGCGACCGGATGACGGCCACGCCCGCCGCCGGCACGGTCGGACGATTACCCTGTCCTCTGTACGTGGGCGGGGTCGCCATCGACCTCGACGGTACGCTTCTCGACACCGTGTACGACCTCGCGGCCGGCCTGAATGGGTTCCTGGTCGAGTGGAATTATCCGCCCTTGCCGGTGGCGACCATTCGCGAATACGTGGGCAAGGGCATGGATACCCTCGTCCGGCGCGCCCTTGCCAAGGTGCGGGCCAGCACCCCGGAGGCGGTCGCTGCCGACGAGGTGGCGCGCGCGCTGGCGTGCTACCAGGGGCACTATGCTGCGATCCTCGGCCAGCACACGCTCATCTTCGACGGCGTGCGCGAAGGCCTGGCCCGTCTGCATGCCATGGGACTGCCGCTCGCGGTGATCACCAACAAGGCGAGCCGGTTCGTGCAGCCACACCTGGACCAGGCGGGCATTGCCGGTTACTTTCGCCTGGTCATCGGCGCCGAGGATCTGCCGACCAGGAAACCGCATCCGGGCCCGCTCCTGCACGTTGCGGATGCGTTCGGCCTCGCGCCCCGGCATCTGCTGATGATCGGAGACTCCGGCAACGATGCCAAGGCCGCGCGCGCCGCGGGCTGTCCGGTGCTGATCGTGCCGTATGGCTATAGCGAAGGGGAGCCGGTAGAGGCCATCGATGCCGATGGTATAGTCCCCTCGCTTCTGGCCGTCGCCGAGTGCGTTCGGCCCCTTGCAATTTCGCCGTGACGCCTGTCATGACCATGCACTACCTCGCGCTTCCTCCCTGCACCGTCTCCCGGTGCTGGCATGCGCGCCCTTGGCGCCGCTGGCGCTAGCGTTCCGCGCGTCACGCCGCATGCACCCGCGGCATCGACCTGTCCGTACTGCCCCCGCATGACCGCTAGCCGGCGACACTGAAAACTCGACGCGAGCCATGGACGTGAGGAGAGTGCCTTGACCGAAGCCGAATTCCGCGCGCTCGCCACCGAAGGGTACAACCGCATTCCGCTGGTGCTCGAGTCGTTTGCCGACCTCGACACGCCGCTGTCGCTGTACCTCAAGCTCGCGTCCGGGCCGATGAGCTTCCTGCTCGAATCGGTCGTCGGCGGCGAGCGGTTCGGCCGCTATTCGTTCATCGGCCTGCCTGCCCGCCTTCGCATCCGCGCGCGCGGCACCGCTATCGAAGTGGCCGATCCGAAGGCCGTGGTCGAGCGTCACGAAGGCGATCCGCTGGCGTTCATCGAGACCTTCATGGGCCGCTACCGCGCTGCGCCGCGACCGGGGCTGCCGCGGTTCTGCGGGGGGCTCGCCGGGATGTTCGGCTACGACACCGTCAGGCACATCGAGCCGCGCCTCGCGCCTGGCGCGCGCAGCGACCACGACGGCATCGACGCCATCCCGGACGTGCTGTTGCTGCTCACCGAGGAGCTCGCCGTCGTCGACAATCTCGCCGGCAAGATCTCCCTGATCGTCTATGTCGATCCGGCCGAGCCCGACGCCTATGCGCGCGGCCAGGACCGCTTGGCCGCGTTGCGCCAGCGCCTGCGGGCACCGGTGGCGTTGCCGCTGCAGCCCGCGACCCGGGTCACCGAAGCGGTGAGTGCCATGGGCCAGGAAGCCTTCGAGGCGGCGGTGGCCCATGCAAAAGACTACATCGCCGCGGGCGACGTGATGCAGGTCGTGCTCTCCCAGCGCATGTCCCGACCCTTTGCAGAATCGCCCCTGTCACTCTACCGGGCGCTGCGCTCGCTCAACCCGTCGCCGTATATGTTCTATTACGACTTCGGCGACTTTCACGTGGTCGGCGCGTCACCCGAGATCCTGGTCCGCAAGGAAGGTCACACGGTGACACTGCGGCCGATCGCAGGCACCCGCACCCGCGGCGCCGATCGCGAAGCCGACGAGAAGAATGCCGCGGAGCTGCTGGCCGATCCCAAGGAGATCGCCGAGCACGTGATGCTGGTCGATCTCGGCCGCAACGATGTCGGGCGGGTGGCCCAGATCGGGACGGTCAAGGTCACCGAGCGCATGGTCGTCGAGCGCTATTCGCATGTCATGCACATCGTCTCCAACGTCGAGGGCCGGCTGAAGCCTGGACTGACCGCCCTCGACGTATTGCGGGCTGCCTTTCCGGCGGGTACGGTCAGCGGCGCGCCCAAGGTACGCGCCATGGAGATCATCGACGAGCTCGAGACCTGCCGGCGCGCGGTGTACGCCGGCGCTGTCGGCTATCTCTCGTTCCAGGACGACCTGGACACCGCCATTGCCATCCGCACGGCCGTGATCCGCGACGGCCAGCTTTACGTCCAGGTCGGCGCCGGCATCGTGTACGACTCGTTGCCGAGCTCGGAATGGCAGGAGACCCTCAACAAGGCCCGCGCCGTGCTGCGCGCCGCCGACATGGTCCAGCGGGGGCTCGACTCGTGATCAATGGGGTCGGATTACTTTATCGGCGGTCATCGGCGATCGCATCGGACCGCCTTGGCTGCCGATCCCGCTAGTCGAAGGCGCGCCATAAAGTTTGCCTGCTCCGTGCGCTGCCATCGTCCAGCCACGTCCTCCGCTCATCGTGCTGCACGCAGCCTGCGATAAAGTGATCTGACCCCATTAAGGCATCTCGTGCTCGGGGGGCGCGGTGGGGGCGCTCGCCACGTCCGGCAACGGCGCGCGCGATTCGAGGCGTCGGCGCAGCCCGCCTTGGGCGAGGAGATAGGTGCTGACCGGCGCGGTGAAGAACAGGAACATCGTGATCAGCAGGTCGCGCAGCCCCAGTTGCACGGACCCCGAGTACCCGATCACGGCGAACAGGATTCCGCCCACGCCGAAGGTAGTGGCTACCGTCGGGGCATGCAGGCGCATGAAGAAATCAGGCAGGCGAATGATGCCGATCGAGCCGATCAGGACGAACAGGCTGCCGCCCACGAGCAGCAGGGAAACGACGATCTCGGCAGGGCTCGTGCTCATGGCGCGCTCCTCATTCGATGACCTCGCGGCGGGCGACGTAGCGGGCGAGTGCGGCGGTGCCGACGAAGCCGGACAGCGCGATCAGGACGGCCGCCTCGAACAGATTGCTCTCCGGAACCAGGATGCGCATCACGAGCAGCAGCGCAATCGTGTCGATGTAGAGCAGGTCGAAGGCGATGATACGGTCCGCGGGATCGGGGCCCTGCACCAGCCGGACCATGCAGAGCAGCATGGCGATGCCGATGGCAGCGACGGCAATGTAGGAAGCGATGATCAGCATTCGAAGATCTCCTTCAGCGGGCGTTCGTAGTTCGCCTTGATGCCGGCGACCAGCGCATCGGGATCGTCGGCGTCGAGGGCATGGACGAGCAGCGTCCGGGCGTCGGGGCCGAGGCCCGCCGACAGCGTCCCCGGGGTCATGGTGATGATGGTGGCGAGCAGGGTGATGGCGTGCGGATGTGTGAGGATCAGCGGGACTTCCACGAAGGCCGGCGACAGCCGGGCGGAGGGTCCCAGAATCCCCCGCGCGACGGCCAGGTTGGAGAGGATGATGTCCCACGCCACGCGGCCGGCCAGGCCGATGGCAGGCCGGATGGCTCGCACCCGCGGCAATCCCTTCAGGAACGCATAGGCAAGTCGCGGAATGGCGACGGCCAGGATGATGCCGAGTACGAGCTGTGCCATCGAGAGCTCGGTGAGCGACAGCCACCCGAGGACCATGATCGCGGACAGGACCGGGTAGGGCAGCATGGGTTTCATCGCGGCGTGGCGTCCGGCATGGGGCGTATGAAATCGGAGCGCGACCTGCCGAGCACCGCATCGATATAGGCACTCGGCGCCCCGAGGTCCGCAGCGGTGGCATCGACGTAGCGCTTCGCAGGATTGGCCAGCAGCACCAGCAATACGCTGCACGTGCCGAGGACACCCAGAGCCAGCCACTCTCCGGCCCGTGGCGCCTGGGCGTCGGCGCGCGGCGTGTCGTCGCTGGTCTTCCACAGCATCAGGCTGCCGGCGCGGGCAAACCCGATCAGGAGCAGGAAGCTCGACACGAACAGGAAGCTCCACGCGGCCGGCGCGCTCGCCGCATCCCGGACGCTTTGCAGGACCATCAGCTTGCCGACGAATCCCGAGGTGGGCGGCACGCCCGCCACGATCGTCGCGCCGAGCAGGAAGGCCAGTGACAGCAATACCGGTGCGCGGAGCGCCGGACCGGCGTGGAGCGCATCACCGATCGCACCGCGTTGCCGACCGAGGAGATCGACCAGCAGGAACAGCAACCCCAGCACGAGGGTGCTGTCGACCAGGTAGTAGAGGGCGGCCGAGATGCCGGCCGTGCCTCCGGCGGAGACTGCCGTGAGCATCGTGCCCACCGAGCCGACCGTGACGAATGCGACCATTACCGCGAGCCGCTTCGCCCCGAGAGCGCCCAGCGCACCGAGCGTGAGGGTGGCAAGCGCCACCGGCAGGAGCCAGGGCGTGACCAGGCTGCCGGCATGTCCGGCTTCGCCGCCGTAGATCAGGGTGGTCAGGCGGAGGATCGCGTAGACGCCGACCTTGGTCATGATCGCGAACAGCGCTGCGACCGGCGCCGCCGCATTGCCATACGCCGGCGGAAGCCAGAACGAGAGCGGAAACACCGCAGCCTTGATGCAGAACACGGCCATCAACAACAGCCCCGCGGCCCGGATGAGGGCGAGGTCGGTCGCCGGCGCACTCGCGATGCGTTCGCCGAGATGCGCCATGTTCACGGTCCCGGTGAGCCCGTAGAGCAGGCCGACGCCGATCAGGAACACGCTGGAGCTCGTCAGGTTGATCGCCACGTAATGCAGCGTGGCGCGCAATCGATCCTTGCCCAGTCCCTGGATCATCAGGCAATAGGAGGCGATCAGCATCACTTCGAAGAACACGAAAAGGTTGAACAGGTCGCCCGTGAGAAATGCCCCGGCGAGACCCATCAGCTGGAACTGCAGCAGGGGATGGAAGAAGCGCCCGCGCGCGTCCCAGCCATGCACGGCGTATATCAGCACCGCCAGCGCGAGCACCGCGGTCAGGAGCACCATCAGCGCGGACAGGCGATCGGCCACCAGGATGATGCCGAACGGTGCCGGCCAATTGCCGGCGCCATAGACCAAGGGTTCGCCACCGCTGGTTTGCGCGAACAGCGCCAGCGCCGCGACCAGGAAGGCCCCCGTGGCAGCGAGACTCAGGGTGCGCATCACCGGCAGCGCCACCTTGTGCAGCGCCAGCAGGAGCGCGCCGGAGAGCGCGGCGAGCACGATGGGGGCGATGGCGAGATGGTTCATGCCGCAGGCCCGTCATCCTGCCGTGGCACCTGCTCGCCGTCGACGTGGTCGCTGCCGGTTTCCTGCGCCGTGCGCAAGCCGAGCTCCATGATGAAGGCCGTCATGCCGAACCCGATCACGATGGCCGTCAGCACCAACGCCTGGGGAAGCGGGTCGGCGTAGGTGCTGGCGTCTTCGTTGACCAGTGGTGGGGCACCGGGCACGAGGCGTCCCATCACGAAGATGAAGGCGTTGATCGCGTACGAGATGAGCGACAGCCCCAGCACGACCGAGAACGTGCGACCCCGCAGCAGCAGGTACACCCCGCAGGCGGTGACGAGACCGATGGCGCTGGCGACGAGGATCTCCATCAGGCGCCCGCGTCCCGTCGTGGTGCGGCGGAGGTCTGGCCGAGCACCGTGAGGGTCAGCAGCGTCGATCCCACCACCGTCAGGAATACGCCGAGGTCGAAGGCCATGGCACTCGCGAGGGGTATCTCCCCCAACAGCGGCAACGTGACATGGCCATGCGCGCTGGTCAGGAAGGGCGCGCCCACCAGCATGCTGACCACGCCCGTCAGACCGGCGAGGGCGACGCCGACGCCGACCAGCATCCCGAAGTCGAGTCGCATGCGTGCCAGGGTCGGCTGCAACCCCTCGCCCATGTACTGCATCACCAGAGCAGCCGCCACCACCAGCCCGGCGACGAATCCGCCCCCCGGTTGGTTGTGGCCGCGGAGGAAGATGTGCATCGCGACCAGCAGGGCGAATGGCAGCAGCACCCGCGCCGCCGTCACGAAGATCAGTGCGTCGGCAGCCGAATGGCGGGTGTCGGGCGGACGCTCGACCCGCAGGCTTTCCATCAGGATCCAGGCGCCGATGGCGGCGATCCCGAGTACGGTGATTTCGCCGAAGGTATCGAAACCGCGGAAATCGACCAGGATCACGTTGACCACGTTGCTGCCGCCACCTTGCGGCACGCTCTGCTGGAGGAAGTACCACGCGATCGACGCATGGTGGCGAGTGAGCACCGCATACGCGAGCAGGGCGATGCCGGCGCCGGCGCCGAGCGCGAGTGCCGCGTGCAGGGCCTTGCGCGGTCGCCGCCCACGCCGCCGGGCGCCTGGGGGTGCGTCCGGCAGCAGCGCCACCGCCATCAGCAGCACGACCGTCGTGACGACTTCGACGGCGAGCTGGGTGAGCGCGAGATCCGGCGCGGAGAAATAGGCGAAGGTGATCGCGGTCGCGAGGCCAACGACTCCGGCCAGGGTCACCGCCACGATGCGGTTACGGTGCCAGTAGGCGACCGCCAGTGCCCCGCCGACGGCGGCCACCCACACCACCACGGCGACGGCATTGACCGGCGTCAGGGCGGCGGAGCCGGTGGTGAGTCCGCCCTCCAGGAAAGGCCACGCGCCGAGGGCGAGCAGCACGCCGACGATGATGGCGAGGTAGCGTTGCAGCGAGCCGTTCTGCAGGAAGGCGACGAACCGGCCTGCGCCCGTGACGGCGCGGTCCATCGCATGCTGGAAGATCACCCGCAGGGTCAGTCGGGCCGGAACGTGCAGGTGCAGGTTGTAGTGCCGCTGCAAGGCCCAGTACATGGCGATGCCGCCGACGATGGCGATCGCGCTCATCCCGAGCGGCAGGTTGAAGCCATGCCAGAGCGCGATGTCGTAGGGCGGAAGTGGCGCGCCGAACACGTCGCGGCTGGCAATCGCTATGAGGGGCGCCACGGTATAGCCCGGGAGGATGCCGATCGCCACGACGACCAGGACCAGCACTTCCATCGGCACCTTCATGTAGCGTGGTGGCTCGTGCGGGGTTCGGGGCAGGCCTTGGGGCTCGCCGTTGAAAAAGACGTCGTGGATGAAGCGCGCGGAATAGGCCACGCTGAAGATCCCTCCCAGCACCACCGCGAGCGGGGCGATGTCGGCCAGGACAGTCAGATGGCGGATTTCCAGTGCCTCGGCGAAGAACATCTCCTTGGACAGGAAGCCGTTGAACAGCGGCACACCCGCCATCGCCGCGGCCGATACCATGGCGAGGGCCGCGGTGTGCGGCATGTAGCGCGCGAGGCCGTTCAGCCGCCGCATGTCGCGGCTGCCGGTCTCGTGATCGATGATGCCGGCGGACATGAAGAGCGATGCCTTGAAGGTCGCATGATTGACGACGTGGAATACCGCGGCGACCGACGAGAGCGGGGTGTCGAGCCCGATCAGGAACACGATGAGCCCGAGGTGGCTGATCGTCGAATAGGCGAGCAGGCCCTTGAGGTCGTGCCGGAAGACGGCGACGTACGCCGCGAACACCATGGTCACGAGACCGACGGTGCTCACCAGGTAGCCGAAGAGCAGGGTGCCGCCGAGCACCGGGTAGAGCCGGGCGAGCAGGAACACGCCGGCTTTCACCATCGTAGCCGAATGCAGGTAGGCCGACACCGGCGTGGGAGCCGCCATCGCGGCCGGCAGCCAGAAATGAAACGGAAACTGCGCCGACTTGGTGAACGCGCCGAGCAGCACCAGGACCAGGGCGAGGGGATAGAGCGCATGGCGCTGCACCGCATCCCGAGCGGCGAAGATCGAAGTGAGCTCGTAGCTTCCGGCCATGTGGCCGAGCAGCAGGAACCCGGCGAAGAGTGCGAGTCCGCCGCCGCCGGTGACGGCCAGGGCGATCCGTGCACCCTGCCGCGACTCGGACGAATCGTTGTGGAACGCGATCAGCAGAAACGACGAAAGGCTGGTGAGCTCCCAGAACAGCACCAGCATGAGAACGTTTTCGGCCAGCACGATCCCCAGCATCGCCGTCATGAACACCATGAGCAACGCAAAGAACCGCCCGAACCGGTCCGTGGGCGCGAGGTAGTAGCGCGCGTACAGGATGATCAGGAGGCCGATCCCCAGGATCAGGACCGCGAACAGGAAGCCGAGACCGTCGAGGCGAAACGAAAGGTCGAGGCCGAGCCCGGGTAGCCAGTGCCAGCGTTCGATGATCGTTCGCCCGGCGAAGACCGCCGGCGCGAGCGTCAGCAACAGGGCCAGGGCGGCTGCGGTTACGGCGGCGGCAGTAACGGCGACGGCCGTGGCGCCGCGACGATCGAACAGCAACGCCCCGCCGGCACCCGCCACGAGCGGCAGCAGGACGATGAGGGGCAAGGTCATGGCGGCGTCATGGCTGCGGCGTTCCTGGCTCGAATTGCGCCATCGGTCTTGCGGCGGCGTCGTGAATCACGACGGGTCTGCGGCAAGCCACGGCCTCCGAATCCGGCGCGCTGCATCATCGGTAGGGACGCTGCGGGCCGGCGCGACCCGGACGCGGGCGGGCCGGCATGCGACGAGACACGGACCGCCAACCGGCTACGGGAGGATCACTCGCCGGCGGCGTCTAGACGATGCTGCGTGCTGGCCGGAATCAGTCCCCCGCCATGCGCCTCGGAAATTTCCAGGATCTTCTTCAGCGCGGCTATCGCGCTGTGGATCGCCGCACACGTCTCGCGCACCCGGGAGGCGGGCAGCACGAGCTGGTCTCCGGGAACGGCATCCTCGCACGCAATGTCGACGCTCAAGGCCGCAAGCGCATCGAGCACCTTGCACACCTCGACCGAGATTTCCTTGGTGTTGGATGGATCCACCTGAAGATGGTATCAGCTTTCGTCACGCCCGGCCCGCGTGGCAACGAACTGCTTCACGAACCTGCACATGCCGGTGACTTCGCTGCTCTTGTCGAAAAAGCGGTCCGGCGTTACGCCCATGCTCTCGGCTGCCCGTCGATAGGGACTTGTCGTATGGTTCGTGAGCACGACGCAGACCGGACCGGGATTCATCGTCGAGAGTGCGCGGAGCACGTCGAACCCCGACCCCGACCGGAGTGATAGATCGACGATCACGAGCGCCGGGTCCAGTTGCCTGATGGCGGATATGGCGGGCTGTGCGTCTCCACTCACCCCGACGACCTCGACACCCGCTTCCGATCCGAGGACGCGCACGAGGAGCGGTGCGAGGATCGGGGAATCCTCGACCAAGTAGACGGAGGGGGCAGGGGCGGCGGGCATGGATGTGCGGGCGCTCACTGCGACCCTGACGAGGTTGAGCGCAAAGTCACGCCGGCCGCAGTAAGTCGGACGCCTTTACGCTCGTAGGAGTCGACCTACGACGACGCGCAGAGCGTGAGCGTCGGATGCTCGGAGGGGCATGTGGCGGACCCGTGAAATCCTGCTCGCGCGGCGGGCCGGGAGCGTGGTTGCGAGAACCAGCCTCTACCACGCCTGCTCGGCGCAGCCTGACGCAGGTTCGCCCTGAGCGGCTCCCGATGCTGCAGGCTCCTTGCTAGAATCCGGAACATGCAACGCTCATGACCCTCGTCGGTCTCTTTTCCGCCCTCCGTTGGCAAAGACGGAGTGCCCGAGCGCAACTCCTTGCACCCGTTGCCTTGCCCGGGTGAGCAACCCGAATGGAATCTGCCGCGAGGCCTAAGCCGAATGCACAGGCTTGGTTGCGGAGCCGGGACGACTGGCTCGGTCACTGGTGATGCCGACAATGCTTCTTCTCATCGACAATTACGATTCATTCACTTACAACCTGGCCCAGTACCTCGGCGAGCTGGGCGCCGACGTGCACGTGCATCGTAACGACGCCATTTCGCTCGAACAGATCGCGGCGTGGCAGCCCGAGCGCATCGTGATCTCGCCAGGGCCATGCACGCCTGCCGAGGCGGGCATCTCCATCGCCGCGATCCAGCGCTTCGCCGGCGAGATTCCGATCCTCGGGGTGTGCCTCGGCCACCAGGCGATCGGCCAGGCATTCGGGGGACGGATCGTCCGCGCCCGCAAGGTCATGCATGGCAAGCTTTCGCCAGTGACGCACGATCATCGGGGCGTATTTGCGGGGTTGCCTTCGCCGCTGGCGGTGACGCGCTACCACTCGCTCGCCATCGAGCAGGAAAGCCTTCCTGCCGAGCTTGACGTGACCGCCCGGACCGACGATGGGGAGATCATGGGCGTGCGCCATCGCACCCTCGACGTGGAAGGCGTGCAATTCCATCCGGAGGCGATGCTCACCGAGCACGGCCACGACTTGCTCGCGAACTTCCTGCGACCCACGCCCGCGATGGCGTAGGCGACTCGCTACCCCCGGGCGCGTACGCGCACGACCACTTCAGACGAGAAAGCCATGTCCATCACCTTGCAGGAAGCGCTCCAGCGCACCATCGAGCATCGCGAGATCTTCCACGACGAGATGCTGGCCGTCATGCGCCGCATCATGAGCGGCGAGGCCTCGCCGGTGATGATCGCGGCATTCACCGTGGGCCTGCGGGTCAAGAAGGAGACCGTCGGCGAGATCGCGGCCGCTGCCCAGGTGATGCGCGAGTTCGCGACCAAGGTCGACGTCGCCGATCGCGACAACCTGGTCGACATCGTCGGCACCGGCGGTGACGCGTCGCACACCTTCAACATCTCCACGGCGGCGATGTTCGTCGCCGCCGCGGCCGGGGCGCGGGTCGCCAAGCACGGGGGACGGTCCGTGTCGTCCAAATCAGGCAGCGCCGATGTCCTCGAGGCGCTCGGCGCCAATATCATGCTGAAGCCCGAGCAGGTGGCGACCTGCATCGACGAAGCCGGCATCGGCTTCATGTTCGCACCCAATCACCACAGCGCGATGAAGCATGCCGCACCGGTGAGAAAGGAGCTCGGCGTACGCACCATCTTCAACATCCTGGGACCCCTCACCAATCCGGCCGGCGCGCCGAACCAGCTGCTCGGGGTGTTCCATCCCGACCTGGTCGGGATCCAGGTCCGCGTCCTGCAGCGCCTCGGCAGCCGGCACGTCATGGTCGTCTATGGGAAGGACGGCATGGACGAGGTTTCCCTCGGTGCCGCGACAATGGTGGGCGAGTTGAAGGACGGCGCCGTGCGCGAATACGAGATCCATCCGGAGGACTTCGGGCTGCGCATGGTCAGCAACCGCGGCCTCAAGGTTTCCGACGCGCTCGAGTCGAAGGAGATGGTGCTGGAAGCCCTCTCCGGCGTGGAGGGCACGCCGCGCGAGATCGTGGTGCTGAACGCCGGCGTAGCGCTCTACACCGCGGATGTCGCGCCGTCGATCGCCGAGGGCATCGACCGCGCCCGAGAGGCGGTCGCCAGCGGGCAGGCGAAAAAGAAGCTCGAGACCTTCGTCGGCCTCACCAGGAAACTCGGGGGAGCGGCGACGTGAGCGCCGCACCGCGGGTCACCAGCAGGGTACCGTACGCGGCGGCGCATGACCCGCACGCGACGCCCGGCGCGTCCGCAACGCCCCGGTGAGCGACATCCTCGCGCGGATCCTGGCGACCAAGGCCGAGGAGGTCGCCGCGGCGAAGGCCGGCTGCGCCTTCGCGGCGGTCGACCGTGCGGCGCGGCAGCGTGCGGACGTCCGCGATTTCACGGGCGCCATTCGCGAGCGCCTGGCGCAGGGGTGCAGCGCGGTCATCGCGGAAGTGAAGAAGGCGAGCCCGAGCAAGGGACTCCTGCGTCCCGACTTCGATCCGGCGGCCATCGGCCGGAGCTACGCTGCCGGGGGCGCGACCTGCCTCTCGGTGCTGACCGACCGTGCGTACTTCCAGGGCGCACCGGAGTACCTCGATGCGGCGCGCGGCGCCTCCGGACTGCCGACGCTGCGCAAGGACTTCGTGATCGATCCTTACCAGGTCGCCGAGGCGCGGGCGCTTGGGGCCGACGCGGTCCTGCTCATCGTCGCCGCCCTGAGTGATGACGAGCTCGGCGAGCTGGAGGCGGCCGCGGACGCCTACGGCCTCGCCGTGCTGGTCGAGGTGCACGACGCGGCTGAGCTCGACCGCGCCCTTCGCCTGAAGACGCCGCTCGTCGGCATCAACAACCGCGACCTGCGCACGTTCGAGGTGCGGCTCGAGACCACCCTCGACGTACTCGCGCGCATCCCCGCGGACCGCATCGTGGTCACCGAGAGCGGCATCCACGACGCCTCGGACGTCGCGCGGCTGCGAGCCGCGGGTGTCGGAACCTTCCTCGTGGGCGAGGCGTTCATGCGCGCCGCAGACCCGGGGGCTCAACTGCGCGCGGTGTTCGCCGCCGGTTGATCTGCCCCGGGTTCGCCCGAGCGCAATTCTCCGACCGACACCCTTCGCCGCAGGTCGAACGACCGGGGACCTTGCCGGCGCGTTCTCGCGGGGGGCTCGGCGCTCATTGCGCGTCGATCGAGCTTCCGGTTCTGCGATAACGCCGCTGACGCAACACCAGACTTTGCGCCCTCGCGCCCACCCTTCTTTCGAATCGGAAACGGATCCGTAACGCCTTCCACCAGCGGGCGCGCATAGCCACCACCGCCCAGGCCGATGATCCGATTCGAGACCGATACATCGTTGCCCAACGCATCGCGATGGCCGACATCGAGCGCGAACGCTGCCGCGTTGTAGGCATCGAACGCGGGCTGCGTGAGCTGGCTCAGCCCCGCAGGGTTGGTATTGAGGGCGGTGGTGTCACGGGCGACGGCGACGTCGGCGCCGCCCATCATCGACGACTCGGTGCCGAAGCCGATAAGGTCGAGCCCGTTGCTCCCGACTGCGGAGCCCGTCGCGAGACCCGCCAGCAACGCGGCCACAACGATGCGGGCCCGCAGCGAAGCGGTTCCCAGGTCTTGCATCCGGAAGAGTTCCATCACCTTGCCGGGAAAGTACCGACCGACCGATCCGACAAAGTCGGTCCGGCCGGAGCGGCACTGCGTGCGATGTACGGTCACGCTAACATGCCGACAATCAGCGGCGCAACCGCGTCGCCCGGCCGTGGATGTTTTTGATGCATGCCGGTGTATCATCGACTGCCGTCCCGGGGCGCATTCGGCGCGCCTGCGGCCGTGGCACCCAATCGATCCTGCTTCGACCACCGGATACACGTGTCGGCCATCGTTGCCGAAAATCTCAGCAAGCACTGGTCGACCGCCGCAGGCACGGTTCGAGCCGTCGACGCCGTGTCCTTCGCGTTCGACGAGGGGACCCTCAACGTGCTGCTCGGCCCCTCGGGCTGTGGCAAGTCGACCACGCTGCGATTGATCGCCGGTCTCGAAACGGCCGACGGCGGCCGGGTGCAGATCGCCGGGCGCGACGTCACGAACCTGCCCCCGGCGCAGCGCAACATCGCGATGGTGTTCCAGTCGTATGCGCTCTTTCCCCATCTCTCGGTCGCCGAGAACATCGTGTTCGGCCTGCGGGTGCGCAAGGTCGGCGCGGCCGAGATCGACGCCCGATTGGACAAAGTGGCGGGCCTGCTCGGCCTGTCCGGCCTGCTCGACCGCAAGCCGGGCCAGCTCTCCGGGGGGCAGCAGCAGCGTGTGGCACTCGGTCGGGCCATCATCGCGGAAGCACCCGTGTGCCTCATGGACGAGCCCCTTTCCAACCTCGATGCGCAGCTTCGCCAGGAGATGCGCGCCGAGATCCGGGGACTGCAACGCGAGCTCGGCATCACCATGGTCTACGTTACCCACGACCAGGTGGAGGCCATGTCGATGGCTGACCGGGTAGTGCTGCTCAACGCCGGCCGCATCGAGCAGAATGGCCCGCCGGCCGATCTCTACGAAAGTCCGGCGAACACTTTCGTGGCGCGGTTCATCGGCACCCCGCCGATGAACCTCATGCCGCTGGTCGCAGGTGGCGACGGCGCGGTGATCGAGGGTACCCGCGGTCCGGTGCTCGGAACCCGCGACGCCGCCGGGTGCACGCTCGGGGTGCGTCCGGAGCACATCACCCTGGGCTTCGAGCGCGGGGTGCGCGCCGGCGTGGTGGCGACGGAGTACCTTGGGGCGGATTCACTGCTCACCTGCAAGATCGGCGCGGCGAATGTCGCCGTGCGAACGCCGGGACGGGTCGGACTCGCGCCGGGTGACGAGGCATGGCTGGCATGGCCGCCCTCGGCCCAGCACCTGTTCGACGCCGGCGGTACGCGCCAGCGAGAGCGCGACCCGTCACCGATGACAATGCTGGCTTGATTTCAAAACAACCAGGAGGAGGAAACATGCTGCGAACGATATTGGCACGCCTTGCCGCAGTGGCCGCGGCCGCAATGTCCGGGGCCTTGGTCTCCGGCACGGCGCTCGCGCAGACGCCGGTCGAGGTTTCGTTCTATTACCCGGTGGCGGTCGGCGGACCGATCACCAAGACCATCGATGGCTACGCCGCGGACTTCGAGAAGGAAAATCCCGGGATCAAGCTGAGGCCGATCTACTCGGGCAGCTACCAGGAGTCGATCACCAAGGCGCTGACCGCGGTGAAAAGCGGCGAGCCGCCAGTCACGTCGATCCTGCTATCCACCGATATGTACACCCTGATCGACGAGGACGCGATCGTGCCCTTCGACGATCTCATCCGCACCGCCGAGGACAAGGCGTGGCTGAAGAGCTTCTTTCCCGCCTTCATGGAGAACAGCCAGACCGGCGGCAAGACCTGGGGCATCCCGTTTCAGCGCTCGACGATCGTGCTGTACTACAACAAGGAAGCGTTCAAGGAAGCGGGCCTGGACCCGAACAAGCCGCCGGCGAACTGGAAAGAGGAGGCCGAGTACGCGGCCAAGCTCACCAAGCGCGACGCGTCCGGCAAGGTCACGCAGTGGGGCATCCAGATCCCGTCGTCGGGGTTCCCGTACTGGCTGTT
>JBDTWB010000081.1:0-16411 GCA_040006895.1 Casimicrobiaceae bacterium | reverse complement strand
GATTGGTGTACAGAACCTCGCCGACCTGATTAACATAACGGGCGACGTTGCGACCCTCCTTGACCTGTACGTCGATGAGCCGCGCCCGCGCGACGATGGTGTCGCCAGGTCGGATCGGGAGGAAGTTCTCGAATCTCGAACCCGCAAAGATCCACTGGATTCCGGGGAGCCCGGGCGCGACGATGCCGGTGTCGATCGTATAGGCGAACGTCGGTGGGGCGATCGGCGTCGCCCAAATCGTGCGCTTGGCATATTCGACGTCGGCGAACAGCGGATTATCATCGCCGACGCTGTAATGCGCCCAGCGACGGATGTCGTGAACCGATACCGGTTCGTAGATTGCCGGAGTGTGTACGTCGCGACGCAGCCAGACGCCGACGAGCTTGCGCGCAGCGTCGATCTGCGCGTCATCGAGCATTGGCGAATCTTCGCCGCTGCGAATCATCCGCGCCTCTCCGATCGCCTCTTCCTCGCCCGCCATGACGGCCCTCCGTCGATTTGCGTACCATTTTGCATGCAAAAATATCCAAGCGCAAGCTGAGGGGCCGACGCCCCTTGGTAGTTTCGCGGTTTATTTGCCCCGCGCGAGGACGGCGGGGTTGATCGACACACCCACTTCAACCGACCGTCTGCCTTGGATCACCGGGGCTGCGCGCAGCCGGCCGCTCACCCATCGATGGCGCGAAGGGCCTCATCGGTCCCGTAACCTACTTTGGTCCAAATCACGTCAAATCAGCCGTGCCCGATGTGTCATTGCGCCGATCGGCCCGAGCGCGCAACGCGTACAGATGGTAACGATGGTGGTGAGGGCCCTTTTGTCCAGCTGTGAGCGCGAGAACTACATTTGACGCGACGTCGGATCAATTCCAACCCCGCCTCCAAGCACCCCCCGCTTCTCACCCCGGATCCGGTGCCATCCACATCCCCCACAGCTTGTCGGCGATCGCGGCGGGCGCCGCGAGGATCCCGTCCAGTGGCACGCCAGCGCTCATGCCGTGACGATCGTAGATGACCGCACCCGCCTCCCGCGCGATCAGCGCACCGGCATAGACGTCCCAGCTGTTGTACTTGCCCGGAATTACGGCCCCGCTCGCCCGCCCTGCGCCGACCATGGTGAGCGCGAGCGCGCACGAGCCCATGATGCGGGTCGCGGCCGCTTGCGACGACACCCGCGCGAGGTACCGGTCCATGTGTGGCCATGCCTGCTGGCCGGACCACTCGGTGAGGAACACGCCTCCCGCGATGCGTTCGTAGGCACCGCAATGCAGGCGTTGTCCGCCCAGCCAGGCACCACCTCCCCGTATTGCGCGGAATATCTCGTTGCGGTAAACGTCGGCGACCACGCCCACGGCCACGCCCTCCGCATCGGCGGCAGCCAGGCTGAAGGCGACCCAGGGAATGCCGTGCACGAAATTCATCGTGCCGTCGATGGGATCGAGATGCCAGCGCACCGGCGCACGGTCGTCTGGCGCATCGTCGTCGCGACCGAACTCCTCGCCGGAAATGACATGGTCCGGAAAGCGCGCCATGAGCCGCTCGCGGACCGTGCGCTCCACCGCCTCGTCGAACGGTGTCACCCAGTCGCCGGCATCGGCTTTGGTCCTGGCGTGGGTTGGCTGCGGACGGCTCTCGCGGATCGTGGTGACCGCCCATGCGGCAAGCTCGACCGCGCAATCGGACAAATCCTGAAGGTCCACATGTCCGCTCATGCCAACACTCCGTCGCGAACGCCGACGCAATCAACGCACGGTCGATTCCGCTTCGCCCGAGTCCGATCTGGAGAAAGGCCAAGGCCCTTGCCGTCCCCCAACACAGGATCGCCTTGCCGGCGGTGTCTCCGGCGCTGAAGCTTCCGCCCGGCCTTCATTGCACACTCCTCGTGGGTTCTACGGGGACGGCGTCATGCCTGGCGGTGGTGTCGGCCCGCATGCGCTGGCTTGCGGCTTGGTCGTGCAGGTCGTGCATGCTGGCCTTCAGGGCCGGATACACCGCCTTGTAGGTTTCGAACCGGGCGTCGTAGACGGTTACCGACGCTGCCTGCGGACGCGCGCGCGGTACCAGATTCACCCAGCCCTTGCCGACCTCGTCGGCATCGATAAGCCCGGCGCCATACGCCGCCAGCAATGCCGCTCCCATCGCCGCCTCGACGTCCTGCTCGATGGTCAGCACGGGTCGTCCGGTAACGTCGGCGATGATCTGCATCCACAGGTCGGAGTGCGTGGCCCCGCCGACCACGATCAGCTCGCGGTCGAGCGGCACCTCGGCGGTGGTGCCGGCTTCGATGTTATGGCGCAGGGCGAAGCTGACGCCCTCGAGCACGGCGCGGTAAAGATGCTCGCGGCGATGATAGAGACTCAGGCCGACGAACACGCCGCTTGCCTTGCTGTCCCAGATCGGCGTGCGCTCGCCCATGAGATAGGGCAGGAACAGGAGGCCCGCGGACCCAGGCTCGACCTCGCGCGCAGCGTCCTCGAGCAGGTCGTGCACATCGACACCCCGGCGGCCCGCCTCGGCGCCGTCGTCGCGGCAGAAATTCTCCCGGAACCAGGTCACGGCAGCGCCTGCGGTGATCGCGCCTCCGAAGACGTAGCGATCGCGTGGCTCGCCGAACACATGGGGCATGCTGACCAGGCCGCGGCGGGCGTCGACGTGCTGGCTGACGTAGCCCCAGCACATGCTCGATCCCATCATCGCGACATGTTGGCCGGGGCGGGCAACCCCCGCGGCCAGCGTGGCCACGGCGGCATCCACGCCCCCCGCGATCACCGGCGTGTCGACGGCAAGTCCCAGCCATCCGGCGGCGTCTGACGTCAGTGTGCCCACGACGTCGGTCGAGTTCACCAGCCGCGACGGCATCATGGTCCTGGGAATACCGAGCACGTCGAGCATCTCGGCGGACCAGGCGCCGGCGCCGGTGTCGTACACCCCGCCGATGTTGCCGGCCGACGAACGATCCACCGCCAGCTCCCCGGTCAGGGCATGGATCACGAAGGCATTGGGAGGCACGAAGTGACGCGTCTTGCTCCACACTTCGGGACGGTGGCGCTTGAGCCACAGCATCTTGGTGAAGCCGTAGTAGCTATCGACGCCATTACCCGTCACGGCGTGCAGGCGATCCATCGACACCGTCGAGCGGACCCAGTCGACTTCCTCGTGAGCCCGCCGGTCGAGCCAGATCAGGCATGGATGGAGCGGCGTGATCGTGTCGTCGACCGGAATGCCCGAACCGCCATAGAGGCTGCTGATGCAAAGCGCGCGTACGTCGCCCGGCGCGAACCCGGGCATGGCAACCTTTGCCTGAGCGACGCAGTCGCTGACGCAGGCGATGGTCGCCTCGAGCCACACATCGGGCCACTGCTCCGCCCACATCGGCTGCGGGGTGTCGGGATGATAGCCGTGCGACTGCTGGGCGACGATCCGGCCCTTGGTGTCGCAAAGCAACGCCTTGGTGCTCTGGGTGCCGATATCGACGCCGATGACATAGCTCACTTCGCTCTCCACCGGATTCAGCGTACGGGCTTCAGGAGGACCTTCACCGAATCGAGGGAATTCGCCATCGCGATCGCCTCCTCCCACGACTCCAGCGGGTACGCGTGGGTGACGATGCCACGGGCGGTCACCAGGCCGCGCATCAGGAGGTCGATTGCGATCGGATAGCAATACGGTCCGAGATGCGCACCGCGCACGTCGAGCTCCTTGCGGTCGCCGATCACCGACCAGTCGACCGCTGTCTCCTTGCCGAACACCGAGAATTCGACGAAACGGCCCAGCTTGCGGATGAGGTCGAGGCCCTGCACGACGCCGCTCGGCGAGCCGGTGGCCTCGATGTAGACGTCGCAGCCATAGCCGCCGGTGAGTCCGCGCACGATGGCAGCCGCGTCTTCGCGCGAAGGATCGATCACCACGTCGGCGCCATACCGGGTCGCGAGCTCGCGGCGCTCGGGCACCATGTCGATCACGACCAGCTTGCGAGGGGTCTTGAGTTTGGCAACCTGCACCATCATCAGGCCGATCGGCCCCGCACCGGCAATGACCGTGACATCGTCGAGCTGGATGTCGCCGCGGTTGACCGCATGGATGGCGCAGGCCAGCGGCTCGATGATCGCGGCCTCGTCCAGCGGCAGCTCCGCAGGAATGCGATGCACCCGGGCGTTGGCCGGGATGCGCATGTACTGCGCCATGCCCCCTTCGGCGACGGTGCGCTGGAAGCCGAAGATGTTGTGCACCTCGCACATCCAGTACTGTCCCGAACGGCAATATCGGCAGAGCTCGCACGGGACGATCTGCTCGGCGATCACGTGGTCGCCCGCGGCGACGCCGAAATGCTCCGCGGCGCCTTCACCGAGCTCCTGCACGTGGCCGACGAATTCGTGCCCCGGCACCACGGGCGCCTTCACCCAGGGATTGTCGCCGGCCCAGAACATCGCCGCGCCGGACCAGCACTTGCAGTCGCTGGCGCAGATGCCGCAGGCATCGATACGGATCACGAGTTCGCGCGGTCCGGCGCGCGGCCGGGGAATGGACTGGACCCGATAGTCCTTGGGACCATGGCAGACGATCGCCGTCATCTGTCCATCGTGTTGGCTCATGTAGTCACCCTTGATAGGAAGAGGTGGACATCAGGGATCGTGGCGGTGCTGCCCGGTCACTGCGCTTCGGGATGGTCCGGAGGGACCGGCTCGACGAACGGGAACCGCAGGCGTGCCTTGGCGTAGAAGCTGCTGGCACGTCCGCGCACGAACCGATGCGCGTCGTCCAGCGCGACTTGGGCAGACCAGTTCGAGTACTTCCCCGACCGGTCGAAGACGTCCTGCAGGAACAGCCGGCGCTGCTGGCTGACCCGCACGCGCGCGCTCACCTCGGCGGGATCCCAACTCCCGGCGAGCCGTGCCCGCAACGTTGCCTCGACCTCCGCGTAGGACGGGCTGCCGGCGAGGTCGTGTTGTTCATCCGGATCGGCGACCAGATCGAAAAGCATGGGAGCAAGGCCGTGATGCCAGAGATACTTGAAACGACCCTGGCGCAGCATCCGCGAGGCCTGGTCATGACCACCACCGGCCCAGTCCGCGATCACTTCGTCCTTCCATCCCGACGCTTCACCGGCGAGCAGCCGCGCAAAGCTCGCACCGTCGAACGGCGACGCCGGCGGCCGGGTTGCCCCGACGAGGTCGAGCACCGTCGGCGCGAGATCGACCAGCGACACGCAGTTCGACATGCGCCGCGGCGTGACGCCCGGTCCCGCGACCAGCAGCGGCACCCGGATCGCGTCCTCGAAGAACGTATCCTTGAGCCACATGCCGCGCTCGCCGAGCATCTCGCCGTGATCGCTGGTGAACACGACGATAGTGTCGTCCTCGAGACCGGTATCGCGCAGGGCGTCGAGCACCGCACCGATCTTCGCGTCGACGTAACTGATCATCCCGAAATAGGCATGGCGGGCACGCCTGACATGGTCGTCGTCCAGATCGTAGAACTGGTGCCCCATCATCGCCCAGCGGGCCCGATTGAACGGATCGAGTTGCTCCGGCGGAATCGCTCCGAGCCGAGGCATATCGATGTCCGCGTCGGCATAGAAGTCCCAGTACTCCGGGGTAATCACGAACGGTGGATGCGGGTGGCTGAACGAAACGGTGAGAAAGAACGGCCGGTCGCCAGGATCCCGCGCAAGGTCGAAAAGCTTTCGCCGGGCGTGGAACTCGACCTCCTCGTCGTAGTCGATCTGCAGCGCACGCACACAGACGCCGGATTCGACCACGTTGCGGATCCGGATACCCCCACCCGGACGGAACACGTGCTGCCAGTCGGTCGTCCAGGCGAAATCGGAGGGATAGATGTCGGTGAGCAGCCGCTCCTCGTAGCCGTGGTGCTGATCCGGGCCGACGAAGTGCATCTTGCCGCACAGTGTCGTGGAATAGCCTGCGGCGCGCAGGTAGTGCGCAAGGGTGGGAATCTCGGCGAAGAACTCGGCACCGTTGTCCCACTGGCTGATGCTGAAGGGCAGGCAGCCGGTGAGCATCGACGCCCTGGACGGCGAGCACAACGGGTAGTTGCAGTAGGCCTGGTCGAACACGACGCTGCGCGCTGCGAGCCGATCCAGGTTGGGGGTCTTGACCCGCGGATGGCCGTAGAACGACAGATACCGCGGCGCGAGTTGGTCGACCTGGATCAGGACCACATTCGGACCGCCCGCGCGCCGCGCGGGGACCGCGACCGAAGGTTCGGTGGATTCAGACAAGATTGTCGACGATGGCGGTGCGCATGTTCGGCGCCGACTTGATCTGGCCGATGTCGACAAAGAACTTCGCCTGCTCCTCGAGGCTCGCCCGCAATTCGTCGCCCTGCACCAGCTTGCGCACAGCCGCCAGATCGTAGAACTCGCTGTCGGCGAGGATGCGGCGCATCACGGCCTCGTCGTTGGGGTTCTTCTGTTCCTGATTCACGTAGTTGGTGATGAGCGCCACGGCCTGCTCGCGCGTGGCGGGACCGGTGACGAAGGGGATCGCCTTATCGTGGTACACGGCGAGAAACCGCGTCAGGGCGGCGCGACTGGACTTGATCACTTCCTCGGTGGTTACGAACAGGTCGTAGCTGCGGAACGGCGTCGTCGGACCGGGCCCCTTGAGGAAATCGTCGTAGGTGAAGAGCTCGCGGGTGTCCTTTTTGGCATTCATGAGGTAGAAGCGGCCATTCACCGATGGCACGATTGCATCTACCCGCCCGGCCACGAACGCCGCCTGCCCATCGGCCGCCGGCAAATTGGTGAACTCGATGTCCTTCAAGGTCATCCCGAACTTGGCGAGGGTCCGCGCCAGATAGAAGTGCAGCGCCGTGCCGCCGGTCACCGCCACGCGCTTCCCGGCGAGCTTGGGCACCGAGTCGATCTCAGGCTTGCTGAGCAGGGCAAAGAGGCGCGAAGGGTCCGTGGGAATGGAGATGATCTTGAGCGAGGCGCCGCCGGCGGACAGGGCGAGCACCGCCGCCGTGGCATTGACAAAACTCAAGCCGATGCTCCCACCGCCCAGCGCCTGGACGATCTTCGGCCCCGCGGCCGCGGCGAACAGCACCGTCGAGAGGTTCAGGTTCGCCTCGCGGAACCAGCCTTTCTGATCGGCGATCGCAACGATGCCGGAGGTGGGCGAGCGCAGCACGCCGATCGCAAGCGGCGGCGCGGCAACGGCAGGCACGCTGCCCTGCGCATGCGCCCCCGCCGCGAAGCCGCCGGCCCAGGTCCCGCCCGCGGCCATGGCGGTACCCGCCACGGTGCGCAGCAGAAAACTGCGTCGGCTCCCGGAATAACGTTGGCGCTGGGTCATGCATCCTCCCGTGGGTGAGGTGGAGTAGGTCGGGGCCAGTCGTGTGCGGACTTTGCGCACGTTCGCCGAAGCCGGCAAGGTTGCGCGCGGCCGAGTGCTGGTGTACCTTTTGCGCAATCGATTGTGCCACCGGCCCCCGATGCATGCAAGCGGCCTCGAATCCGAGCGGGATCGGGACCGCCGCAGTGATCGCGGCTGTCCCGGATGAGTATGGTCAAGCGCAAATCCACCATCTACGATCTCGCGGCTCTGGCGCAGGTGTCGGCTTCGACCGTCAGCGCGGTGCTGAGCGGCAACTGGCGCGAGCGGCGTATCGCCGAGGCGACGGCAATCCGGGTGGAACGGCTTGCCGCCAAGCACGCCTACAGCGTCAATCGCCACGCGAGCGGTCTGCGCACCAGCAAGTCAGGGCTGATCGGCATGATCATCCCGCTCCACGACAATCGTTTTTTCAGCGGCATGGCGCAGGTTTTCGAGCGACTCGCGCGGGAGCGGCAATGGCACCCCTTGGTCGTGAGCACGCTGCGCGATCCCGCCCTCGAGCTGGAAACCGTGCGGACGCTCATCTCCTATCGGGTCGAGTGCCTGATGATCACCGGTGCCACGGATCCCGACTCGGTAAGCAAGGTCTGCCGCAAACACGGCATCGCCCACGTCAACGTGGACCTTCCTGGCCGCACCGCGGCATCGGTGATCAGCGACAACTACTGGGGAGCCCAGCAGCTCACCCGGGCGTTGCTCGAGCGCTCGTCGCCAATGCGTGCCGCGCAGCGCAACAAGGCCTACTTCGTGGGTGGGCTGGCCTCGGACTACGCGACCCAGCGCCGCATCGAGGGCTTCGCCGACGTGGTTCGCAGCGAGGTCGGTACGCTCGATCCGCGCCAGATCGATGCCTGTGGATACGAAGGCAACCTCGCCGAAGCGGCGGTGCGAGAGCTCTACGACCGCATCGGCGGCCTGCCGCGCGCCCTCCTGGTCAATTCCACCATTGCGCTCGAGGGTGTGGTTCGCCTGCTCAAGACCCTGCCCGCCGAGGAGCTGCGGGCATGCACGTTCGGTTGCTACGACTGGGATCCGTTCGCCAGCGTGCTGAGTTTTCCCCTGCTGATGGTCCGCCAGGATGTCGAAGGACTTATCGGCGAGGCGTTCCGCATCATCGATGCCGGCGCCTTCCGCGATGCGCGGGTCATCGAGATCAAGCCGGAGCTGCTCCTTGTCTGACTTATGGCCGTCGACCGTGCACCGCAGTGCCTGCCGGATCGAGCACGCAGCGGGCGATGAGGTCGAGCGCCGCGCCCACGTCCTGCACGTGGCACACGCCGGGGACATCGGCGGCCCCCGCGAGCCCGATGACGAGCTTGCCGAAATGCCTGGCAAGCGCCACCTCCGACAGGGTGCCGTGGCTGTTCCCGATGGCGACCAGGCACAGCGAGGCGCGCGCGATCAATGCATTGCGCGCTTCACCGATGCCGGTGGCGATCACGAAGGTGAGGTGGGGGTTTCCGAGGTCTGGATCGGCGTCGGGGAGCAAGCCGATCGTGACCCCGTCCGCCGCCGCGGCTCCCTGCGAGGCCGCGTGCATCACCCCCTCCCTCCCTCCACAAAGGATTGCCAATCCCATGGTCGCGAGGCCGCGGCCGGTCGCTGCGGCATCGCTCATTTGCGCCGCGGTGGCTTCGCGAGGACCGATGACGCCGATGGGCACGCGGCACGGGGCGCCGCTCTCCCGCTGGAGCCACGCGCAGGCCGTCGTCGCGTCGACCCCCTCGCCACGGACCTCAGGCGCGTGCACCCAGCTGCGCATCGCCAGGTCGAAGGTCCGGCCTGCGTCGTCGGACAGGCGCTGGTGGGTCCGGTCGAGCCGGAAGGGCCAGGATGTCATGGGTCGAGTGATTTCGCTCACGGTGATGCCATGCCCGCCGGTGCTGACGTCGTTCCGGATCATGCTGATGCCATGCCGGCTCATGCCGGTGCGGACCTGCCGCCTTGCCGCGGGAAGTCCGCGAAGTATAGACACGAACTCATTCCCAGGAGGAGACTTGCGCGCACGACGCCGCGGCGGTGTCGGCTGCGCATGCAACGATCATGCTGTTGGCCCAGATAAGCGATTTGCACGTGATGTCCAAGGGCGAGCTTGCCTACGGACGGGTGGATACGGCGGACCTGTTGCGCCGCGCGGTCCGGCATCTCAACCGCCTGGATCCGCGGCCCGATGCCGTGCTCATCACCGGCGACCTCGCCGACAAGGGTGAGCCACGCGCCTATGCGCACCTGCGGGAGATCCTGGACGACCTGCAGTACCCGTTCTATGTCATCCCGGGCAATCATGATCGACTGGCGGCTTTCCGCGCCGCCTTTGCGGATCAGCCTTATCTCCCCGCCGACGGGCCATTCATTCAATACGTCATCGACGATTTCCCCGTGCGCATTGTCGCTGCCGACTCGGTGGATCCCGGCCGGGTGCGAGGCACCATGTGCGATGCACGGCTTGCGTGGCTCGATCGTACCCTCGCGGAGGCACCTGCGCGGCCGACGCTGCTCATGATGCACCACGCCCCGTTCGCGACCGGCCTCCCGCACTTCGATGCCGTGGGCATGGATCGCGTCGCGGAGATCGAAGCGATCGTCGCCCGTCACTCCCAGGTGGAGCGCGTGCTGTGCGGACACGTCCACCGGGCGACGCAGATCCGGTTCGGCGGGACCATCGCCTCGTCGTGCCCGAGCACGGCTCACCAGGTCGCTGTCGATCTGCGCCCCGACGGTATCGATTCGTTCACCCTGGAGCCGCCCGGATTTCAACTGCATCGCTGGCAGGGGCGCACCCTCTACACCTACACGGTGAACGTCGGGGATTTCCCCGGCCCGTTCCGTTTCCATTGACCCAGGAGTACGCGTGAGCACGAGCATGGCGGCCGTCGGTGACGGTCATGACACCAATCGGTTTCTGGATGCGGCCATCGAAGCCGCGCGGGCTGCGGGCGAAGTGATCGTGCGCGGCGCGCCAGGTCGGGGCGAGCTCACCATCGAGCGCAAGAAAGCCAACGACTTCGTGAGCACGATCGACAAGGGCGCGGAACGCGCGATCATCGAGGTGCTGCGGTCGCACTATCCGGGCCACGCCTTTCATGCCGAGGAGTCCGGCAATTCCGGCGACACCGCGTCGTCCGGATTCACCTGGATCATCGATCCTCTGGATGGCACCACGAATTTCCTGCACGGGATCCCTCACTACTGCGTATCGATCGCGCTGCAGGTCGGCACGCGTATCGAGGTCGGCGTAGTCCTGGATCCGCTCAACGCGCGCCTGTTCACCGCCAGGCGCGGCGGCGGCGCCTGGCTCAACGGTGAGCGGCTTGCCGTGTCGGGCCGTACCGGGCTCGAGGAAGCGGTTCTCGGCACGGGGCTGCCGTTTTCCGACTGGTCCTATCTCGACGACTACCTGGCATCGCTACGCGTGATCATGCAGCGCTGTGCCGGTATTCGCAGGGCCGGAGCAGCGGCGCTCGATCTCGCCTTCGTGGCCGCCGGCTGGCTGGACGGGTTCTGGGAGAAGAAGCTCAATCCCTGGGATGTCGCGGCAGGAAGCTTGCTGGTGCTCGAGGCGGGCGGCGCAATCAGCGATTTCCGCGGTGCCGGGCACCATGTCACTGGCGGCCAGGTGGTTGCCGGCTCGTCCGGCGTACATCGGGAGTTGGTCGACATCCTCGGGCGCTACCACGGTATGTGCTCGTGATTTCGTCGCACTCGCGCCGCGCACGGAGACGCTAAAGCCATGGCTGGACTCACCCTCAGGAAGATCGTCAAGGGCTTCGGGGCGACCCCGGTGCTGCGATCGATCGACCTCGACATCGCCGACGGCGAGTTCCTGACCCTGGTCGGGCCATCGGGATGCGGCAAATCCACGCTGCTGCGGATCATTGCCGGACTCGAACGCCAGGACGGCGGCAGCGTGGCCATCGGTGGCGCGCGGGTCGATCACCTGCGACCGCACGAGCGCAAGGTCGCGATGGTGTTCCAGAACTACGCCCTGTACCCGCATATGTCGGTGTTCGACAACATGGCCCTGCCGCTCACCATGTCGCGCTTGAGCCTCGTCGAACGGATCCCACTGCTGCGGCTGCTGTCGCCGCGCCGGCGCGGGATCGTGCGGGAGATTGCCGAGCAGGTGCGCGGGGTCGCCGTCCAACTGCGTATCGATCCCTATTTCTCGCGTCGGCCCGGGCAGCTTTCCGGCGGCCAACGGCAGCGGGTCGCGCTGGGGCGCGCCATGGTGCGCGACCCCGACGTATTCCTGATGGACGAGCCGCTTTCCAATCTGGATGCCAAGCTGCGGGTCCACATGCGCAGCGAGCTCGCCGAGCTGCACGCGCGGCTCGGCGTCACCATGGTCTACGTCACCCACGACCAGGTGGAAGCGATGACCATGGCCGATCGCCTCGCGGTGATGGATCAGGGCGAGATCCTGCAGCTCGGCACGCCGGCCGAGGTCTACGACCGGCCCGCGTCGGTCACCGTGGCGCAATTCATCGGCAGTCCCGCGATCAATCTACTCCCCGGCGAGCTCGGCCCTCATGGTCGCCTCGAGGTCATGGGCAGGTCCATGCCGGTGCGCCTGCCGGGGACGCCGGGCGCACGCATCACCGTAGGGGTACGGCCGGAAACGCTGAACCCGCGGGCCAACGATCACGAAATCGGCCTGCGTGGCCGACTCCGCCGGCGCGAGAACCTCGGCTCGGAGAGCATTCTGCATGTCGACCTGGCTGGCACCGAGGGTGTCACGGTCCTGTGCAAGGTCGGCCACGACGACGTCGCCGTCGATCAGGCCCTGAACGCGGAGGTCACGCTCGGCGTGGTGCCCTCGACGTGTCATTACTTCGACGGTGAGGGACGCCGGGTCGAGCCCATCGAGGTCCCGACCTCGGCATTGGACGCGAGGGCGCGGGGCCACGCCGCGCTCGGGGGTGCCTGATGACTACGATTGTCCTCCCCGCGTCTTCCCACGTGCGCCGCAAGGACCAGCGCTTCATCGAATCACTGGCCGGCCTGGGATTTTCCACCCCGGCATTCATCCTGCTGCTGATCACCAATCTCGCTCCGCTCGCAGCCCTGGGATTCCTCAGTCTCACCAACTACGAGCTCGGCGCAATCGACTTTGCGGCGGTCGGGCTGAAGCACTTCGCCCATGCGTTCCAGGATCCGGCGATCCGCCGCTCGCTCGGGAACACATTCCTGTACGTCGCGATCGTCGTTCCCGGAGCCGTGCTGCTTTCGCTGCTGGTTGCGATCCTGATCCACGGCCGCAAGCGTACGCGCGGCCTCTACGAGGTGATCTATTTCCTTCCGGTGACCTCCACCCTGATCGCGATGGCCACGATGTGGTCATTCCTGCTGCACCCGGGGCTCGGCCCGGTCAACGCGGCGATCAAGGCATTCGGATTCGGCGAGGTGGCATTCCTGAGCGATCCGCGCTACGTCCTCGCGACATTGGCGGGTATCGGCATCTGGCAACTGCTCGGATTCAACATGGTGCTGTTCCTGGCGGGACTCGCCGCCATTCCGCGGGACCTCTACGAAGCCGCCGACGTCGACGGTGCAAGTCATCCCGTCGATCGGTTCCTGCGGGTCACGTGGCCGCTGCTCGGTCCAACGACCATGTTCGTGACGGTCACCACATTCGTCACGGCATTCAAGGTGTTCGACACCGTGGCCGTCCTGACACGGGGCGGTCCGATGGGAGCCACCGAAGTGCTGTTGTACACGGTGTACCTCGAGGGGTTCCAGTATTTCCATCTGAGCTATGCGGCAGCGCTGACCCTCATCTTCCTGGCTTTCACTCTCACGTTCTCGGTGCTGCAGACATTCGTTCTCGATCGCCGCGTGCATTACTGATGACGCCTCCCATCACAACCACGCCGGCCCGCACCACTCCAGCGGGCGCGATGCTGCGTCGGATCCTGGCCCTGCTGGGCGTGCACATGGCGCTCGTCGCAGGCGCGGTGTTCATGCTGCTGCCCTTCGTGTTCATGCTGGTGAGTTCCATCAAGCCTCCGGCCGAAATATTCGAGGCTACGTTCCGACTGTGGCCGCGAACGTTCTACGGACTTGAGAACTTTCGTACCGCACTCACCACGGCACCGATCCTGCGCTTTCTGCTGAACGGCTTCATCGTCTGCGGCGGGATCCTGATCGTCCAGCTGCTCGTGGCGATCCCGTGCGCCTACGCCCTCGCCAAGCTGCATTTCCCCGGACGTCGATTGCTGTTCGCCCTGGTCGTGCTCGGTCTGTGCATCCCGGTGCAGGCGCCGGCGCTGCCGCTCTACATCGCCCTGGCGCAGCTGGGGCTGCTGAACACGTACTTCGCGATGATGGTGCCCTTCTTCCTGTCGGTATTCGCCATCTTCCTGTTCCGTCAGTTCTTCAAGAGCTACCCGGACGAAATCCTGCAGGCGGCCCGTCTCGACGGGGTGGGCGAACTGGAGATCGTGTGGCGCATCGTGGTACCGAGCGCGTGGCCGGCCATCGCTGCCTTTTCGGTCTTCTCCGTCGTCGCCCATTGGAACGACCTGTATTGGCCGCTGATCGTGATCTCCGATACCAAGCTCGCCACGCCGCCGCTCGGCATGATGTTCTTCGCGGATTCCGAATCAGGCTCCAACTATGGTGCGCTCGCAGCAGGCGCGACGCTCATCACCGCACCGCTCGTCGTCGCCTTCCTGCTGGCACGACGGCGCTTCATCGCCGGCATCACGATGACCGGCATCAAGTAGTCATACTGCAGCCAAGGAGGAAGAATCATGTTGAACCGGAGAAAAGTCCTGAAGTGGATGGCCGCCAGCGGCACCGCAGCGGCCGTCCAGCCGCTCCTTTCCGGCATGGCGCGCGGCGCCGAGCCGGTCACCCTCGACGTGCTCTATGCCTTCCCCGCCTTCGCGAAGTTCCACGAGCCCATCGCGCAGGAGTTCATGAAGCGCCAGCCGGACATCAAGATCCAGTTCCGCGCACCCGCCGCATCGTACGACGAAGGTCACCAGACGATGCTCCGGCAGGCGATGACCAATCAACTTCCGGACGTGTATTACTCCGGCTACCACTTGCTGGCCGAGCTGGTGCGCACGCTCGAGAAGCGCAAGCAGATCACCGAGGTGGCGCCTCTGCTCGAGAAGGAAGACCCCGCCTGGCGCAAGGCCAACTATGCGGATGCCATCCTGGCGCTGGGCAAGGTCGACGGCAAGATCTACGGTCTCGCCTTCAACGCCTCCCTGCCGATCATCTATTACAACGCGCAGCTGGTGCGCTCGGGAGGCGGCGACCCCGCGAAGATGCCCGACACGTGGGAAGCCATGACCGCGCTCGCCGCCCGGATCAGGGCCAAGAACCCGGATGCTGCCGGCCTCGCCTACAACATCCACGACTGGCCGGACGATTGGCTCTTCCGCGCCATGATCCTCCAGTCGGGAAGTCCGATGTTGAATGCCGCCGAGACCGAGGTCGGCTTCGCCGGCCCGGTCGGGTTGAAGGTGATGCGCTACCTGCGCCGGTTCGTCACCGAATGCAACATGCCCCTGATCGACTGGGACCAGTCACGCCAGCAATTCATCGCCGGCAAGATCGGCGTCTTCACCGACACGCCGGCGCGGCTGCGTCAGGTCACGGATCTCGTCGGCTCCAAGTTCACGCTCGGCACGAGCGTATTTCCGATCGACGACAAGGCCAACGGCGGTCTGCCGACGGGCGGCAATGCAGCCATCATCACGGCACGCGATGCTGCCAAGCAGCGCGCAGCCTGGGAATTTCTGAAGTTCGTGACGGGCCCGGAAGCGCAGAAGCTCGTGGTCGAAGGTACTGGTTACATGCCGACCAACCTGCGTGCCTCGGCGCCCGAGTATCTCGGCCGCTTTTACGAGCAGAACCCCAACTTCCGCACGGTCTACCAGGAGGCCAGCCTGGCGAAGCCCTGGCAAGGCTATCCGACCAACTCGGTGCGCATCTGGCGCGCCCAGCGCGACATCATCAACGCCGTGATGCGGGGGACCGAGACCCCCGAAGCCGGTCTGGAAAGGCTGGTCAAGGAGACCAACGGCATGATGAAGAGCTGAACGGCGGCGCCGCGAAGGCGGCGCCATTTCCTGGCATCGGGTCACATTCGACCCAAGGGATGTGGCGGGGTCATACTGCAGGCTCACGCCGTGCCCGCCCGAAGCCGCGGTCGACGAGCCCGCGCGCGGTCGATCTGGTAACCTCGCCGCAATCGCACCAAGTCGCGCCGAAAGGGATGGCGATGTCGACCGCAACCGATCTGCGCCTGGGCTTTATCGGCACCGGCACCATCACGGCCGCCATCGTCACCGGCATCTGCACCGAAGGCGCCTTCCGCTCTCCGATCCTGTTGTCGCCACGCAGCGAGGGGGTGGCGCGCCGGCTCGCCGCGACGTACGCGCAAGTGCACGTGGCCACCGCGAACCAGGCGGTGCTCGATGGCAGCGACGTGGTGTTTCTGGCGGTTCGACCGCAGGTTGCTGCCGACGTGCTCGGCGCGCTCCGGTTCCGCGCGAATCACCAGGTGGTCAGTCTCGTTGCCACGTACTCCCTCGACCGCATCCGCAAGCTGGTCCGTCCCGCGGTCGACGTCACCTGCGCGGCCCCCCTACCCCTGGTCGCTTCGCATCGAGGGCCGACGGCGATCTACCCGGCGGGCGGTGCCGCCGCGTCGATCTTCGCACGACTGGGCATGGTCGTCGAAGCGTCGTCCGAGGCCGAGCTCCAGGCACTGTGGGCATCGACGTCGGTCATGGCGACCTATTTTCGCCTGCAGGAATCGCTGGTCCAGTGGCTCGTGGCCAATGGCATCGATGCCGCCGCGGCCCGGGACTACATGGCGATGTTGTTCGATGGCCTCGGACGCGTTCCCCAGACCACCGACCTGCCCTTCGGCAAACTCGCGGAGGAGTTCGCGACCAAGGGTGGCTTGAACGAGCAGTGCGCCGCGCAGCTTGCCCAGGCGGGCGTATTCGAAGCGTGTCACGATGCGCTGGATGGCGTGCTCGCCAGGATCCGCACCAAGCGCTGACTGAAACTGCGCCCGTGCGCGGCCGTGCAGC
>JBDTWB010000080.1:0-16417 GCA_040006895.1 Casimicrobiaceae bacterium | reverse complement strand
TGCGCCCGTTGCAGCGCGAGGCCAGCGGCGGAGCCTTAGACGGCGGCTGCTGCTGTTCCTGGTCTCGATCCTGCTGCTGCTTGTATCGACCGCCGCGGTGATCACCTATCGCGCCGCGGTTGGCGCGGCGAACGACGCCTACGATCGTTCCCTGCTCGACCCCGCCCTCGAGCTCGCGAAGAACATTCGCACCGATCGCGGTCCGGCGCGCCTCGACCTGCCGCCCAAGGCGCAGGAAATGCTCACCTTCGACCAGGCCGACGAGATCGTCTTCCAGATCCGCAATCCGGAGGGAGCGCTCGTGGCCGGCGCCAGGGACATGACTCCTCCGCCGCCCCTCATGCACGGGGCGCATCACTATTACGACGGACGCTACAAGGATCGGCCCATCCGGGTCGTGGCGCTGCGTGCCGAGGGCGGGTACACGGTGCAGGTCGGTGAGACCCTCGGCAAGCGCCAGCGCCTTGTCTGGGAGATCCTCGCGGCTGAACTCGTCCCGACGCTGCTGATCGCCCTGGCCTCGCTGGCCTTGACGTGGATCGGCGTCGAGTACGCCCTCGCGCCGCTGCACCGTATTCGTCGCGAGCTCCTGGCGCGGACACCGCAGGATCTGCATCCCATTCGGGATGTCGACGCGCCGGAGGAAATCGCGCCGGTGCTGGCGGCGTTCAACCGGGTGTTGTCCCAGCTGACCGAGGCGAGTGCCTCGCAGAAGCGTTTCCTGGCGAATGCCGCGCATCAGCTGCGAACGCCGCTGGCCGGCCTGCAGATGCATCTGGAACTGCTGCTCCGCCGGGAACCGGTGGGTGAGGCTGCGGCCGAGCTTGCCCGTTTGCACCGGGCGACCGTGCGCGCCGGCCACGTGACCACGCAACTCCTGGCGCTCGCCAAGGCCGACGGCGCCGCGGGCGGCGTGGTGTCGCTCGCGCCCATCGACCTGTACGACGTCGCGGCGACGGCGGCACGCCAGTGGGTCCCCGAAGCGATCGCGCGGCGGCTGGACCTCGGGTTCTCGCTGGATCATGTCACCATCGCGGGCGATCCGTTGCTGCTCGCCGACATGGCCGACAACCTGATCGCGAACGCGCTGCACTACACCCCCGAGGAGGGCTCGGTGACGGTGCGTTGCGGCGCCCGAGAGGACGGCGTGCCCTACCTGAGTGTCGAGGACACCGGACCCGGTATTCCGCCGGCGGAGCGGGAGAAAGTGCTCGAGCGCTTCTATCGCGTGCCGGGAACCGGCGGCGACGGTTCCGGGCTCGGGCTTGCCATCGTCAAGGAAGTTGCCGATCGCCACCACGCCACGCTTTCCATCACGACGCCGTCGATCGGGCACGGGGCACTGGTAAGGGTCACGTTCCCCCAGTGGCTCGAGCCGGCGAACCGGGAAGCGGCCGCGCACCCGAAGGATCGGCTCCACCCCCAAATGGACGGCGGGGCCGCGCAGACGTTATAATTGAAAGTTCTGCAAAGGAGACGTGGCCGAGAGGTCGAAGGCACTCCCCTGCTAAGGGAGCATACGGGCCAAAACCTGTATCCAGGGTTCGAATCCCTGCGTCTCCGCCACCCACGGAGCTTGGAGCGTAGGGTCGCCGCCCAAGCGACCCTCGTCGCCTCCGCTTCCTGTCGTTCCATCCGTGCGTGGTCGTAGCCGAACTACACGGCTGCAACTCGCACCCGTCCACCAGGGGCCGCGTGCGCTCACCTCGCGATCGTTCCACGGAGCCTTGGCCGGAAGGCGGCGCGGGGATGCGGTCGCGGTTCGTTACCGCGCAGGCGCCGACGGCGCGCCAATGTCCTTGGCGGCCGTGGCGGGCGTCGCGTGGTGCGTTGCTCGGGATGTTGCTTGCACTTGGCGTTGGCGTCGGCATGACCCAAGCGGTCGTCGCCGGGGAGGCGCGGTGGCCGAGCCGGCCGATCCGGATCGTTGTGGCCCAGGCGAGTGGGGGGCCACCCGACCTCATCGCACGGTTTATCGCGGAGCCTCTCGGACGGGCGCTGTCGACCCCGGTGGTCGTCGATAACCGGCCCGGGGCCAGCGGCATCATCGGTGCCGAAGCGGTTGCGCGGGCGGCTCCCGATGGTTACACGCTGCTGATCGCAACGCTCAGCACCCATGCGCTGGTGCCCAACGTGACGGCCAGCGTCGCCTACGATCCGGTTCGCGACTTCGCGCCGGTCGCCAACCTGTTTCGTTCGATCAAGGTTGTGTGGGTGACCGCCGGATTGCCCGTCGCGACGCTGACCGAATTCATCAACTACGCCGCCACGCGTCCGGGACAGCTCAATTTCGCCTCCGGCGGTGTGGGTTCGTCCAATCATGTCGACGCGGCGCTCTTCAACGCGGCAGTGGAGCGTGAGCTCGTGCACGTGCCCTATAACGGACCGAGCGCCGCGATTGCCGCGGTGGCGAGCGGCGAGGTCGACATGATGATCGTCTCCATCACCACGGGGATTGCGCTCGCCCAGGCGCGCCGCATCCGTCCCCTTGCCGTGCTGAGCGCCGAGCGCTCGCCCTTGCTTCCCGAGGTCCCGACGAGTCGCCAGTCAGGCCTGACGTTGCCCGACACGGCCGCGTGGATTGGCCTGGTGGCGCCGGCTGGCACCCCTCGCGAGATCGTCGACCGCCTCAACGCCGAGGTGGTGCGCGTGCTGCAGACGCCAGAGGCGCTGGCATGGGCGCAGGGCCATGGACTCGAGATCGTGGGTGGCTCGCCTGCCGCGTTCGGACGCACGCTGGCCGCGGACTACCTTCGCTGGGGCAATCTGCTTCGCGACCTGGGGCTCGCACCGCGATGAGCGCGATCCCTCCGGACGCACGGTTCGTGCGGTCCGGAAGAGCGCGCGCCAATGGATGGCTGGCGATGCTGCGGATGTTCGCGCGGTAGGCCGCTGGCGTGCGTGGTTACCTGGCGCAGCCGCTCGACCTCGCGACGAGTCGACAGCGTGTCGTCGATGCCCGTCGGACGCGGCAGGCATCGTTCCTCGCAGTGCTCGAGCGCGGAGTCTACGGCCACGCGCGCAGTCCCTATCGCCGGCTGCTGGAGCATGCCGGTATCACCTTCGCGGAGGCCGTCGAGAGCGTCACGCGACAGGGAATCGAGGCGACGCTTGCGACCTGGCATGCGCGCGGCGTGTACGTGACGGTCGATGAGTTCAAGGGACGCGTGCCGATCGTACGTGGTGCCTTCGTGATCGATGCGCAGTCCGGGGACTTCGACAATCCCCTCTTGGTGCGCCACTACGAGAGCATGACCGGCGGTTCGCGCGGGCCGCGTACTCGCCTTGCCGTCGATCTCGACCTGCTGGTGCACGAGGCAGCGCAGACGCGTTTGTTCATGGCTGCCTTCGGCATTGAGGGCCGGCCGATCGGGATCTGGCGGGACGTGATCCCGGGGGCGGCGGGTATCAAGACGTTCCTGAGGCATGCCAAGCTCGGCGATCGCGTACTGGTATGGTTCACGCCGCGCAAGGCGCTCGCGCGCCTGGAAGACTTGAAATACCAGGCCTTCATGATCGCGACCGCCCTGATCAGCCGACTTGCGGGCCAGCGCATGCCGACGCCCCGCTACGTGCCGCCGCGCGAGGCGGGGCGGGTCGCCGCGTGGCTTGCGGAACACAAGGCCCGTGGCCAACCGGCGATCCTGGACACCAGCACCAGCACCGCCGTGCGTACCTGCATCGCTGCCAGCGCGCTCGGTATCGATATCGCGGGATCGCTGTTCCGCGTCAGTGCCGAGCCCTATACGATCACCAAGGACGCGATCGTCCGCGAGCGCGGCTGTCGAACGGCGAGCCACTACTCGTGCGCCGAGGTCGGCTACCTCGGCATGGCCTGCGCCAATCCCGAGGTCCCCGACGAAGTGCACCTGATGACCGACAAGGTCGCGCTCATCCAGGTTCCGAAGGCGATCGGTAATAGCGGGCACAGTGTGAACGCGCTCGTGTTCTCCACCGTGCTGCCGAGCTGTCCGAAGCTGATGCTGAACGTGGAGTTGGGCGACTACGCCGAGGTCACCCGACGCCGCTGTGGCTGCTTGTTCGAGGAACTGGGGTTCGACACCCACCTCGCGGGCATCCGGAGCTGGGAAAAACTGAACAGCGCTGGCGTGACCTTCCTCGGTACCGAGCTCATTGTCCTCGTCGAGGATGTCCTGCCGAAGCGGTTCGGCGGGCACGCAATGGACTATCAGTTCGTCGAGGAGGAAGAGGAGGGCATCCCGAAGGTGACGGTGGTGATGCATCCGCGGCTGGGGGAGGTCGACGAAGCCGCCGTGGTCGACGCCGTGCTGTCGGCATTACAGGCATGTCCAGGCGGCGGACTCATGACCGACACCTGGCGAAACACTGGCACGCTGCGCGTGCGGCGGGTCGAGCCCCACGTGACCGGGGCCTACAAGCTACTGCCGTTGCACGTTCTCGGGACGACGAGCCGCGGCTAGGCGCTGAACGGGGTCGTCACGACGTGACCAAGGGGGGCAGATCGATCGGGGGAGCGAGCGCGCCTCGGGGAGGGGCAACCTTGACTGACTTTGCGGCCCATGCCGCGCCAGAATAAATAGCGGTAAACGAGTGCGTGCCCAGCCTGGCAATCCGTCGCCGGTCCCGGGCAGTGACGCATTTCGACGGGGGTGTGGCGGCATTGCGGGAACCACTTCCGGCACTGACCAGCGGCGCAGGGCGGTCACACCGATCCGTATCAGGGTGCGCGCGCGGGCATCGTGGCGTGGTGCGCACGACAGTGGTGCGGCTCGCACGACAGTGGTGCGAGCGCGCCGGAACTCCAGCGCGTCTCGTTGCCACGGTGCTGCCTGCCCTGTAGATTGGCATCAGCCGCCAAATGCTGCCGGGACACTCCGGTCGCGATTTATCGCGGACTTCATCGGGTCGGGGGCGGACGACATCTCGCAGACACTGCACCGTCGGACCTTCTCTTTGGCCCTGCTGGCCACATGCGCCATGGGGCGTCGTGCATGGGCACAGTCCCGTGCGCCGCTCGAAATCGGCGTCCTGCCGAACATCAGCGCGCGGACGTTACTCGCCCAGTACCAGCCGATGCGCGACTACCTGGTGCGCACATTGCGCCAGCCGGTTCAGGTCTCGACCGCGCCCAGCTGGGCGGCGTTCCACCAGCGCGTGGTCGCGCGCGACTACGACATCGTCGTCACCGCCAGCCACCTCGCCCGGTTGGCGCAACTCGACTGCGGATACGTCCCCATCCTGGTGTTCACACCGGACATCAAGGGGATGATCGCCTTCGCCACCAGCCGGCCGATCAAGAGCATCGCGGAGCTCCGCGGCCACACGCTGGTGCTCTCCAATCCCCAGTCGCTCGTTGCGCTACGCGGCTTGCAGTGGCTCGACGACAGCGGCCTGCAGCGCGGCCGGGACTTCAACACCATCAACACCCGTGCCGATGACAGCGTCGGCAACGTGCTGGTGCGCGGCGATGCCATTGCCGCCATGCTGAGCGGTGGTGAGTTGCGGGCGATCCCGGCGCCGGCAAGGGACCAGATCCAGGTGCTCGCCACGTTCGTCGAGGTCCCCGGGTTCGTGGTGCTGGCCAGCCCGTTGCTCCCCGCGGCGGATGCGCTGGCCATCAAGGCGTTGCTGCTGGCTTTCGCAACGGGCTCGGAGCTGGGCAAGGCGTTCATGGCCAGCACCGGCTTCGACGGCATCCGCGACTTGCCGAGGGAGCTGATGGAGTCGATGGACGCCTTCGTGGAGCCGACGCGGAGACTCCTGATGTCGTCGTCCTGAAATGCGCCCACGCCTCGCCTGGTCGTTGCGCACCAAACTGGTCGCAGCCTGCGTGGTCGTCGAGCTGGGTGCAACGTTGCTGGTGATGGCCGGCAGCGCGCGGCTGATGAGTCGCACGTTTGCCGAGCAGGCAGCCACCCAGACCGGGCAGCTCATCCGGCTTCTCGATCAGGCGCTCGCCGCGCCGCTTGCGGAGCGCGATTATGCGAGCGTGCAGCAGATGCTGGAGCTCCTGCGCACTCCTGACGGCATCCAGTACCTGGTGTTGCATGACCACCGTGCGAGGACGATTGCCTCGGTGGGCTGGGATCCTGCCCAACCGCTTCCGCCGCGGGACGAAGGCGGCATCGATCTCGACCGGGAGGATGCGACGCTGCACGCCTCGGTGCCGATCGTGGTGGGTGGACAGGCGCTCGCGCAACTGGACTTTGGGATGTCCACCGCGCCATTGCGCCATGCGCGCGACGAATTCCGCCGACAAAGCCTGCTCATTTTGGTAGTGGTGCTTGGCCTGTCGATGATCTTGATGGCGGTCATCGCAGTCGCGATCACGCGGCATCTCGCCAAGCTGGCGCTCGCGAGCGAGCGCTTCGCGTCCGGCGACTTTGCCATCGATGCAACGGTGGAAACAGGCGACGAGGTCGGACGGTTGGGGGCGAGCCTCAACGCCATGGCGGCAACGATCCGGCAGCGTGTCGCGGCGCTGGAAAGGAGCGAGCAGCAGCAGCGCGAGCACCTCGAGGCCGCTCGCAACGAGCAGGCGCGGCTGGGGACGCTGCTGAGCGCACTGCATATCGGCATCCTGTTCGTCGATGCCGACCACCGGATCATCTACGCCAACGCCATGTTCCTCCGAATCTGGGGGCTGGACGACCTGCCGCCCGGTTGTCCCCTGGCGGCGATCGGACCCCGGCTCGTCGATCAGGTCGTGCCGGACGATGCGGCATGTGTGGGCGAAATGCTCGAGACGGGCGCTGGACGAAGCTCCAGCGACCACGATCTGCGCACCCTCGACGGCAGGCTCGTGACGCAACGCATGCAGCGCGTCGCCGCCGGATCCGACGGCGGAGGCTACATCTGGCTGCACCAGGACATCACGCTGGATCGAAAGACCCAGGAACGCGCCCAGCAGGCCGTGCGCGACCCGCTGACGGACCTGCTGAACCGCCGCGGTCTCTACGACGCACTGGAGGCGGCCATCGCGCATGCCGTGCTAGCGGGCACGAGCGTCATGCTGATGTTCATCGACCTCGATGACTTCAAGTACGCGAACGACATCGCGGGGCACCGCTTCGGTGACGAGATCCTGGTGGCCGTGGCGCGGGCCCTCGCCTCGCAATTGCGGCAGGATGAGATCGTCGCGCGGCTCGGTGGCGACGAGTTTGCGGTGCTCAGTCCCGGGGTCTCGGCGGAAGGCGCCGGCGCGGTGGCGGCAAGGTTGATCCGCGCCGTCGCGGCATTGAAATTCGAGGGGGAAGGGCAGCAGCTGCCGGTTTCATGCAGCATCGGCGTCGCGCTCTTTCCCGACAACGCGCGGACCGCGGACGAGTTGCTCGCTCGCGCCGACACGGCGATGTACCAGGCCAAGCAGGGAGGCAAGAACGATTGGTGCCTCTACCGCAGCGATGCTGCGTACTCCCGCGCCGAGTCCTCTCGGATGAACTGGAACGAGCGCATCCACAGCTCCTTGCGACATGGCCGCCTGCGGCTGCAGTTCCAGCCGGTGTACAGCGTCACCGTACCGGGTGTCGCCTATCATGAGGCGCTGCTGCGGATGGTCGACGAGGCCGACCCGGCGCAACTGATTCCGCCGAGCCAGTTCGTACCCCATGCCGAACGCAGCGGCAAGATCCGGCAGATCGACCGCTGGGTGTTCGAAACCTGCATCGAGAAACTCGCGCACACCAACCGGCTCGTGTGCATTGCCGTCAACCTCTCGGCACGTTCCCTCGACGATGCCACCTTCGTGGCATTCATGCGAGAGACCCTGCAGCGACGCGACGTCGACCCCCGGCGCCTGCACATCGAGTTGACCGAGACGGCCGCGATCGGGGATCTGGTCACGGTTCGACCCATGATCGCGGCGCTGCGCGCGTTGGGCTGCGCCGTGCATCTCGACGACTTCGGCAGCGGCTTCAGCTCCTTTTCCCATTTGCGACTGCTCGAGGTCGACTCCATCAAGATCGACGGGAGTTTCATTCGCAACCTGCGTGCCGATGCGAGTGCCGAGCTGGTGGTCGGGTCCTTCATCAAGATCGCACACAGCATGAACAAGACGACGGTCGCCGAATGCGTCGAGGACGCCGAAACGCTCGCGACGCTGCGCAGGCTGGGGATCGACTACGTGCAGGGATTCTATCTGGGTCGACCCGCGGACAAGCTGGTGGATAGCCGTGCCGAAGTTCTGACCGTCGTTGCCGCGACGCGCGGCATCGGAATGGGCGCGACCTAGCGAACGCGGGGCGAGGCGGGGGGTCGGACCAGCGCCGAAGTCTCTGGCCGTAGCGGGGCGTCGACCAACGCAGCTGCCGCGCATGGCAGCCTGCTTGCCATTGCGGGCGGTGAACAAGCCTGTCCTTCTGACACCGTCCGCAATGCCCGGGACAAACGCCCACCGGTCGTGCCGCTCGCGCCACGCGGGCGGGCGCTAGATGTCGTCCTCCGTGCTCGACAGTGGACGGGCGACCGCCTCCAGCGGTTTGCGTTCGGCCGCGATGCCCAGCCACAACGCCACCAGGGCCGCGGCGATCATCAACCCCGCGCCCAGCGCGTAGCCCCAGCCGATCGCAACCGGGTCGCCGGTGCCGATCAGCACACCGAACAGCCACGGCGCGCCGATACCGCCGATGCCGGTGCCGAGTGCGTAGAAGAAGGCGATCGACAGCGCCCGCACCTCCACCGGGAAGCTTTCGCTGACGGTGAGATAGGCCGAGCTCGCCGCTGCCGAGGCGAAGAAGAACACGAAGGTCCACGCCAGTGTCTGGGTCGCCGCGGTGAGAAGCCCGGTGACGAACAGCAACGCGGTGAGTCCGAGCAACAGGCCAGACAGCGCATAGGTCGTCGCAATCATCTGCCTTCGCCCCCATGTGTCGAACAATGGCCCCAGCACCAGGGGCCCGACAAAGTTGCTGATCGCGAATGGCAGCAGGTACAGGCCGACGTCCTCGGAGGGCACCGCGTAGAACCGGCCGAGCACGAGCGCATAGGTGAAGAAGATGGCGTTGTAGCAAAACGCCTGCGCGGTCATCAGTACCAGCCCCAGCACCGCGCGTCGCGGATAACGCCGGAAGAGCGTGACCCCCAGGTCGGCGAAACTCACCGTATGGGCACGAATACGCAGCCGCAGTTGCGGCAGGCCCATCGACGGCGCACCGTTGCCGCGCACCTGGCGCTCCACCGCCGAGGCGACGTGCTCGGCTTCCTGGACTCGACCGTGGAGGAGCAGCCAGCGCGGGCTCTCGGGCAGGAATCTGCGCAGGAACAGGATACCCAGGCCGAGCACCGCACCCGATCCGAACGCGATTCGCCAACCGGTGTCCGGGGGCAGCAAACCCGGCTGGAGGAGTGCGCTCGAACCCGTCGCGCCGAGCGCCGCGCCGAGCCAGAAGCTGCCGTTGATGGCGAGGTCGGTCCGGCCACGGTAGCGGGCCGGAATGAGCTCCTGGATCGCGGAATTGATCGCGGCGTACTCGCCGCCGATACCGGCCCCGGTGACGAAGCGGAAGAGCGCGAACGTTGCGAAGTCGACGGAGAAGGCCGTCGCCGCAGTTCCTGCAATGTAGACGCCGAGGGTGACGAAGAACATGCGCTTGCGGCCGAAGTGATCGGTGAGCCAGCCGAACAACAGCGCCCCGAGAACCGCCCCCGCGAGATAGGCGCTTGCCGACAGCCCCACATGGGCGTCGCTGAACTGCAGCGCAGCACTGGTCTTCAGAGCCCCCGAGACCGCTCCTGCGAGCGTGACCTCCAGGCCGTCGAGCACCCAGGTAATGCCGAGCGCGACGACCACGAGGGTGTGGAAGCGCCCCCACGGCAGCGCATCCAGGCGCGCGGGTACGTCGCTGGCGACGATCATCCCGACGGGACGCTGGCGGCGTTTCATTGCGCCGACGCGCCTCGGTGAATGCAGTCCTGGCGCATCACCAGCGGTATCTCTGCGCCCGGAATCCCCCGGGATCCGCTCCGCTCGGACGCGCGCCGCGTTCGTCGCGATGCCGTGATCGATCGTGCCGTGGCATTCAGCCTGCAGCCGGCGCGATCACCGCGCCCTCCACGCCACTGGCGGCCAATGCCCGCGCCGCAAAGCCAGATGACTTCATGTCTTCGATGAAATGCGCGACGTAAGCGTGGGCAGATACGTGCTGTTTTGGCACGGCGGCGGCCTGTCGAATCACCATGAAGTTGCCCTCGATGACGCGCAATCCGGGCACGCTGGCCGCCTTGGCCAGGAGCGGTTGCTTGACGCCTGCGACGGCGTCGTGATCCTCGGTGAGAAACCGCTCGATGGCCTCGCGCGAGCTTGGCGCCCGGACGATTTGGGCGTGGCGCAGGTGGCGCGTCAGGAAAAGATCGTAAGCCGTCCGGTCGCCCACCAACACCCTGAGCCCGGTGCGATCGACGTCACCCACTGCCTGCAGCGGCGAGCCGACGCGGACCATGTAGGTGCCCTCGATGAGCACGTACGCGTCGGTGAAAGCGAGATCGGTTGCGCGCTCGGGATCGATCGCCAGGAAGCCGACGTCCCAGGCGCCCGTCCGGACAGCCTCGGCGAGCTTGCCTGCGGTGTCGTAGGTCACGAAATCAGGCTGCGTGCCGAGACGTTTGCCGAGTTCGCGGCCAAGGGCGGGTCCGATGCCGTGCAGCGCTCCGTCCGCTTGCCGGGTCGCAATCACGGGGTTGCCGAGGTTGATCCCTACCCGCAGGATGCCTCCCGGGCAAAGCTCCCGAGCCACTGCGTTCGAGGTATTGGCGATGACGCCGCTCATGGAAATTATTTCGTGGCCAGGGCCACGCATTGTCGCCGGTTTGCCCTGGTGCCGACAGGGAAGAGCGTGACGTCCGGGACAAAAGTAAACCGTCGTGGCGTGTGGAGGACCCTTGTCCAGGAGTCCGACGTCCGTCGTAGGGAAAGTCCTACACTGGCCGGGAAGCCGCGCGGGGCGAGCGTTTCCCGGCATGCGCAAAAGTTGTCCACAGGACATTTTCCACAAAAATTGTGGATGGTTATGTGGATAACGCCTTCAACAGAGCCAAGTATCCCAATCTGGGCCGGCACTTAGCGTGCGATGATGCATACCAAGTCAGTGCAAATAGTGCTTTTTATCATTGGCTTGCAGCACTAACATGCGGGTTGCGTTGAGATTCGACGGACCGGCGACCGGCACGGTTGGCGACGTGCCGGGACTCGGTTCGTTCAGGACAAAGATGTACAACCACGACGACACCAGGCCGTGCGTCCCACTTCCCCTGAGCGCGCCGGAGGATGGCAGCTCGATCGCGCGCATCGGGGCGAAGGTGCCACGCCGCGCCATGGCATGATCATCGCCGGCGCTATGCGACGCGTACGGCCTGCACGCGCCTTAATTCCCGCCATGCCGAGGAGTTTCCCATGACCACTCGCCCGATCGTCGACGTCGCCACCTTGCAGCAGCATCTCGAAGATCCGGAGTGGTTGGTGGTCGATGTTCGGCACGACCTCGCAGTCCCCGGTTACGGAGACGGGGCCTATGCGGCCGGCCATGTCCCGGGGGCTTACTTCCTGCATCTCGATCGCGACCTCTCCGGACCGCGGCACGGTGCTGACGGCCATTTTCGCGGTCGCCATCCCTTGCCCGAGCGGGAGGCCTTCTCCGATCGGCTCGCGCAGCTGGGAGTCGGGCCGCACACGATGCTCGTGGCCTACGACGACGCCGACGCGATGTACGCCGCGCGACTGTGGTGGCTCTCACGCTGGATAGGCCATGCGCGGGCGGCGGTGCTGGACGGGGGGCTGCGGGCATGGCGTGAGGCCGGCGGTGCGGTTTCCACGACCTCACCGCCGCCGCGCCCGCCACAGACTTTGCCGGCACGTCCGCCTCTGGTCGAAACCGTCAGCGCCGATGAACTCGCGGGTGATCTCGCCACGGGCCGTTGGCGGATCGTCGATGCGCGCGCGGCCGAACGCTATCGTGGCGAGTTCGAGCCGCTCGATGCCAAGGCGGGACACATTCCCGGCGCACGCAACCGTCCCTTTCGGCTCAACGTGCACGAGGACGGCCGGTTTCGAGCCATGGACGAATTGCGCCGTGGCTTCGCCGCTACGCTCGGCGACGCGCCACCCGAGCGGGTCGTGCACCAGTGCGGGTCGGGTGTGACCGCCTGCCACAACCTGCTTGCGATGGCCGTCGCGGGAATGCCCGGCGCGCGTCTCTACCCAGGCTCCTGGAGCGAATGGTCGGCCGATCCGGCGCGGCCCGTCGCGACGGGCGCCGAACCCTGATCGTCGGCGCCCTCGGCGCGTGAAGCGGCAATCAATCCGGCAGCCACGCTCCCGTAGAATGCGATGGCTACCTACCGAAGCGCATGAGCCATTCAACCCAATCCGAGCCCTTGGGGCAGCCTCCTGGCGAGCCCGCCGGGCAGCCTGCCGCCGGTGCCGCCACCTCGCCGCCGCCGACGCCGGTGACAGCCGCTGCCCCGCCAATCGATCGACTCGCGCTGGAGCGTGCCTTCCTGCAGGGCCTGGGCGTCGCCGACCTGCATCTGCCCGATGGACTCACGGTCGAGTTGATGCAGACGATGGGCGGGTTGTTGCGCGAAACCACCCAGGGCACGATCGAGCTCCTGCGAGTGCGCGCGGAAGCGAAGAGCAGCCTGCACGCCGACATGACCATCATCGGCTCTGCCGCCGTCAATCCCTTGAAGGCGGCGTGGGATGCGGATGTGGCCCTAGAACACCTGCTGGCACCGCAGCGCAATGACATGCTCGACCCCGTGCGAGCGGTGACCGATGCCTATGATGACCTGCGCCTGCACGATCGCGGCCTGGCCCTGGCCATCCATGCCGCCGTGAGCGGCTTGCTGACGCGCTTTGCCCCCGCGGAACTGGAGAAGCAGGCCGGCGAGGGCAGTGTCCTCGGGCAACTCGTGCCGGGGAGTCGCAAGGCGCGGCTGTGGGACACGCTGCTCGAACGCTACGAGGATTTTTCCATCGAGGCCAAGGAGGATTTCTGGTCGGTGTTCGAACAGGAGTTTCGCCGCGCCTACGCGGCAGGCCAGCAGCAGAGCTGACGCCAGCCGCCGGCTCCGCCCGCGCGGGCTTGGCGCGCGGGTGCGTACGCGAGGCCCCTGCGACCTTTTCCGACGCGGTCACTCCACGGCGTCGCTCGCCTCGCGCAATACGCCGGCCGTCAGTCTCAGCAAGGTCGCGACGTGCGCCAGCATGTTGAGCAACAGCTGCTCGCCCAGGTCGCGATCGATCCTGCGGATGGCTTCGAGGTTCTTGCGCGACAGGCTGTAGGTCAGGCATTCCTCCTCGCTCACTCCCGTGCCGGTCCACGTGCCGTTGGTGAGCATCGCCGTCTCGCCGAACATCACCCCCGGGGCCAGCGTCAGCACCCGGCGCCGCCGCTGCGGATCGTTGGGGTCCTCGGCCATGATGGTCACGGCGCCGCGCGCTAAGAGATAGAGTCGGTCGGCCGGGTCCCCCTCCTTGAAGAGGGTGCTGCGCGCCGGAAAGAGCTGCCGGTCGAGATACGGCTTCATCCGCTCGAGCTGCGCTTCGGTGAGTTGCGCCATCAGGGCGAACTCGGAGAGCCGCAGCTCGCGGCGCGTGTCCTCGATGTGGGCTTCCGCCAGGATCTGCCGCTCGGCCCATTCGAGCGCGCGATCGGTGTCGGCGAACCAGTCGGGGTGATGCTTCTGCGCAAAGGCGCCGGCGGCGAGCAGCGCCCGTCCCAAGGGGTTGTTGACGCTGATGTGTGCGAGCAGCAGCCGGACGCCGGTCTGCTGCAGCCTCCGGGACAGCCGATCGAGCATCAGCGCGCCGGAAGCGTCGATCATCGTGACCCGCCGCAGATCGAGGATGACGTAGCTTGCGCCCTCGGCATTCTTGAGCACCTCCGCGGCGAGACGGTCGACCGTGCCGAAGAAGATCGCGCCATCGATGTCCATGATGCGGGTGCGCTGGCCCTCGGCCCGCAGCACGCTCGCGGGCACGGTGGGGTACATCCGCCGCGAGGCCCGGTTGGCTCCGGAACTCACCGCGCGCACCAGCGAACGGTTCATGGCGCCGACGAAGAGGGCCATCGCGAGCACCATGCCGGTGATCACCGCAGCGACGAAATCGATGACGGTGACGCTGGCGACGATCGCGACGACCAGGAGGTTGAGCCACAGCTCCGCGTCGTACTGGCGTCGACGGGCGCGCTGGAAGGTGGCGCCCGCCCAGCGGTCGATAAGCCCGAAGGCGAGGACCACCATGATCCCCGAAAGCACGGCAAGGGGAATGAGGCGCAGCAGCTCCTGGCCGTAGACCAGCAGTCCGACCAGCGTCGCCGTCGTGGCGATGCTGCCCAGGAGCTTATGCAGGCCGGCGCGATGCGGAACCAGCGAATGGCGCGACGAGTAGGCAAGGGGTACGCCGCCGAAGCAGCCGGAGACGATGTTGCCCACGCCGAGCGACATCAGCAGCCGGTTGGGCTGGTGCGTGGTATCGAGCGGCCCGTCGCCTTCACCGACCGCGGCGACCAGGCTGTCGAGCGAGCCCACCACCGCGATGGCGGCTGCGGAGACGAGGAGCGTGGAGGCGTGTCCCGCTGCCAGCGCCATGCCCTTCTCGACCAGCAGCGCGAGGGAGTCGGGCAATGGGATCTCGGCGTGCGGCAGCACGGGCACGTGCGGACCGGTATCCGCTCCGACGACACGCACCAGTACCACGGCGAGCGCCGTGCCCAGCACCACGCCGAAGAGCTTCGCCGGCGCCTTGGGCCAGCGGGCGCGCACGATTACCACCACCACGATGGTGAGCACCGCGAGCAGCAACGTCGACGGGTTGATCCAGCCATGAGCGCGTGCAGCGCCATGTGCGGCACCCGCATGCACGCCCATCATGTCGGGTATCTCGTACACGATCAGCTTGACGGCAAGACCGGTCATGAGCCCGGCGACGACGGGGTACGGAACGAACCGCGCGAGATTGCCGAGGCGCAACACCCCGAACAGGAGTTGGATGGATCCCGCCAGTACCAGGCAGAGCGCCGCCAGGGCGACCACCTCGGCAGCGGTGGCATGCTCCTCGAGGAGTCGCAGGATGAAGCCCGCGAACACGAACACCGTCGAGGCCCGCGGAATCTCGTTGGGCAGCAGGGGTGCGCCGAGTACCAGGGCTGTCACGTTGCCGAATACGGCGGCCGCGAATGCGGCACGCATGGCCGCGTTCACCGCCGCCGTCTCGCTGATCGGTCCGAAGGCGAGCAGGCCCAGCGGCAGCATCAGGGCGAGCAGCACGAACGCCGACGTGACGCCATTGGCGATCTCGCGCAGCGCCTCGCCGGGGGAGAAGGGAGCCGGTGCATCCAGTGCGTGCTCGGACATCGATGTTCCCGTGGTGCGAAGCTGCGGTGGACGCGGGTCCCGTGTTGCGTGGAGCCGGGTCGGCGGGGCGGGTGGAGTGTAGCGTCCCTGCCGGGCTCGCGCATTCCCATCGCATCGCACGGCGCGGGCGGTTGCGCACCGGGTTGCGTGGGCAGGGGCGAGACGCGGAGCCGCACGGTAGCCCTGCCTCACCGTCCGGCGGAAGGTGTCTTGACGTCGCCCGCGCAAGGCCCCATCCTCCGCCCGCAACACGCATCGCCTGTCCCTTCTTTGTGCGCCACATGTCGTCGTCCCTGACCATCACCGTCGTGCGCCAGAACGGCGCAGCACTGACAGAGCCGCTGCGCGCCGAGTTCGGGGCGGAGGGCGGGACCATCGGGCGATCCGCGGCGTCGACATTACTGTTGCCCGATCCCGACCGGCAGATCTCGCGCGTCCATGGACGCATCGAGCCCGATGGCGACCGGTTCGTACTCCGCGACCAAGGCAGCGCTACCCCGGTCGTCGTCAATGGCCGCCGTCTGGGCAACGGACACGCCGTGCGTCTCGCCGCCGGCGACGAGATCGTCATCGCCAGTTATGTGCTGCGGGTCGAGGGCGACGCGTTCGATCCGGACGCGACCCTGGTACGCGGGCGCGCCGCGGAGACCAGCATCCCTGCCGCCGACATCTCGATGATCGGCACCGTGTTGTCGTGGTCGGAGGGCGGCGCCTCGGTGCCGGTCGACTCGATCCAGACGGTGATCGTGCCGTCGCCGCACGGCGAAAGTGACGACGCAGCGCCGCGCGCGTCCGATGCGGGCGATGCCCCGGCGGCCGCTCCCTCCGTTGCGACGGATGCCACCGCTGCCGCGGCGACCCCTGCCGACCCACCCGCAGCCGGCGCGCCGGAGAAGCCTGTCACGACGCCAGCGGCCGCACGCCCAGTGACCGCACCGGCAGCGACCGCACCGGCAGGGACCGCCCCCCCAGCGGCCACACCGGCAGCGGTATCACCGGCAGCGGCCACACCGGCAGCGGCCACACCCCCAGCGGCCACACCCCCAGCGGCCACACCCCCAGCGGCCACACCCCCAGCGGCCAC
>JBDTWB010000079.1:0-16626 GCA_040006895.1 Casimicrobiaceae bacterium | reverse complement strand
GACGGCCCTGCTGCATCGGGCCGGTTGCCTGCGGTCAGGGGCCAGGCGACCGCCTGGGGCCCGGCCTCCGCGTCCGGGGCTCGTCCCCGGCGCGGCTCAACCGAAATCGCAGCGCGGCTCGCCGACCTCGAACACGCCCAGCTTGCGATGGATGGGCGATTCATCGGCGCCGATGAGATACATCGGCCTCGTGCCGGACGCATTTCCCACGCGGACGCTGCCGAAGCCGGGCACGCAGAACGTGTCGCCGCGGGCGAGCCGCAGCGCCACGCCGTTGACCTCCGCCCTGCCCTCGCCATCGACCACGTGGAACACCTGTGCCGCCGACATGCGTCGAATCGCCTGCTCCTCGCCGGCGCGCAGCATCACCGCGGAAAAGGCGATTGTATTGAGGCAATCGGCGCCGGTCTCCGGATTGATGTACGCGACCTCGACGAGCTGGTCGGGTGCCGTCTCCTCGGCGATCTCGGCCAGTGCCGCCCGGGTCTTGATCCAGTCGTAGCGCAATTGCGGATAACGCGCATGGGTGCGCTCGCCGTGCAGCCGGCGAACCACGCTGCCGCCGTACGTTGCCGGCGAACGGGTGGAGTGCTGCGCCGCGCCCTGCATGACGTAGGACACGTCGAGGTAGACCATGATCGGCAGGTCCAGCACGTCGAGCCAGATGAACGGTCCCTCGCCTTCGTGGCGATGCTCGTGCCACAGCCCCGTGGGCGTGAGCACCAGATCGCCATGATGCATCGCGCACTTCTCGCCACCGACGATGGTCGAGGCACCCTCGCCTTCCACCACGATGCGTGCTGCATTCGGGGAGTGCCGGTGCGTCGGCGCAGTCTCGCCGGGCAGCACGAGTTGCATGCCGAGGTAGATCGCGCTCGACGCCTGGAGGTTGTCGAGACCGCGTCCCGGATTGGCGAGCACCAGGACCCGGCGCTCCGCCTTGTCCATCGGCGTCAGCTCACCGGCGCGCAGCAACAGCGGCCGGATCGCCTCCCAGCGCCAGTGCGTGGGCGCCGTGAGGGTCTTGGCGGCCCCGGGCGGCAGCAGCGAGCGCAGGCTCGGCCACAGCGGGACCAGGTTGGCGGCGCGCAACGACGCAACGTATTCGCTGGGCAACTCGTCCAGCGTACCCAGGGCGTGCTCGGCGAGATCGTTCATGGCAGGGCCCGCAATCGGCAAAGACCCAAGTCTACCGCGGGCGTCGCGGGAGCACGAAATAGCTTCCCGCCACGACCAAGGCTGCGCTGATGATGAAGATCGGCGGTACCGCCTCACCGAACATGATCGATCCCGTCGCCATGCCCACCAATGGCGTGGCCAGCAGGAATTGCCCGGCCGTCGCCGCGGGCAGCTGCTGCAACACGCGACTCCAGCTCCAGACGGCGACCGCCGTAGGGATCACGCAGTTCCACGCCAGTATCATCACCAGGGCCGGCGTCCATCGCGTCACTGCAGCATGCTCGAATACCAGCGCCAGGAAGCCGAGGACCACCCCGCTGCAGATCAACTGAAAAAACGCCTGGACCAGGAAGGGCGTGGTCAACGGCCGCCACCGGTGGACGACGACACCAATTCCCCACGACCAGGCAGCGCACAACACCAGGAACGCACCGAGGATGGACGAGTTTCCAAGCACTTCCGGATTGACGAACAAGGCGAGACCCGAGGCACCCAGGACAATGCCCAGCCAACGGCGGGCCCCGACGCGATCCTGCCCGGTGATCGAGGCGAAGAGCGCAGCCCATATGGGCATGCTATAGACCATGACCACCGTACGCCCCGCCGGAATGAAGCCAAGCCCCAGGCTCGCGAAACCGAGTACACCGCTGTACTGAAAGATGCCCGATGCCGCCAGGCGCCTGGCCTCGCCGGGCGCGGGCCGCAAGGACCGGATCCCCAGCAGCATGGCAATCAGCGCGATCACCGCTGCACCGCCGAACAAGCGCAGCGTCGAGAACGTGAGCGGCGCAATGTCGCGCAGCGCGAGCTTCATCAACGGATAATTGGTCCCCCAGGCAAAGACGATCAGCGCAAGGTGCGCGATCGTCGAGCCGGCCACCTTGCCGCCGGTGGGATGAAGCGCGGCCGGCACCAACTACAGCCTCAGGCGATCGCGCAGCTTGTAGTAGCTCGCCACCACGTTCATGGCCGGGATGCGTAGGCCGTGCATGGGAATGGGCAGAAACGCAGGCTCGCTCATCGGCCCCAATGCTGCGCGTTGCCCGAGCGCATAGCGGGCAATGTGCTTTCCCAGGAGATTGGTCAGCGCCACACCGCGGCCCCCGTAGCCGAGCGCGAAGAACACACGGTCTCCGACCGCACCCAGGTGCGGGAAGTCGTCCATCGTCACGGCCACCATGCCGGACCAGCGATGATCGATCGCGGTCCCACGCAGCGCGGGAAACGTACGATGCAGGTGCCCGATGAGCCCTTCGTAGATCTCGGGCGATTCCCTGCCCGACAGAGAGCCACGGCCGCCAAACAGCAAGCGGTTCCCGGGCACGGATCGAAAGTAGTTGACCAGGTGCCGGGTGTCGGTGACGAGATGACCCTGCGGCAGGATTGTCGCTCGCAACTCGGGTGACAGCGGTCCGGTCGTCACCACCGACGTGGAAACAGGCACGACGCGGCGGGCGATGTTCTGCTGGAAGCCGAACAGGTCGGTATACCCGTTGGTACATACCAGCACGTGCTTCGCGGTGATGGTGCCATTGGGGGTCAGGACCTTGACATTTCCTGCCTCCACCCGCAACGCGCTCGCCGGGGTCTCGCCATACATGGGGACGCCACGTGCGAGCAGCGCCTTGGCAAAGCCCCGCGCGTAATTGAGCGGGTGGATTCCCGCCGAACGCGGGTCGAGATACGCGCCGTAGTAGGCATCCGTGCCGATCAATTGGCGCGCTCCGAGCGCATCCATCGCCTTCGGAACACGATCGTTCGCACGGGATGCAAGCCACGCACAGTCGCGCTCCAGTTCGGCCAGCGCCCGCGGACCGTTGGCGGCCGTGATGTGTCCATAGCGCTTGAACTCGCAATCGATGCCGAGATCCTGCACGTTGCGTTCCAGGCCATCGACGGCCTCGTGGATCCAGCGATAGAGTGCAAGCGCTGCAGCGTCGCCAAGCCTCCCGGCCAGCGCCGACCACGATTTCTTATACCGCAGGACCGCCATGCCGCCGTTGCGTCCGCTCGCGCCCCAGCCGGCATCGGTCGCGTCGATCACCACGCACGGCACGCCGCGCTGGACCAGCTCCCACGCTGCGTTCAGTCCCGTGAAGCCGGCACCGATGATCGCGACATCGGTGTCAACGTCCCGGTCCAACGCCGGCATGGCCGGCGCGGGCATGCCAGAGCTCGCCCAGACGGACGGCGCGTGGGGGCGCACCGGCACGCCCAATGCCGCACGTGCCGCTTCAGTTTCTGCATTCATGACGGAAAACCCAGCCGATCCTTGATCCGGTAATAGGTGATCGCGGCAGCCGCCATCGGCTGCCGCAACGGATATGCCGGCACGCGTCGAAGCGGCGTGACCGGATAGTCGATTTGGTTCGCGTCGACCCCCAGTGCCAGTTGCGCCATGGCCTCGCCAAGTCCGACCGCCAAGGCCACGCCCCGCCCTCCGTAACCGAGCGCAGTCCAGAGTCCGGGTGCAAGCGCATGCAGGTGCGGCAGGTCGTCGAGGGTCATCGCCACGCGGCAGGCCCAACCGTGCCGCCACTGCACGCCCGCCAACTGTGGAAATCGCTCCAGCGACGCACGGGCGATCCTCGCCACGGAAGCGGAGTCCAGGCGGTCGGAGAAGGGACCACGCCCACCGATCACAAATCGGCCCTCGGGATCGATGCGGTAGTAATACGTGATCTTGCGGGTCTCGCTGACCCCCGCACGCGCCGGCAGCACGCCCGCGGACAACGCCGGCGGCAATGGATCGGTGGCCAGCTGTGCACTGTTGACGTTGACGATCGATTGCATCGCTGCCGGCCACAACCGATCGGTATAGCCATCCGTGGCCAGGATGACCTGCTCGGCGTCGACGTCGCCATGCTCGGTCGACACCAGCCAGCGGTTCGTACCGCGCCCGGCGCGGCCCTCGAGCGCTCGCACCCGGCTATGCTCGTACAGCGTCGCCCCCCTCAGCGCCGCGGCCTGCGCCAGCCCGCGGCTGAACTTCAACGGGTGCACCGCCCCAGCCGCGCGCTCCAGCAAGCCGCCGCTGTGAAAGCGAGTGCCTGTGAGCTCGGCGACACGCTCGCTGTCGACATACTCCACGTCACCGCCGAACTTCGCATTGATCTCGGCGCGCCGCTTCAGATCATCGCGCGCCTTGGGCGAAAACGCTCCCTGGATCCAGCCGTTGCGCGTGGGGCTGCAGGCAATCCGGTGCTCGGCAATCAAGGCGAACGTGCGGTTCGCCAGCCCATGGGCGAAGTCGAGCATGCGCTGGCCGCGCTCGGACCCGAACCCGGCAACGACGGCATCCGCTCGCGGCTTCAGACCAGGCACGACCTGTCCGCCGTTGCGGCCCGACGCGCGCCCGCCGATCGCGCCGGCCTCCAGGACACATACCCGCGCGCCACGCCCGGCCAGCGCCAACCCCGCAGAAAGGCCGGTGAAGCCGCCGCCGATCACGGCGACATCGCAGCGGACATCGCCGCGCAGCGGCGCATATTCTGCCGCCATGCCCGCGCTCCTTTCCCACGACGTCGCGGCAGTGTCGATCGCCGTGCGACCGGCACTCACGGCCCACCCATGATCAAGTTCGGAAGCACCAGCGCGATGCTGGGCCACGATGTCAGGACCACGACACCTGCCAGCATGCATAGCCAGAATGGGACCGATGCCACGGCCGCCTGCGCCAACGTCACTTCTCCGTCCGTGATCGCAGTGAGTACGAACAGGTTCATCCCGACCGGAGGTGTCAGCATGCCGATCTCGATCAGGACGGTGATGATCACTCCCGTCCAAACTGCGTCGAATCCCGCCCCCATCATCACCGGATAGACGATCGGCAAGGTCATCAGCAGCAACGAAATGCCGTCGAAGAAGCAGCCCAGTACGAGATACATCAGCGACACGAGCACGAGGACCCAGTACTTCGAGACATTCATGCTGCCGATGGAACTCATGATCTCCTGCGGCAAGCCGAGCACCGTCAGCGACTGCGCCAGTACCAGCGCACCCAACATCACCATGCCGATGGCAGAAAAAACGCGCGTGGATGCGAGGAACGCCCGGAACAACTTGCCGATCGTGAGTTCGCCCCACGACATGCCGACCCCGATCGCGGTCACCACACCCAGGGCCGCCGCTTCGGTGGCCGTGGCGAGCCCCGAATACATCGTCCCCAGCACCGAGAACACGAGAATCGCAAAGGGCCAGATGCTCAACAGCGCTTTCAGCCTGGCGGACCACGGAAGGCGCGTGTCGTCGGCTGGCACGATCGCGGGATTGCGCCGGGCGAGCACGTAGATCAGCGACATGAAAAACGCCGCCAACATCAGCCCGGGCAGGATGCCGGCGAGGAAGAGCCGGCCTATCGAGACGCCTTGCGTCGCGCCATAGAGCAGCAGCGACAAACTCGGCGGAATGAGCAGCCCGAGCGTCCCGCCCGCCGCGAGCGTCGCCACGACAATGCGTCGGTCATAGCCGCGACTGCGCAGTTCCGGGTAGGCCACGGAACCCACGGCGGCCGCGGTGGATGTACTGGCGCCACAGACGGCGCCGAACAGCGTGCACACCGCGATATTGGTGTGCAGGAGCTTGCCGGGCACCGCGGCAAACAACGGTGCGACCGCGCTGTAGATACGCGTGCTCACCCCGCTGACCAGCAGGATCTCGCCCATGAAGATGAAAATGGGAACGGCCGACAGGGTGAAATCGGTGAATACGTTCCACACCGATGTGATGGCCAGGGTTTCGCCGCCTCCGGCGACGAAGCGCAGGATCGTAAGTCCCATCAGCGCCAGGCCGATCCCGATGGGCATGCCGGTCAATCCGATGACGACAAGGCCCACGGCGAGGATGAACCAGACCATCGCTTAAGCGCCCGAGGTGCCCGCGCCCTGATCGAGCCGACGTGCGCGCCACAGCGTTACGATCGCTACGGCGATCAGGAAGCACGAAAGCACCATCGTCCCCATCCATGGCCACAGCACGATGCCGCCGACGTCGGACTTCGAATGCAGGCGCCACGACACCGAGGCGAACTCCCACGCGTAGGTCCCGTACCACGCGCAAAAGAGCAGGATCAGGACGTTGCCGGCGGTGCGCGCCACCCGCCTCGCACCCGGCGGGAGGCGCTCCGAGATCAGCGTGACCTCGATGTGCCGACGATGGATGGTGCAACTGGGGAAGCTCAGAAAGACCATGGCCGCGAACAGCAACCCCACGATCTCCTCGGTAAAGGCAAAGGGCGAGCCCACCACGTAGCGCATTGCAGCCGACAGCACGACCAGCCCCGTGAGCAGCATGCCCGCGGCGGTGGCAACCAGCAGCAGCGAATCGCAGACATTCTCGATCAACCGCATGCGGCGAGACTCACCGGTGACGCCGGGCGCGCTGGGCATGAGAGATCCTCACATCGGGCGGCATGCGCCCGCTGTCCTGGTTGAACGGAGGCCGGGTCGGCAGATCAGTTGCCGATGACCTTCAGGATTGCCTGGCGGTTTTCCTGCGCCTTCTTGCCGATCTCGCTGGCGGACTTCTCCCACGTTTCAGCGGCGGCTTTCTGGAAGGCGGCTTGATCGGCCTGTGAAAACGGGGCCAGCAGCTTGCCGCCCTTCTGGATGAATTCGGCCGTCCCGGACTTGTCGTACTCGCCCTTGACGTACGAATCGATCGTCTTGGCCTGCACCTGGGCGGCGGCGTCGCGCACGATCTTCTGCACATCGGCCGGCAGAGCGTCAAATGCCTTTTTCGAAGCGATCAGGTTGAGCGGGTGCAGGACGTAGGGAAAGAGGTAGGCAGCGTTTGGCGCCACTTCCTGCAACGAAATCGTGTTGGCGAAGGCAATCGGATACACCGCGCAGTCGACCACGCCGGTTTTCATGGCGACATACAGGTCGTTCTGCCCGACGATCTGTGCCGGCACCCCGAGGGCATTGAAGGCATCGACGTGAAATTTCTCCCAGACCCGCAGCTTTTTGCCTTTGAGTTGCGCCAGTGAATTGATGGGTTCCTTGCAGTAGATGTGAGTGTCACGCACCGGGTGGGCGACGAACCCGAGGAGCGTGATGCCCCACTTGTCGTAGGTCTCCTGGTAGATCTTCTGCAGCGTGGGCAGCGCCTTCACCAGCGTTTCCGCGTCCTTGACCACGCCCGGCGGCAACGTGACCGCGTACTCGGGTTCGTCGCGCGTCATGTACCCCGGGTACAGGCCGGCGATCTGGATCACGTTGCCCGGCGGCAGGACCCGCAGCATGTCGACGTCCTTCACCCCCAGCGAGCCGCCAGGGCTGAGGGTGATGTGCAGCTTGCCTTTGGCCCGCTCGTTGACCAGGTCGACGAACTCCTGGTAGGCCTTGGCCTCGGGCCGTGCCGGCACCCAGACGATGTGCATCTTCCAGTTCACCTGCTGCGCCAGGGCGTGCAGCGGACTTGCCGCGATTGCCACTCCGAGCACCAGCGCTGCAATCCTCGAAAAGCTGAAGCGTGTATGGGTCATCACCGACTCCCCTGGGTTAGGCGCGGCAGGACACCGCAGTTGTGAAATCAACCGGCTTGGAGGTGGTACGAGACGCGTGCCGCCTCCGCACTTATCTTGCCGTTCCGAACGTCCGCGGCGACCTCGCCGCGCGAACGCGTCTGCGGCTCGCCGTAGCCGCCCCCGCCAGCGGTCTCGACAATCAACCGGTCGCCACTGTTCATCGTCGTGACCAGCTTCGAGTCGATCACTTGCGTGACGCCGCCCGCACGGACCAGACGCGAGTGCGACAACGCACCGGCGAAGCCGCCATGCGATCCCGCGGCCGCGTGCGAATGCCGCTCGCCGCGATGCGTCAGCGTCACGTTGTCCGTCAGCACTTCGAACTCCTTCAGCAATCCGAGGCCGCCGCGTTGCCGGCCGGCTCCACCGGAGTCCCGACGCAGCGACATCCTATGCACACGGATGGGAGCCTCCATTTCCATGGCTTCCGCGGGCAGATTCATGCAGTTCGTCGCATCGGTTTCGATTACGTCTACTCCGTCCGACCGTGCGCCGGCACCCGACCCACCGGCGATCAGCTCGCCGGTGACGAACGACTTGCCATCGCGCCCCCGACCGCCGAAGGCCAGCGTGAGCAAGATCCCCCCGGCGTCCGCCGGGACTTTCTCCGGCAATATGTCCTTGAACGCGCCGAGGATGCAGCCGGTGATGCGCTTGATCGTCGCCGTCCGCGATCCGACTGGAGCCGGCGCGACCGGGTTGACCAGCGAGCCTACGGGCAAATGCAGCGTAACCGGCCGAAAGCAGCCGGCGTTGGTGGGAATGGTCGGATCGGTAAGCGCACGCACCGCAAAGTAGGCCGCCGCATGGGAGCCCGACGAAACGCAGTTGAACGGCCCCCGCAGCTGCGGACTGGTGCCGGTAAAGTCGACATGCATGCTGCCGTCCTTGACCGTCACCGCCACTTCGATTCGGACCTTCTTGTCGAAATCGACGCCATCGTTGTCGAGCCAGTCGAAGTACCGATAAGTACCCTCCGGGATCGTGCGCAGCGCAGCCCGGGTCATCGCCTCGGAGCGCGTCAGCAACTCGTCGAACACCGCAGCCAGCAAGTCGAGTCCGGTGTTCGCCGCCAGTTCGGCCAACCGGCGCGCTCCGATCTGACATCCGGCGATCTGCGCGTTGAGATCGCCCATGAACATGTCGGGGATGCGTACATTGAGACGCAGCATCTTGACCAACGTATCGTTCATCGCTCCGGCATCGCGCAGCTTGAGCGGTGGAATGCGGATGCCTTCCTGAAAGATCTCGGTCGCGTTGGTGGGGATCGATCCCGCGGTCATCCCCCCGACATCCTGGTGGTGCGTCATCGTTGCCGAGATGGCGAACACTTTGCCTTCATGAAAAATCGGCACGGCCAGCGCGATATCCGGAAGATGGGTTCCGCCGCAGTACGGATCGTTCATGATGTAGACGTCGCCTTCCTGCATCGACGCGACTGGAAACTCGCCCAGGAATGCCTTCACGCACGGAATGAGCGTCGCGAGATGAATGGGGACCGCGCAAGCCTGCGCGAGCGTTTCGCCGCTCGGTGAAAAGAGGCTGGCCGAGGCGTCCAGGCCCTCCTTCACGATCGGCGAGAACGAGCTCCGCAAGAGCGTGGACTCCATCTCGTTGGCGATGCCCTCGAGCTTGTGCCGGATCACTTCGACGGTAATCGGATCGAGCTTGCCCGGCGCGGTATCGGTGACGGAAAACCGTTCGCTTCTGCCCATGGGATCAGACTCCGGTGAAACTGAGGATGAGATTGCCGGCGGCATCGACAGTACCGCGCCAGCCTGGCTCGACCAGCGTGGTCGTATCCGCCTGCTCGATCACCGCGGGGCCATGGAACGCGTATCCCACGGGCATGCTTTCCCGGTCGATGAGGGTTGCCGGAACGTATTGCGGGAAGCCGGCAACGAGAACGGGCCGCGTTCCTTTGACGGGATCGCCGCCCGAAGGTGCATAGGGCCGGTTGTCGAACTGCTCCAGTCCGCCGGCTTGATGCACGGTCCGCAGGTTTACCATGCGCGCCGGGCTCGCCGTGCTGTGGCCGTAGATGCGCGCGTGCAGCCTGAGAAACTCCCTATAGAGTTGCTCCATCGGCTGTGCCGCCTCGAGATCCACCGGCACTTCGATGGTGTACGACTGGCCCACGTAGCAAATATCGGCGAAGTAGTGGCGATGGATGGGGACCGTGCCCATCGCCTCCTGCTTCATCAACAGGTCGCCTTGGGCGTCGAGTGCCTGCAACCCGGCGTGCAGATCATGGACCGACGTGCCCTCGATCGGGCGACCGAACGCGGCTGAGACTTCGTGCTCGACCGGCGCCGCCAGCAAGCCGGCGGCGGAGAGAACGCCGGGAAAGCGCGGCACCAGCACCCTGGTGATTGCCAGATCGCGTGCCAGCGCCGTTGCGTGTACGGCACCGCCTCCGCCAAGCGGCAGCAGCGCAAACGCGCGCGGATCGAGACCCTGGCGAATCGATACCAGCCGGATCCCTTCGGCCATCTGCGAGTTCACCACGCGATGGATGCCGAGCGCGGCTTCTTGCAAGGAAAGCCCGAGCGGCTTGGCGATATGCTCCGTGATCGCGCGCTCTGCCAGTTCAGGCTTGAGTGCCAACGTGCCGCCCGCAAAGAACGCGGGATTGAGATACCCCAGCACCAGCGAGGCATCGGTCACGGTCGGCAATTCGCCGCCTTGCCCGTAGCACGCCGGGCCAGGCTCGCTGCCGGCGGATTTGGGACCCACGCGCAAGCCGCCCGCGCCGTCGAGCCAGGCAATGCTGCCGCCGCCGGCACCAATCGAGTTGACGTCGACCATCGGCACGCGGATCGGATAGCCATCAACCCATCCTTCGGCGCGAATCAGCGGCTTGCCATTGCTGATCAGCGCGATGTCGCTGCTGGTACCGCCGATGTCCACGGTGATGAGATCGGAAATGCCGGCCGTATGGGCGGCGATGCGCGCACCGATCACACCCGCGGCGGGTCCCGAGAGGAAGAGACGTACGGGCCGTTGGCGCGCAATAGGCGATGCCATCAGGCCACCGCGCGACTGCATGACTTGCAATTTGGCGCTCACGCCCGACACATCGAGTCCCTGTTCGAGTCGCCCCAGGTAGCGATCGATGACGGGCTTCACGTAGGCGTCGAAAGACGTCACGACGGTACGCTCGTACTCGCGGAATGCGGGATCCACTTCGTGCGACACGGCGATGAAGAGTTGCGGGTGCGCGGCGTGGATCAGGTCGCGCGCACGCTGTTCGTGCGCTGGATTGACGAAGGAGAACAGGAACGTGATCGCAATGGCTTCGGCCCCGGCGTCGACGAGCTCGCGCGCCGCTGCCAGCACCGCGTCCTCGTCGAGCGCAGTGATCACGTGGCCGGATGCATCCATACGCTCGGGAACCTCGAGTCGCATCGATCCGGTGGCGAGAAACCCCGGCGTTTCCGCGTGCAGTACCACGTCGTACATCTGCTGGCGCATCTGGCGCCCGATCTCGAGCACGTCGCGAAAGCCCTGGGTGCAGATGAGCCCGATCTTGGCGCCACGGCGTTCCAGCACTGCATTGGTGGCCACTGTCGTGCCATGCGCGAAGCGCGTGATGTCGCGCGGTTCGACGCGCCACTCGCGTGAAATCTGCTCGATCGCCTTCAACACCGCGACGCTTTCGTCCTTCCGGGTGGTCGGCACCTTGAAATAGCGCAATCCACCCGCGTCGTCCCGGCATACCACATCGGTGAAAGTCCCACCGATATCAACAGCGACACTCAGCATCCGCCTTCTCCAATCCGGACTATCGACGTAGCGGTAAGGCAAAGTCTATCGTATAGCGATACAGGCAACTCGATATGCGATTTAGCATGACAGGTATCGCCAGGCCGCGCAAGCGTGCCCGCCGGCGATCGATGGGGCCGGGGGAATGCATTCACCCTGCCCCACCGAGCCCTGCCCGGCGCCTCCGGATCCACCAGTCCGGCACCACCAGTCAGCTCAGCTCTTCGCGTGGGCTGGGCGGCGCGTGCGGCCGACAGGCTGGGACCGCGGCTCGTGGACTTTGCCGGACCCGGCCTCGAACGGCTCCAGCTGCGCCGGGTCAGGGTGCTGCGTCGAGATGAGGCGTGCCGTTTCGATCACCAGCGGCGCAAGATCCCGATGCACCCGCTGCATCGTCCAGCGGGTGGAAGGCGCGGAGATATTCACCGCACCCAGCGGTCGCCCGTTGGCATCGATGACCGCGGCCGCCACGGTGAGATCGCCGCGGTAATACTCGGAGGACGTATAGGCGTAACCCCGGATCTTTGCCTCTTGGCATATTTCCAGAAGCCGCGGGATGTTGGTCACCGTGTATTGCGTGTAGGCGCGGAGGTCGGAAGCACGGAGTATCGCCTCGCGCTCCGTAAGCGCAAGCGCTGACAGGTACGACCGGCCCGACGACGTGCAATAGATCGGCAGGCGCCGCCCCAGCGGCATGTGCACCGGCGTGGTCTTGTGTGTGGCAAACCGCCCCACGTAGACCATGTCGGTGCCGTCCGGTTTGGACAAATTCACCGTCTCGCCGCAGGTGCGGTTGAGATCGAGCAGGAACGGATTGGCACGCTCGACCAGGCGATCGACGATCAAATACCGATAGCCGAGGTCCAGGGTGGCGACCGACAACGAGTAGCGCTTATTGACCGGGTCCTTGTCCAGATACCCAAGCGTTTCCAGCGTGTATGCGATGCGTTGCGCGGCACTCTTGCCGATGCCGGTCGCCTGCGCAATTTCGGCCAGATTCATCGTAGGACTATTGGGTCCGAAAGCGCGCAATACAGCCATGCCCTTCTCGAGCGACTGATTGAACAATGGCGAGAGGGATCCCTCCATATCGACTCCGCATGCGATTCAGCGATGGCGCAGACGCTAGCACAATCCGGCGGCGACGGCGCCGTGGCCCTTGTGATCGGTCCGGTTCGAGCACGTGGTCGCGCTCGAGGGGAGTCGGCGCGCCAGGCTCTCGTGGACAGCCCGTGTTTGCACGGACCGCGAACGCGTAGTTGTCGAGCGCTGGGCGATCTACGACCCAAGCGACGACGGCAAATGCCGGCACCAGTATCCGGATCGGGCAGACGCAGGTCCGCGAAGGGCGGAAACCCATCCGACGGCCACGGCGAACGACATGCAGCAGCGGCGCGACTGTCAGGCGCGGGAGTCGGGAACAGAGGCGCCGCTGCCGCTGCCGTTCAGGTCGCGACGAAAGCCCGCTCGATCACGTAATCGCCCGGCTCGCCGACGTGCGGCGAGATGCCGAAACCGAGGCCGTCGAGCAGTGCGGACAGATCCTTCAGCATCGCCGGGCTGCCGCACACCATCACCCGGTCCTCGGCGACCCCGAGTTGCGGCTCGCCGATGTCCGCGCAGAGCTTGCCACTCTCGATGAGGCTCGTGACCCGGCCCTGGAACTTGAATCGTTCGCGGGTGACCGTCGGGTAGTAGATCAGCTTCTCGCGTACCGCCTCGCCCAGGTACTCGTGGTCCGCAAGGTCCCACTCGATGTAATCGCGATAGGCGAGCTCGCTGCGCCGACGCGCGCCGTGCACCAGCACCACCTTCTCGAAGCGCTCGTAGGTTTCCGGATTCATGATGAGACTCATGAACGGCGCCAACCCGGTGCCGGTGCTCAGCATATACAGCCGGCGGCCAGGCTTCACGTCGCGAAGCACGAGCGTGCCGGTCGGCTTGCGGCTCACCAGCACCTCGTCGCCGGGCTTGACATGCTGCAGGCGTGAAGTGAACGGACCGTTTTGCACCTTGATGCTGAGGAACTCGAGGTGCTCCTCGTAGTTGGCGCTGGCGATGCTGTACGCACGCAGCATCGGCTTGCCTTCGACCTCCAGGCCGAGCATGACGAACTGCCCGTTCTCGAAGCGGAAGGCGGGATCGCGTGTGGTGCGGAAGCTGAAGACCGAGTCGTTCCAGTGATGGACGTTGAGGACGCGCTCGGTACCGAGAATGGCCATGGGAGTCTATTGCGGCGGTCGGCGGCCGGCGTCATCGCCGCGGTCGACCGCCTGAACGGGATGATGTCGGCCGTGCCGCGCGCTACGCCGCGGGATTGGGATACCGCGCCTGGATGGCCGCGATCTCGGCCTGCACGTCGGCCGTGAGCGTCACGTCGGCAGCGGCAATGTCCTCTGCGAGCTGGGCCATGGTGGTCGCGCCGATGATCACGGCGCCGAGGTACCAGCGGCTGCAGACGTAGCCCATCGCGAGCTCGACCAGTGTCACTCCACTGCGGGCCGCGAGCGCCGCGTACGCTTCCATGGCCTCCAGCACCAGCGGCTGGCGGAACCGGGTGCTGGCATTGTCGAAGCGCACCAGCCGGGCGTCGGCCGGACGCGCACCGCCGCAGTACTTGCCGGTGAGCATGCCGGCCGCAAGGGGGCTGTAGGCAAGCAGCGACATGCCCTCCCGGTAGAGCGCCTCGGCCAGGTCACCCTCGACGCTGCGCGATACCAGGCTGCAGCTGTTCTGCACCGTCGCCGGTCCGGGCACGCCCAGCTCCTGCGCGGCTGCCTGGAACGCCACGACACCCCACGCCGTTTCGTTGGAGAGGCCGTAGTGGCGGATCTTGCCCGCTTTCAGGAGCGCACCCATGGCCTCGACCTGCTCGTGGATCGCCGGGCCCTCCCGCTCCTTCGCGGGGTCGAACTCGCTGGTCCCGAACATCGGCACGTTGCGTTGCGGCCAATGGATCTGATAGAGGTCGATGTGCTCGATCCCGAGGCGCGCGAGAGTCGTGTCGCACGCCTCGGCGATGTTGGCGCGGGTGAGATCGGTGCGGCCGTCGCGGATCCAGTCGCGCCGGCCCGGACCTGCCACCTTGCTGGCGATCACCAGGTCCTCGCGCCGGTGCCCCGCCAGTGCCCTGGCGAGCAATGCTTCCGTGCGCCCCTGCGTCTCGGCGCGGGGCGGGATCGGGTACATCTCGGCCGTATCGATGAAGTTGATGCCCTGGGCGACGGCGTAGCCGAGCTGTTCGCAGGCATCGTGCTCGGTGTTTTGCTCGCCCCAGGTCATGGTGCCGAGCGCAATCTTGGACACGCGCAGGTCGGTGCGCGGCAGAACGTGATAGTGCATGTGGATTCCCGTGGTTCGTGACAATTGTGCCACGAACGCCCGCGCCCACTGGATGTCCGGCGTTCGCCGCGGTCAGTGCGTCACGTCGAAGCGGTACCCGGGAGCTGCGGGACCGCGCGCACCGACAGCACGCCGTGGATGCCGGCGAGGGTGGTGATGACCTCGAGCGGAATCGCACTGTCGAGGTCGACGAGGGTGTAGGCCATCTCACCGCGCGACCGGTTCACCATGTCGTGGATGTTCAGTCCGGCGCGCGCCACGGTCGACGAGATCTGGCCCAGCATGTTCGGCACGTTGGCGTTGGCAATGGCGAGCCGGTGCGGTGACTCGCGCGGCATGTCGACGGGGGGAAAGTTCACCGCGTTGCGGATCGTGCCCTCCTCCAGGAAGTCGCGAACCTGGTCCACCACCATGACCGCGCAGTTCTCCTCGGCCTCGGCGGTGGACGCTCCCAGGTGCGGAAGGGCAACGATGTTGCGCTCGCCCCGAAAGCGCGGATCGGGAAAATCACAGAGGTACGCACCGAGGCGCGCCGAGCGCACGGCAGCGAGCACCGCCAACGGGTCGACGATCTCGTCGCGCGCGAAGTTGAGCAGGATCGCGCCGTCCTTGCAGATCGCGAGCTGCCGGGCATCGATCAGGTGGCGGGTCGCGGGCAGGAGCGGCACATGCAGGGTGATGAAGTCGGCCCGCCGCAGGAGCTCGTCGAGGGTGGAGACGCGCTGCACGCGCGGTGGCAGCCGTCGCGTCGCGTCGGCGCTTGTCTCCGGATCGTAGCCGACCACCTGCATGCCGAGCGCCGTCGCGGCGCTCGCCACCAACGCGCCGACAGCGCCGAGCCCCACGACCCCGAGCGTGCGACTCGCGATCTCCATACCCGAGAACGCGCGCTTGCTGGATTCGATCCGCGCCATGTACTCGCCGGGCTCCGCCTGCAGGCCCTCCACGAAGCGGCTCGCCGCCACGAGCTGGCGTGCACCCATCAGCAGGGCGGCGAGCACGAGCTCGCAGACCGCGTTGGCGTTCGCACCGGGCGCATTGAAGACCGGAACGCCGCGCCGCGAGAGCTCGAAGACAGGGATATTGTTGATGCCGGCACCGGCGCGCCCGACCGCCTTGACGGACGCCGGCACCGCCGCGATCTCGAGCTCCGCCGAACGCAGCACGATCGCGTCCGGCTCGGCGACGCTGCTCCCTACTTCATAGCTCCGCTCGGGCAGCCGCGCGAGGCCGCGCGACGCGATGTGATTGAGGGTGAGGATGCGATAGCGGCGCATCGGGCGTGGGGAGAGGACGGCGCCCGGGCGCCGGCGCGGGCGCGGCGCCCGTGAGCCGGGCGCGCGCTGCTGCCGGTCAGGCGCGGCGGGCGACCGCCTCCGGGGCAGATGCCGGCCCGCGCGCCGCCGCGGCAGCCTCGCCGGCACGCTCGAGCTGCTGCACGTCCCCGGAAAGCATGCCGCCTTCGGCGACCACCAGGGTGCCGTAGCGAATCGTGCCACTGACGCGACCCGAGCCGTGCACCACGAGCCGGGTGCGCGCGGTCAGCTCGCCGGTGAATTCGCCATGCACCTCGGCGATCTCGATATGTGCCGTGCCCTTCAAAGTGCCCGGCTTTTCGATTTGCATCGCCCGGCTGTGCACCGTGGCTTCGACATCGCCCTCGATCACCAGATTGTCGCAGTCCGAGATCTCGACGCCCTTCAGCTTGATGCTCGGGCCGACCGAGAGGGTGCTTCCCTGCGGGCCGGCAGCTGCCGCGGCCGCCTTCGGGATCGCCGCCGGGGTGGTCGCGGCGGTCGGCGCAGGCGCCGCGG
>JBDTWB010000078.1:0-17011 GCA_040006895.1 Casimicrobiaceae bacterium | reverse complement strand
GTCGCCTGTGGACGGTCGTCTGTGGCCAGTCGTCTGGCACCGGTCGCGTGTCCCCTGCGGGCCTTGGTCTCCTGACCGAATCGGCGGGCCGACTGATTCCGTCAGCGCTGCTTCCAGGGATCGCGCTAATCCGGCGCGCGGCTCCTGATCGCCGCACGGCGGGCGCCGTCTCCCCGACAGATCGACGCGCCGGAGGCGCGCACTATTGCAGGCGATGGGGGTGTCGCATCCTGTCCCGATCGCTGTCAGCATTCCCCGGGGTGCATCCAACCGCAGGAGGTGGACCAATGGGCATGTACTTGTTCGAGGCGAAGTACACGACCGAAGGGACGAAGGGGCTGCTGAAGCAGGGCGGCACCGGTCGCCGTACCGCGCTCGAGAAGCTGTTCAGCGGCATGGGAGGCAAGCTGCTGGACCTCTACTACGCTTTCGGCGATGTCGACGTTTATGTCGTGACCGAGCTCCCCGACAACGAGACGGCCGCGGCCGTGGCCTTGGCCGTGAACAACTCGGGATTGGTGACGACTCGAACCGTGGTCCTCATGAGCCCCGAGGACATGGACAAGGCGTGCCACAAGACGGTGAATTACAGTCCGCCGAAGTGAGCTTCGTGCCGGCAGGGCCCGGGGGACGGACCTTCGGCGTGGGCGTAGCGGTGCAGCGTTGTCCGCGCATCGATCCGGCCAACCGATGGCCTGCGTGAGCGCTCCCTCCGCTATGTGCTGTTCCGGCGCTACCCGGCCTAGGCCTCACCGAGCTTGCGCTTCAGCGCGGCATTGACCTGCGCCGGATTGGCCTTGCCCTTGCTGGCCTTCATCGCCTGACCGACCAGGGCATTGAAGGCCTTTTCCTTGCCGGCGCGGAATTCCGCGACCATCGCCGCGTTCGCAAGCAGGACCGCGTCGACGATGCTCTCGATGGCCGCGCTGTCGGAGATCTGCGTCAGGCCGCGGGCCGCGATGACGGCATCCGGATCGCCGCCGGCTTCGCCGCGCCACATGGCGTCGAAGACCTCCTTGGCGATCTTCCCGGAGATGGTGCCGTCGGCGATGCGTGCCAGGAGGCGCGCCAGGTGCGCCGGAGCGACCGGTGCGGCCATGACGTCGAGCTCGGCGCGGTTGAGCGCGGCGGAAAATTCACCGAGCAGCCAGTTCGCGGCGGGCTTGCGCAGCGCGGCGCCGTGATCGCCCGCCGCGGCAACGACGGCGCCGTAGTATTCGACGAGCTCACGGCTCGACGTGATCGCCAGGGCATCCTGGCGGGAGAGGCCGTGTTCGCCGACCAGCCGGTCGCGCAGTGCCTCGGGCAATTCCGGCAGCGCCGCACGCACGCGCTCGATCCAGGCGGCGTCGATCACCAGCGGCGGCAGGTCGGGGTCCGGGAAATAGCGGTAATCCTGCGCGTCTTCCTTGCTGCGCATCGACCGGGTCTCGCCGCGGTCCGGGTCCCACAGGCGGGTCTCCTGGACGACGCGGCCGCCATCCTCGATCAGCTCGGTCTGGCGGCGCACCTCGTACTCGATCGCCTTCTCCAGGAACCGGAAGCTGTTGAGGTTCTTGATCTCGCAGCGCGTGCCGAGCTTCGGCTCGCCGAACGGCCGCACCGACACGTTCGCGTCGCAGCGGAAGCTGCCTTCCTGCATGTTGCCGTCGCAGATCCCGATCCAGCGCACCAGGGTGTGCAGCGCCTTGGCGTAGGCGACGGCCTCCTGGGCGCTGCGCAGGTCGGGCTCTGACACGATCTCGAGCAGCGGCGTACCGGCGCGATTGAGGTCGATCCCGCTCATGCCGTGGAAGTCCTCGTGCAGGCTCTTGCCGGCATCTTCCTCGAGATGGGCGCGGGTGATGCGCACCCGCTTCTCGCCGTCGGCCGTGGCGATGGCGACCTCGCCGCCTTGCACCACGGGTATCTCGTACTGGCTGATCTGGTAGCCCTTGGGAAGGTCCGGATAGAAGTAGTTCTTGCGGGCGAACACGCTGTGGGCATTGATCGTGGCGCCGATTGCGATCCCCAGCCGGATCGCACGCTCGACTGCTCCGCGGTTGAGGACCGGCAGCACGCCGGGCAGGGCGATATCGACGGCGGAGGCCTGGGTGTTGGGCGCCGCGCCGAAGTCGGTCGACGACCCGGAAAAGATCTTCGACACGGTGGAGAGCTGGGCGTGGGTCTCCAGGCCGATCACCACTTCCCACTTCATCGCGGCGCCTCCCGCGAATCGGCCGCGGCGGAAGCCTCGAGGTCCGGCGCGCGTCGGTGCCAGTCGGTCACCTGCTGGTAGCGGTGGGCGATGTCGAGCAGCAGCGCTTCCGCAAAATGATCGCCTTGCAGCTGCAAGCCGATGGGCAGGCCGCGCCGGTCGAAGCCACAGGGAATCGACATCGCCGGCCCGCCGGTGAGGTTGCCCGCGACCGTGAAGATGTCGTTCAGGTACATCTGCACCGGGTCGTCGGCCTTGGCGCCGAGCGGGAACGCCGCGGTCGGTGTGGTCGGACCGGCGATGACGTCGCAGGATTCGTAGGCGCGCGCGAAGTCCTCGGCGATCAGGCGACGCACTTGCTGGGCCTTGAGGTAGTACGCGTCGTAGTAGCCATGCGAGAGCACGTAGGTGCCGATCAGGATGCGCCGCTTCACCTCGGCGCCGAAGCCCTCGGCGCGCGTGCGCTGGTACATGTCGGTCAGGTCGCCGTACTCGGCGGCGCGATGGCCGTAGCGCACGCCATCGAAGCGCGACAGGTTCGACGACGCTTCGGCAGGGGCGATCACGTAGTACACCGGCACCGCGAGGCGCACCCTCGGCAGGGTGACGTCGACGGTGCGCGCCCCCAGTCCTCGCAGCATCGCCAGCGCGGCGTCGATCGCGTGGGCGACCTCCGGGTCGGTCCCTGCGCCGAAATACTCCCGCGGCAGGCCGATGGTGAGCCCTGCGAGGGGCGCACCGTCGCGCGCCGCGCGCAGCCGCACGGTGTAATCCTCGCGCGGCCGCGCCATGCTGGTCGAGTCGCGCGGGTCGTGCCCGGCCATGGCATTGAGCAGCAGCGCGCAGTCTTCCGCGGTCTGGGCGAACGGCCCGGGGTGGTCGAGGCTCGAGGCGAAGGCCACGAGGCCGTAGCGCGAGCACAGGCCATAGGTGGGCTTCAGGCCGCAGATGCCCGTCAAGGCCGCCGGCTGCCGGATCGACCCCCCGGTATCGGTGCCGGTGGCACCGGGCACCATGCGCGCCGCGACCGCCACCGCCGAGCCGCCCGAGCTGCCGCCCGGCACGAACGCGGGATTCCAGGGGTTGCGGACCGGACCGAAGTACGAGGTTTCGGAGGATGACCCCATGGCGAACTCGTCCATGTTGGTCTTGCCGACGAGAACCGCGCCCGCCGCCTTCAGGCCCGCCACCACGAACGCATCGTACGGCGCGATGAACCCGTCGAGCATGCGCGAGCCGCAGGTGGTCGGCAGGCCCGCGGTCATCAACACGTCCTTGTGGGCGATGGGAATGCCGGTCAGCGGTCCCGCCGTGCCCGCGTCGAGCGCGGCATCGGCACCCCGCGCGGCCGAACGCGCGCCCTCGGCATCGACGGTCACGAAGGCGTTGAGCGACTGCCCCGCAGCGATTCGCCGGAGCGCGTCGTCGACGAGCTCCACGCTCGTGACCTCCCGGCGGCGCAGCCGTGCGCCGAGCTCGACGATCGTGTCGAGGCTCATGTCGACCGCGTCCGGACCGCGCCGCGCGGCGATGTCGCCCGACCCGTCATTCGATCACCTTGGGCACGAGGTAGAGACCCTTGTCCACGGCCGGTGCAACGGCCTGGAAGCGTGCGTGGGCGTCGGTCTCCGTGACCCGGTCTTCGCGCAGCGGCGCGGTGACGTCCTGGGCATGGGCCATCGGGATCACCCCCGTGGTGTCGACGGCGCGCAGCTCGTCGATCATCGCGAGGATCGCGTCGAGCTTGCCCCGCACGGCCTCGACGTCGGGCGCGTCGATCGCGATGCGGGCAAGATGGGCAAGACGCTGGATGTCGTCCGGCGTAAGGGTCATGGCGGCTCGGTACGAGGGGTGGTCGTTCGGCGGACGCAGCGAGCTTCGGGGATGTCGCGCCCCCTGTCCTACTATTGCGGAAACCAAGCGGGGCGACGCGCGGGCGGACCGTCGGGAAGTGCCAAGAAGGTCGCGGACTACGCTTGCGGCAGCGTGCGGAGCAGCGTCGCGCGCGGCCTCGGAAACCATGGCATGTACGGTAGGAGGCCCGGTGAGAACGTCGGCTCGAGAGGTCCCGCCGGATGTCCCGCCGCGACCGTCCGACCGCCCTCGCGATCACGCCGGAAGCCCGCTCTACTAGCGGCCGGGCCAAGCTTCTTAGGGTATCATAACGTCATAATTTCCCCACAGCCGCCCGCCTCGACACCGGGCGGTTGCTCTATGGTGCCGTCGCCCTGACGGCCGATACTCGCGGATTGCGGTCCCCCATGTTCCAGTTCTTCAAAGGCTACTTCTCCAGCGATCTCGCGATCGACCTCGGCACGGCCAACACCCTCATTTACGTCCGCGGCAAGGGCATCGTCCTGAACGAGCCCTCCGTGGTCGCGATCCGCCAGGAAGGCGGACCCAACGGCAAGCGGGTGATCCAGGAGGTCGGACTGGCCGCCAAGCAGATGCTCGGCCGCACGCCCGGCAATATCACCGCCATCCGGCCGATGAAAGACGGCGTGATCGCCGACTTCACCGTCACCGAGCAGATGCTGAAGCAGTTCATCAAGAAGGTCCTGGACTCGCGGATCTTCTCGCCGTCGCCGCGCATCATCATTTGCGTGCCGTGCGGCTCGACCCAGGTCGAGCGCCGGGCGATCCGCGAATCCGCCCTCGGCGCCGGCGCGTCCAAGGTGTATCTCATCGAGGAGCCGATGGCGGCGGCGATCGGCGCCGATCTGCCCATCTCCGACGCGACCGGCTCGATGGTCGTCGACATCGGCGGGGGAACCACCGAAGTCGGGGTGATTTCGCTCGGCGGCATGGTGTACTCCGGCTCGGTGCGGGTGGGGGGCGACAAGTTCGACGAGGCGATCGTCAACTACATCCGGCGCAATTACGGCATGCTGATCGGCGAGACGACGGCCGAGATGATCAAGAAGACCATCGGCTCGGCGTTTCCCGGCTCGGAAGTGAAGGAGATGGAGGTCAAGGGCCGCAATCTCGCGGAGGGCATCCCGCGCAGCTTCACGGTCTCCTCCAACGAGATCCTCGAGGCCCTGACCGATCCGTTGAACAGCATCGTCTCGGCAGTGAAGAGCGCGCTCGAGCGCACCCCTCCGGAGCTCGGCGCCGACATCGCGGAGCGGGGCATGGTCCTGACCGGCGGGGGCGCGCTGCTGCGCGATCTCGACCGGCTGCTGATGGAGGAGACGGGACTCCCGGTGATCGCGGCCGACGACCCCTTGACCTGCGTCGTGCGCGGTTGTGGCAAGGCGCTGGAAAACATGGAAAAGCTCGCCACCATCTTCACCACGGACTGAGCTCCGCCGTGCGTTGCGTGCCGCTCCCGGCTTCCGGATCGATGGCTCCCTCGTCCTGCGTGGCGCCGGCGGTGGTGTGCGGTCCACGCTGAACCCAACGCCGCAGCCGCGTGCCCGCGGCCCCTGGCGCCGTCCCACCCCCCGCTGAATGCGTCACGTTCCGGTCGACCCGCCCGCGTTCTTCCACCGCGGCCCGTCGCCGCTCGCCCGGCTCACGTTCTTCGCCCTCGTATCCATCGTGTTGCTGTTCGCCGATACCCGCTTTCGCTACCTGGAGCAGGTGCGCTCCTTCGCCGCCGCCGCACTTGCGCCGGTGCAGCGCGCGGCGCTGGTGCCGCGCGACGCCTTCGTCCATGTCACCGCCTATTTTCGCAACCAGCAGCGGCTCGCCGAGGCGAACGCGGCGCTCGAGCGCAAGCTGGTCGAGCAGGCCCCCCTGGCCCAGGGCCACGCGCTGCTTCGCCAGGAAACCGAGCGCCTCAAGGCGCTGCTCGAGCTGCAGTCGCGCTACGTGGGCGCTGCCACCGCCGTCGAGGTGCTCTACACCGGGCGCGATCCGTTCTCCCAGAAGCTGTTCATCGACAAGGGGGTGGAGACGGGACTCGTCCCCGGCCAGGCGGTGATCGATGCCGAAGGCGTGGTCGGTCAGCTCACCCGGGTGTACCCGCTCATGGGCGAAGTGACCCTCGTCACGGACAAGGATCACGCCGTCCCCGTGAAGGACGAGCGCTCCGGTGTGCGTTCGGTATTGTTCGGCGCGGGCGCCGGCCGGCTGCCGGAGTTACGGTTCATGGCGCCGAACGCCGATATCCAGATCGGCGACCTGCTGGTGACTTCCGGCATCGACGGGACCTACCCGCCGGGACTCGCCGTGGCACGGGTCGTATCGCTCGAGCGCGAGACCGGCCAGATGTTCGCGCGGATCCTGGCGCGACCCATGGCCGGCGCCGATCGCAGCCGATACCTGCTCGTGCTCGGCAAGATCGGCGCGGAGCCGCTGCCGCCCGAGGAGCCCGCCCCGGCCGATGCCGCGCGCCGGCCCGGGAGCAAAGGCAAGGGTCGCCGCAGCGCGCGCGACTGACCGACATGCATGCACACCCGCAATTTTGCCGTATCGTATCGGGCACGCAAGCGCGGCCGCATTGCGCGCGCCGCGGACTCCGCCTTCGGGAGTGTTCCGAGTGATGGCGATGCTCCGTGTACCGCCTCTCCTGCCGGCCGGGCCCGAGGTCATCCTCGAGCCCGCCAGCCCCTGGTTCGTGCTGTTCACGCTGTTGATGGCGCTCGCAGGCAACCTGATGCCGCTGACGGGGACCGCGCTCGTCCTGCGTCCGGATTTCCTCGCCCTGGTCCTGCTCTACTGGTGCATCCAGGAGCCGCGCCTGGTCGGCGTCGGCATCGCGTGGGTGGTCGGGCTGTTGATGGATGTGGGCGATGCCACCGTCTTCGGCCAGCACGCCCTCGCGTACGCGGTGCTCGCCTATGCGGCCGAATATTTCCGCCGCCGGGTGCTGCGCTTTCCGCTCTGGCAGCAGGCCGTGCAGGTCGTGGTGCTGCTGTTGCTCTGCGCGGGCCTGGTCGCGCTGGTCAGGGTAGTCGGCGGCGCGCCGCTACCGTCGTGGCGCTATGCCCTGTCGCCGCTGGTCGGCGCGCTGCTCTGGCCGTTGATCTCGGTGATCCTGCAGGTGCCGCAGCAACCGCGCCGGTCGTCGTCCGAGTTTTGATGCACATGCCCCGGGCTACACCGTGAGACTCTGGCCACGTCGCCGCCGCCGCTACCAGCCGTCGAGCGCCTTCGCCTCGACCGAGCTGCGCAACCCCGAGCGTGAAGTTTTCCTCTTCCGCCGCCGCCTCTCGGTCGGGGCCGTGCTGATCCTGGTTGCCTTCGGCGGACTCTTCACCCGGTTCTCGTACCTGCAGGTGGCGCGCCACGACCACTACCAGACGCTCGCCGAAACCAATCGCATCGCGGTCGTGCCGATCGTGCCCAACCGCGGCGTCGTCACCGATCGCAACGGCGTGGTGCTGGCGCAGAGCTATTCCGCCTACACCCTCGAGATCCAGCCGGCGCGGGTCCGGGACCTCGAGGCGACCATCGATCGCCTGGCGGAGTTGATCGACGTCCAGCCGAGGGACCGCAAGCGCTTCAAGAAGCTCATGGACGAGTCCCGCAACTTCGAGAGCCTGCCGCTGCGCACCCGCCTGACCGACGAGGAGGTGGCGCGGTTCGCCGTGAACCGCTACCGGTTCCCCGGCGTGGAGATCAAGGCGCGGTTGTTCCGGCAGTATCCCTTCGGCGAGGTCGCCTCGCACGTGGTGGGATATATCGGCCGGATCAACGACCGCGACGTCGATCGTATCGAAGGCTGGAACGAAACCGCGAACTACAAGGGCTCCGACTACATCGGCAAGGTGGGGGTCGAGCTCTCGTACGAGCGCGAGCTGCACGGCACCACGGGCGTGGAGGAGGTCGAGGTCGATTCGGCTGGCCGCGCGGTGCGCACCCTGTCGCGCAACCCGCCGGTCTCGGGCAACGACCTGCGCCTGTCGCTCGACATCAAACTGCAGCAGATTGCGGAGGAAGCGTTCGGCGACAGGCGCGGGGCGCTGGTCGCGATGGATCCGAACAACGGCGATGTGCTGGCGTTCGTGTCCAAGCCCGGCTTCGATCCCAACCTGTTCGTCGACGGCATCGACCCGGCGAACTGGGAACTCCTGAACGAGTCGCCGGACAAGCCGCTGCTCAATCGGCCCCTGCGTGGCGCGTATCCGCCCGGCTCGACCATCAAGCCGTTCCTGGCACTGGCGGCCTTGACCTCGGGGCGGCGCAATCCCGCGCAGTCGATCCACGATCCGGGGTTCTTCCAGATTCCCGGCCAGGCGCACCGCTTCCGCGACGACAAGCCGGGCGGGCACGGCACCGTGGACATGTACAAGTCCATTGTCGTGTCCTGCGATACGTACTACTACGTGCTCGCGAGCGAGACCGACATCGACGATACCGCCCGATTCATGTCGTCCTTCGGCTTCGGTGCCAAGACCGGTATCGACATCGAAGGCGAGCTCACCGGCACACTGCCCTCGCGGCAATGGAAGCGCGCCCGGTTCGCCTCCGCCAACTATCGCGAGGAGCACCGCAAGTGGTACCTCGGCGACAGCATTTCCGCGGGCATCGGCCAGGGCTACAACGCCTTTACGCCGATCCAGCTCGCCCATGCCATTGCGGTGGTGGCCAGCAACGGTGTGTCCTACCGACCGCATCTGGTGAAGACTGTGCGCAGTACCCGCACCGGCGAGGTCACCGAGGTGGTGCGGGCGCCCGAGCGCATCATCGAGTTGAAGCGCGAGCATCTCGACGTGATCAAGAGCGCCCTCGTCGGGGTGAACAAGGAAGGCACCAGTGCTGCCGCCTTCCGGGGCGCCGCCTATGTCAGTGCGGGCAAGACCGGCACCGCGCAGGTGTTCTCCCTCAAGGGCGAGAAGTATTCGGAGAAGCGGGTCGACGAGCGACTGCGCGATCATGCCTGGTACATCGCCTATGCGCCCGCCGACAAGCCGCGCATCGCCATTGCCGTGCTCGTGGAGAACGGCGGATTCGGCGCGGCGGCCGCGGCCCCGATCGCACGCCAGGTATTCGACTACTTCATGACCGGCGAACGGCGTCGGCCCGAGGGGCTGGTCGCCCCGGCGCCGACGGACAGCGACGACGAGAGCGACTGATGGCGCGCATCCTGTCGCAGCTGTGGGAGGTGCTGACCCGGCGGGTCGACGGCTTCCTGTTCGGTGTCGCGCTGTCGATCGTCGGCGTGGGCCTCATCACCCTGTTCTCCGCCGCCGACCAGAATCCCGCGAGGGTGCTGAGCCAGGCCGGCAGCCTCGGCTTCGCCCTGATCCTGATGTGGCTCGTCGCCAACGTGCCCCCACAGACGCTGGCCCGCGTAGCGGTGCCGCTGTATGTCGCCGGCGTGGCGCTGCTCATTGCCGTCGCCGTGTTCGGCACCATGGTCAACGGCTCGCGGCGGTGGCTCAACATCGGCGTCGGCCGGATCCAGCCCTCGGAGCTCATGAAGATCGCGCTGCCGCTGATGCTCGCCTGGTATTTCCAAAAGTTCGAGGGGCGGATCGGCTGGAAGGACTTCGTGGTCGCCGGGGTCTTGATCGCGGTCCCGGTCTTCCTGATCAAGCGCCAGCCGGACCTCGGCACCTCGCTGCTGATCGGCGCCTCGGGCTTCTACATCCTCTATCTCGCCGGGCTGTCCTGGAAGATCATCGTCGGCCTGATCGCGCTCGCGGCGTCGGCAGCGCCACTGGTGCTGCAGCACCTGCACGGCTACCAGCGGGAACGGATCCTGACATTCCTCGACCCCACGCGCGACACCCTCGGGGCAGGCTATCACGCGACCCAGGCGTCCATCGCGCTCGGCTCCGGCGGGATCATCGGCAAGGGCTGGCTCAATGGCACCCAGACCCACCTCGATTTCCTGCCCGAGAAGCACACCGACTTCATTTTCGCGGTGTTCGGTGAGGAGTTCGGGCTCATCGGCGCGGGCGTGCTGCTGTTCCTCTACCTGTTGCTGATCGGGCGCGGACTGGTGATCGCCGCCAACGCCTCGACGCTTTTTGCGCGGCTGCTCGCCGGCGCCGTCACCCTCATGTTCTTTACCTACGCATTCGTGAACATGGGCATGGTGAGCGGCATCCTGCCCGTGGTGGGCGTGCCGCTGCCGCTGGTGTCCTACGGCGGCACGGCACTGGTGTCGCTGTTCATCGGCCTCGGCGTGCTGATGAGTGTGCAGTCCCACCGGAAGCTCGTGAACACGTGAGCGGTCGCCGGTCGCGCGCGATGCACGGAGCCGGGCCGCGTGCAGCAAGGCCATCCGGTCCGCTGGCCGCAGCGCCAATGGTAAATTCAGCGGCGATGCGCGCTCGTGCCTGTCAACTCATTGCGCTGACGCTTGCTGCGGCGCTCCTCGGTTGCAGCAGTGCGCCGCCGAAGGAGCCGGCCCGCGAATCGTCCCGGGAAGCCCCGCGGTCTGCCGCGCCCTCGACCCCGTCCTCCGGCTCCCGGCCCGGTTACTACAAGGACGATGGCCCGGCTGACGCCGCGCCCGCCGATCTCGACTCGATAGCGGATGCGATCCCACGTCGCGAGCCGCTGCACCGCTTCGCCAATCGCCCGTACGTCGTTTTCGGGCGTGAGTACGTGCCGGCCACCTCGCTGCGGCCGTACCGGGAGCGCGGCGTCGCGTCCTGGTACGGCCGCAAGTTCCATGGCCAGAAGACCTCGATCGGCGAGACTTACGACATGTTCGCGATGACGGCTGCGCACCCGACCCTGCCATTGCCGTCCTTCGCGCGGGTCACCAACCCGGGCAACGGCCGCACGGTGATCGTCCGGGTCAATGATCGCGGGCCGTTCCTGCACGACCGGGTAATCGACCTGTCGTATGCGGCCGCGCACCGACTCGGTATTGCCCAAAAGGGTAGCGGCGAGGTCGAGGTGGAAGCGCTGCTGATCGACGAGCCCATGGGAACCGCGGCACTGCCACTGCCACCCGTGGCGGCGGCGGGCAGCCGTCCGGGCGGTGCTGGCGGCGCGGTGGCGATGGGCGCGAGCGCGACCCCGACCCCGACCGCGAACCCGGCAAATGTCGTCACGGCAGCCGCTGCTGGCGTCGCCGACCCGCAGGCGCGGAATATAGCGAGCGGCTCCGACCGCGGCCCGGAGCTACGAACTGCCGGGCCACCCGTGTCAGCCGCGGCACTTGCCGTGGCGCCCGGCCCGGCCCCCGCGCCCATCGCCGCGCCGCCGACATCCGCAGCGCCCACATCCGCAGCGCCGGCCGGCAGCGCCATCGCGCTCGGGCGGGTGCCTGTCGCGGTGCCGAGCGTCGCCGGGGCTCCGCTCGTGGCGATGGCCGAGACCACGCCGGTCGCTGCCGTCGCCAGCGGGTTCGTGGTCCAACTCGGCGCCTTCGCCAGCAATCCCAATGCCCAGGCTTTTGCAGCGCATCTGGCGAACCAATTGGCCCCGATCGGCGTCGAAGCGCAGGTTCGGCACGTCAACGGCCTCTTCCGGGTCGTTGTAGGTCCATTCGCCGCGCGGGACGAGGCACGGCGGATCGGTGATCGCATTCGCGGGGAACTGGGATTGCCCACCACGATCGCGGTGCATTGACACGACGGCGGTGCGCAGGTGCGACGACCGGGGGCGACCCGAAACGCATGGCGCTGGTGGCGGCGCCGAGGGACTGCGACCGCGAGCCCGTGCAAAGAATGCAGCGATCAACCACTCGATTCAACCCAACCACGTCGCAGCGCGATCAGATGTTCGATGCGTGGGAGGCGAACCATACGTACTCGATGAACATTCGTGCCCGACGAAACTTGTGCCAGACGTACCATTTGTTCCAGACGTACCATTTGTGCCAGACGCACCATTTGTGCCGGCCCGTCATGTCGCGTGCCGGGACGATACGTGCCGGCCCGCCCTGTCGCGTTGTGCCGGGGGGCTGACAGTTCACTTGGATAGACCTTGCCCTCCGGCGCGGTCGTTATAATCCGCAGCACGTTGGTGATCCACGGGTGAGACCTCCAGACGCTGCGAGGCTCGCCATCGCCCATCCCCCTTTTCATCGCAACGAGGCCAAAAACGTGCGCCGTTTCCTGCGTTCATTCGTTCCGCTGCTCGTGCTCATGGTCGCGCTGGGCGCGCCGACGACGCGTGCGCAGCTCACGATCGAGATCGTCGGAGGTGCAGGCACGACGGTGCCGATCTCCGTTGTCGGGTTCGAGAACGAATCGAACTATCCGCTCGGCATCAGCGGCATCATCGGCGCCGACCTTTCCCGTAGCGGACTGTTTCGCCTGGTCGATTCGTCCGGCATCGTCCCTCGCCCCTCGCGGGCGACGGAGATCCGCGTCGGCGATTTCCGCAACCGCGGCGCCGACGCGATCGTGGTCGGCAGCATGACGCCGCTCGCCGACGGCCGGGTCGACGTCCGTTTCGCGCTGGTGGACGCCGTCAAGCAGGCCGAGCTCGCCAGCATGAGCTACGTCGTGACGCCCCAGCAGTTCCGCGCCACGGCGCACAAGATCGCCGACATCATCTACGAGAAGATCACCGGCGACGTCGGCGTGTTCAGCACCCGCATCGCCTACATCACCAAGCAGGGTCCGCGCTACCAGCTGCAGGTCGCCGACGCCGATGGCTTCGGACCGCAGACCATCGTGAGCTCCAACGAGCCGCTGCTGTCGCCGTCGTGGTCGCCGGACGGCACGCGCATTGCCTACGTCTCGCTCGAATCCAAGAAGCCGGTGATCTATATCCAGTCGCTCGGCACCGGGCAGCGTACGTTGCTCGCCAACTTCCGCGGGAGCAATAGCGCGCCGACATGGGCGCCCGACGGCCGGCGGCTCGCGGTCACGCTATCCAAGGATGGCGGGTCGCACATCTATCTCATCAATGCCGACGGGAGCGGCGTGCAGCGTCTGACCAGCTCGCCGGCGATCGACACCGAGGCGAGCTTCGCCCCCGATGGCCAGTCGCTGCTGTTCACGTCCGACCGTGGCGGCTCGCCGCAGATCTATCGTGTCGCCGTCGGCAGCGGCGCTGTGGAGCGAATGACGTTCGATGGCAATTGGAACGTGTCGCCGCGTGCTTCCCCGGACGGCAAATCGTTCGTCTTCCTGCGTCGCGATGGCGGACGCTTCCAGGTTGCGGTCCAGGATTACGCGACGCGCCAGGTGCAGATCCTGACGCCGGGTCCACTCGATGAAAGTCCGTCCGTTTCACCCAACGGGAAGATGATCCTGTACGCGGCCGAGCAGGGGGGGCGTGGTATATTGGCCGCGGTCTCTTCCGACGGCCGCGTCAAGCAGCGGCTGGTCGCGCCAGCGACGGACGTGCGCGATCCCGCCTGGGGTCCTTTGCCGCGCACCTGATGCGCGACATCCATCACCAACGTCGTCAAGGAGGCAACATGCGCAAGTTGATTCTCGGAGCCATTTTCATCGGGCTCCTCGCCGGATGCTCGACCAATCCCCAGCAGTCGGCACCGGTCGAAGACCGCACACCCACCGCAGTGAACCCGGCTGATGCGGGCTCGGGCGCGACCACGGGCGGTGCCACCGGGGGCGGCGTGTCGGGAAGCGCCACGGGCAGCGGCAGCGGCGCTGGCGCCGGCGCGACGCCTGGCGGGGCGGGCGGGGCAGGCTCAGCCGCGCTGCGCGATCCCAACAACATCCTGTCCAAGCGCTCGGTGTACTTCGATTACGACAGCGATGCGGTCAAGGACGAGTATCGCAGCCTGATCGAGGCGCACGGGCGCTACCTGCAGCAGAACCGCAACACGCGAATCACGGTGCAAGGCAATACCGACGAGCGTGGCAGCCGCGAGTACAACATCGCGCTCGGCCAGCGTCGTGCCGATGCAGTGCGGCAGTTGCTGCGCGTGCTCGGTGCATCGGATGCGCAAATCGAGACCGTGAGCTTCGGCGAGGAAAAGCCGAAGAACCCCGGCCATGACGAATCCGCGTGGACCGCGAACCGCCGCGCCGACATCGTCTACCAGGGCGAGTGAAGTCCTCGCCCGCAACACGGTTCGTGATGGCCGTGCTGTGCGGCGGCCTGGTCGCGAGCGCCGCGGTGCCCGCCGGCGCCGCGCTGTTCGATGACACCGAGGCGCGCCAGCGCATCGAGCTCACCAACCAGCGCATCGACCAGCTCCGGCGATTGCTCGAAGACCGCATCGCCGCCGTCGAGACCCAGGTCAAGAACCAGGGCCTGGTCGACATCTTCAACCAGATCGAGCAGTTGAAGCGCGAGATGGCGCAGCTGCGCGGCCAGCTCGAGGTGATCGCCTACGAGCTCGGCGAAGCGCAGAAGCGGCAGCGTGACCTGTACGTCGATCTCGACTCGCGCATGCGGCGGCTGGAATCGGCAGGCAGCGCGACCGGCAGCACCCAGCCACGCACCGCGCCCGCGCCGGCTCCGCAGCCGACGTCCTCGGACGCGGCGGTCGATGCGGTCAATGCCGGCAACGCGTCCGGCTACTCCGCCGGCGCAGCGTCGGCGACGGGGCCGGCACCGAGCTTCGGTCCTCCGCCCGCGAACGCCGGCGGACTGGGTGCGCGACCGGGTCCGGATTCGGCGGGCGAGCAGCGCGCCTACGATTCCGCGCTGGACTTATTCAAGGCCGGCAATTACGGAGCCGCGGTGCAGAGCTTCGCAGCATTCGTGCGCAACTTTCCGCGGAGCGCACTCGCGCCGTCCGCGCAGTACTGGATCGGCAACGCGCAGTACGCTCAGCGCGATTTTCGTGGCGCCATCGGATCGCAACGCCAGCTCATCAGCACCTATCCCGATAGCCAGAAGGTGCCGGACGCCGTGCTCAACATCGCCACCAGCCAGTTCGAGCTGGGCGATACGGTTGCCTCGCGACGCACGCTCGAGGAACTGGTCGCGCGTTATCCGCAGTCGGACGCGGCGGCCAAGGCACGGCAGCGCCTGACCGGACGCTGATCATGTCGGAGGCGGCATCGGCGGCGCGTGCCGTGCCGATTGCCTTCGCGGACCGCGTCGTCGCGTGGCATGCGACCCACGGCCGTCACGACCTGCCGTGGCAGACCACCCGTGATCCTTACCGCATCTGGCTTTCCGAGGTGATGCTGCAGCAGACGCAGGTCACGGCGGTCATACCGTACTACCACCGCTTTCTCGAGGCGTTGCCCGACGTGGGGGCTCTCGCGCGCGCGCCGCTCGACGTCGTGCTGGGATTGTGGAGCGGACTGGGCTATTACCGTCGCGCGCGTCACCTGCACGAGGCGGCGCAGGTGGTGATGCGCGAGCACCAGGGGAGATTCCCCAGGGATGCCGACGCCATCGCCGCGTTGCCGGGCGTCGGGCGATCCACCGCCGCGGCCATCGCCGCGTTCGCGTTCGGCACCCGCGGCGCCATCCTCGACGGCAACGTCAAGCGGGTGTTCGCGCGCCATCGCGGGGTCGAGGGCTTTCCCGGCGAGCCGCGCGTTGCGCGGGTGCTATGGGCCGCGGCCGAATCCGTCCTGCCTGCCTGCGACATCGAGGCCTACACCCAGGCGATGATGGACCTCGGTGCGACGGTGTGCGTGCGGCATCGGCCGCGCTGCGAGAGGTGTCCGGTCGCCGAGGACTGCATCGCCCGCCTCGAGCAGCGCGTCACCGCGCTTCCCACCCCGCGGCCGAACCGGACCCTGCCGGAGCGATCGGTGCGCATGCTCGTGCTCGACGCAGGCGGTGCCGTGCTGCTCGAGCGTCGCGGCACGACTGGCGTCTGGGGCGGGTTGTGGAGCCTTCCCGAGTTGACCATGGAATCCGACGTACGCAGCGTCTGCGCCAGCCGCTACGCCGTCGTCGCGGATGCGGCTGCCTGTGAACCACTCGCACCGATCGACCATGCCTTCACCCATTTCCGGCTGACGATCCATCCGGTGCATGTGCGTCTCGCGCGCGCGCCCGAAGCGATGGACGGAAGCGATCGCGCCTGGGTAGAGCCGGGTGCGACGCGGTCTCTGGGAATCCCCGCGCCGGTGCGACGCCTGCTGGAGCGCCTGTACGACCCTCGCATGGGTCAACTGCCGCTCGGAGCAGACGTCTCATTCCCGCGGTAGTCGCGTGCGCAGGCGGAGTGGGTGCATGGGTGCACGCACGTTTTGAATACTATGTCCCGCTATGGCAGTAACCGCGCGCGCAGGCGGTGTGGATTCACGTGTGCGAGCAGGTTTTGAAGACTGGATTTCTTCCCGACACTAGCCGCGCGCCCAGGCGGCGTGGATTCCCCTGTGCGAGCAGGTGTTGAAGGCCATGCCGGTGTCGGCCAGGCCTCAGCCCGGCGGCAACAGCGCGCGCAGGGCCGGCGGCAGGTCGTCCAGGCGCTCGGGGTACCGCGCGCGCAGCCGCGTGAGCTCGCGCCGCGCCTCGGCGTCGCGCTGGCCGCGAACCAGGGCCTCGATCGCGGCGACCCAGTCGGCAAACGCCGGCGCTTCCGCGGTCGACTTCGCGGCAGATCCTGCGGAAGGTCCTGCCGCCGAAGGTCCCGCTGAAGGTCCCATACCGACGGCAGCAGCTGCCTGACCCGGGCGCGACGTGCCGAGCGGGGCCGGCGCCTGCCGTGATTCCAGGGTCGGCGGCGCCATGCTGCGCGGTGCTGCGCCGTCGCGTCGCGCGTGGCCCCGCAGCGTGTCGGCGGCAACAGGCGGTGTCGGGAGCGGCTTGGTCTCGCCGTGCACCGATGAAGCGCCGGCCGCGGGCGACGTCGATCCGACAGTGCGCGCATCCTGCGAATCGCGGGCGCGTGCGTCCGGCGCGGCGGTCGGGGACGGGGCGGCGGCCGGGGCCGCGGGAAACGGTCGTGGCAGGGCCGGGGGCGCCGTCGCTTCCGCCCGCGGCGCCGCCGCTTTCGGTACGACGGGCTGGTCCGGCAACGGCGGTGGCAGCTGCGGTGGCAACGGCGACGACTGCGGCGACGAC
>JBDTWB010000077.1:0-17297 GCA_040006895.1 Casimicrobiaceae bacterium | reverse complement strand
CTAGGCGGGCACCTCCGCACCGGGTGCCAAGGGTGCGACCCGCTGATATGCCTGTACGCGCTTGTTCAGCATTCAATCCGCGACACGGGCATCGACCGTGCGGAAGTGCGGGCTCGCCACGTGCGCATCGAAGGCGGCGGGATCGTCATACACCTCGCAGAGAAAGATCTTGCCGGGAGCGTCGGCATCGATGCACCCGTCCCTGCCGGCATTCGGGTTCGGGTTCGCGAGTCGAGGGCCTTGGCGAGCATTGCCGACATGACTTCAGTGCGGTGGGTCGCATCGAGCTCGAACCGCACGGTGACGACGTACCTGGGGTACTGTCAACGGGGAAATAGGCGGGCCAGCGCGTCGACCTGCGCGCCATCGAGGGGGCGCACCCGCTCGTGCCGCACCAGGAGCCACAGCTTCGCGGTAGCCTCGAGCTCCTCGATGGCGTCGGCCGCGGCCGAAAGCGAGGACCCGGACACGACCGGGCCATGGTTCGCGAGCAGCATCGCGTGATGTCCGGCGGCAAAGTCGCCTACAGCTTGCGCGAGCGCCGCATCGCCCGGTGCGAAGTAGGGCACGAGCGGCAGTCTGCCCACCCGCATGGCGTAATAGGCCGTGAGCGGCGGCAGGGCATCCGCAGGATCGGTGTCGGCGAGCACCGATACCGCGACCGAATGGGTCGCATGCAGGTGAATCACCGCTTCGTCGCGAGGCCGTGCGCGGTACATCGCGAGATGCAGCAGCGCTTCCTTGGTGGGTGCGGCGCCGTCGATGTGCGTTCCGGCGCTGTCGAGCACGGACAGCCGGGCCGGATCGAGCGACCCCAGTGACGCGCCGGTCGGCGTCATCAGGTAGCCGGCCGCGGTGCGCAGCGACAGGTTGCCGGTGCTACCGTGGGTGAGGCCGCGCTCGAACAGCGACCGCGCCAGGAGGCACAACGCCTCGCGCTGCCCGGCGTCGGCTCGTGCGCTGGTGCTCATGGCAGCATGGCGAGTGATTTGAGGAAGAAATCCGCGCCCCCGAAATTGCCCGACTTCAAGGCGAGCGCGAGGGTGGTGCCGCCACGTGCCGTCGTCCACGGCACGCCGGGATCGATCTCCCGGCCGATGGCGAGAAGCTTGATGTCCAGCGCCTGCACCACGGCTCCGGACGTCTCGCCGCCGGCCACGACCAGGCGACGGACCCCTGCCCGGACCAGTTCGCGGGCGAGCAGCGCGAACGTGTGCTCGATGCGTTCGGCCGCAACATCGCGGCCGAGCGTTTCCTGGACGGCGCGCACACGCTCCGGCGCGGCGCTCGAATAGATCACGAAAGGTCGACCGGCCACGAGATCCTGCCCCGCGGCAGCAAGCGCCTGCGCCGCCAGCGCAGCGGGATCGTCTGCAGCAAGGGGGTCGATGGCGATCGCGGTATGCGTGGCGGCCATTGCTTCGACCTGCGCGCGCGTCGCGGCCGAGCAGGAGCCTGCCAGCACGGCGGACTTCCCGGCGACGTCGGGAATCATCGCCGCTTCGCTGCGCGGGGCGAGCAGGCCCTGGGCGTGGAAATTCTGCGGCAGGCCCAGCGCGATGCCCGAGCCGGCCGTCACGAGGGCCAGGTCGCGGCAGGCGGCGCCGATCGCCATCAGGTCGGCATCATCGAGTGCATCGACAACGGCGTAGCCCATGCCTGCGCCCTGCAGGCGCGCGAACGCCTGCCCGATCGCATCGGCGCCGCGCTGCACGATCGCGTGCGGCACCAGACCCACCGGTCGATCGGTCTGCCGTCCCAGTACCCGCACCAGATTCGCATCGGTCATCGGCGTGAGCGGATGATCGCGCATCGGCGAATCGGAGAGCAGCACGTCGCCGACGAACAGGTGACCGAGGTAGATGGTGCGCCGGTTGGTCGGAAACGCCGGGCACGCGATCGTGAACGGTGCGCCCATTGCGTCGAGCAGGGCATCGGCCACGGGACCGATGTTACCCGCGTCCGTGGAATCGAACGTCGAGCAGTATTTGAAATAGATCTGTCGCGCCCCGGCCACCTGCAGCCAGCGCAGGGCGGCAAGCGATTGTCCGACGGCCTCGGCGGACGGGATGGTGCGCGACTTCAGCGCCACCACGACCGCGTCGGCCTCGGCATCGATCTCCGGCGCGTCCGGAACGCCGATGGTCTGCACCGTCCGCATGCCGGCGCGCACCAGCATGTTGGCAAGATCGGTCGCGCCGGTAAAGTCGTCGGCGATGGCGCCGAGAAGGATCGGCTTCATGGTTCACTACCCCGCGTGCATACGTCGAGAACGGTCCTGCCGGAAGCGCTGCCTAGCGGAACAGCCGCACGAGCGAAAGTCCGATGGCCGGGACGTACGTTATCAGCAATAGGATTACGACGCTGATCATGAGTTGCGGAATCAGGGCGCGGACCACGGCGCCCATCCCCACTCCGGCAAGGCGGGCGCCGACCATCAGCGTGCCGCCCACCGGCGGGGTGTAGAGGCCGATCGCCAGGTTGCAGGTCATGATCAGCCCGAAATGCACGAGGTCGATCTTGAACGCAGCCGCCAGGGGCACCAAGAGCGGCGCCGCCAGGATCAGCGCCGGCACGGGCTCGATGAAGCATCCAAGGGCGAGCAGTGCGACGTTGACCAGGAGCAGGAACATCCACTGGGAATGCGCATACTCGGTCACCAACCCCGCGAGCTGGACGGGCACCTGCTCGACCGTGATCAGCCACGCCAGCGACCCCGTCGCCCCGATCACCACCATCACCACGCCGCTGGTGATGAACGCCTTCAGAAAGAGCGCCGGCAGATCCCGCACCGTCAGGTCGCGATAGATGATCATCGATACGAAAAGTCCATAGACCACGGCCACTGCCGCGGCTTCGGTCGGAGTGAACGTGCCCGTCCAGATGCCGCCGAGGATGATTACCGGCATGATGAGCGCCGGCAGCGCCGCGAGGAACGCCTGGCCGACCACCCGCGCCCGGACGCGCTGATGGCCGTTGTCACACCCGGTCTTGATACCAGTCCACGCGCACACGAGCATCAGTCCGAACGCGAACAGGAATGCGGGCACCACTCCCGCCAGGAACAGGTCGCGCACCGATGCGCCGGCCACGAAGGCATAGACCAGCATCGGAATCGAGGGCGGCATCACCACCGCCAAGGTGCCGGCGGTGGACATGAGCGCGCCGGCGAACGCCGGCGAGTAGCCCTTGCGGACCATCGCGGGGGTCATGACCGAGCCGATCGCCGCGGTATCGGCAATCGCCGATCCGGAGATGCCCCCGAAGACCAGGCTCGACGCGACCGTCGCGATGCCCAGCCCGCCGGGCAAGAAGCCTAAGAGCACGGTCGCGAACGTGACGATCCGCAGGCCCACGCCGCCGCGCGACAGGACCTCGCCCGCCAGGATGAACAGCGGGACCGCGATCAGGATGAACGGCTCGACCCCGCCGATGTAGCTCAGGAACACCGAGGTCAGCGGATAAGTCAGGCCCTTCGCGAAAATGACACCTGCCGTGGAAACCAGCAGACCGTAGACCAGGGGCACGCCGACCAGGGTCAGCAGCACGAACAGTCCGAATGTCTCGAATAGGATCAATGTCCGCTCCCGCTGCCGTAACGCTCGGCTGCCGATCGGCGCTGCAGGATCTGCACGAGGTCCCAGGCAACGAACACCATGGTGAGTGCCGATGCGATCGGCAACGCGGCGTACTGGGTGGCCATCGGCCAGCCGAGCACGGTGAGCTCGTTGGCCCGTGCGGCATAGGCGATGCCGACTCCGTACCACACGAGTAGCGCCAGGGTCACCAGCACCACCGTCTGGATCGCGGCATCGGCGGCTCGACGCCGCGCGACCGACAGCCGCCCCAGGAATTCGCCGACCACCATGTGCGCGCCCCGCCGGGTTGCGGCCGCGCCGGCGAGGAACGTCACCCACACCATCAGCAACTCGCTGAACTCGGTCGTCCAGGCGATATCGCCGCGAAAGACGTTGTGGACGACGACATTGGAAAATACCAGTGTCGCCATCGTCACGCCGATCAGGACGATGACCCAGTCGATGAGCGTCCCCAGCCATCGCAAGGGCGCAGGTGCCCACGGCATCACGGGCAGCAAAGGCTCGGGCGGCGCGCATCCTTCGCCGCGCCCGCTGCTCGCGGAGCGGTGCGCGCTGCCCGGCGTGTCGTCCCCGATCGTCGTTCGCGTGGCCATCGCCGGCGCAGCTATTTCGCCGGCACCGCGCGCCGGACAGCGTCGGCATCCGCCAGGATGGCGTCGACATCGGCGCCGTATTTTTCCTTGGCCTTGGCGTACACCGGCTTCACCGCATCGCGCCAGGGGCCGATCGCGGGACGGGCCACCTTCGCGCCCTTGCTTTCCATCTCCTTCAGCTGGCGATCATCGTTGGCTCTGATCTCCTTGCGGATCCAATCCTCGACTTCCCGGCCGGCCTTGGTGACGGCCTCGCGATCCTGGGGCGACAGCTTTTGCCAGGTCTTTTCCGAGATGGTGAGCGGGATGGGGCTGTACACATGCTGGGTCAGGGTCACGTTCGGCGCGACCTCGTAGAACTTGTTCGCGAATATCGTATCGATCGGATTTTCCTGGCCGCTCACCGCACCCTGCTGGATCGCGAGGTAGACCTCGGGCAAGGGCAGGATGACGACGTTGAAACCCATCGCCTCGAGTTGCCAGCGCATCATCTCGTTCGGGAAGCTGCGCAGCTTCTTGCCCTTGGCGTCGGCCGGCGTGGCGAGCGGCTCCTTGGTGGTCATGCTGCGAAAGCCTGCTTCCCACGTGGCGAGGAACCGGAATCCTTTCTCCGGTCCCTTGGCAAACTGCGCCTGCAGCCACTTCGAGTCGTCGTACAGCTTCCAGCCCTGCTCGTAGCCTTCGACCAGGAACGGCAGTGCCGTGAGATTGAGGGTGGGAATGTGCGTGGCGTAGGTCCCCGTCCCGGTCACTGTGAAATCGACGCCTCCGAGCTGCAATTGCTCGACGGCCTTGGGATCGTTGGCGAGCTGGCCGGCGGGATAGACCTGCACCTTGTAGCGACCCTGGGTGTACTGCTCGACCTTCTGGGCGAACATCTCGGCCGCCTTTTGGCGCGTGCCGCCCGGCTGGTCGGTATGGCTGAACTTCAGGACCGTCTGCGCCCACGCGGCATTGCAAAGCACCGTCGTCGCGAGAACCACGATCGCCTGTTTCACGATTGCTCGACCTTGCATGACTCCTCCTATGGCTGCTGTTATGCGCGGCGCCTTGCCGCGTGCTGGGATGGCGCGCCGATGGTGACCTCGTGTTTGCTCGGCGCTGCGTCGAGGGCGATCCGGCAGCCGTTCGCGTGCGACGCGTAGACGGCTTCCTGGATGCGTAGATTCACGAGGTATTCCCGGCCGAGGTTCTCGACCGGACCCCCGTGACGTAGATGGGCGACCACGTGCCGTTGCAGGCGTTCGCAGGCACCGCCACCGAACGTGACGGTGTCGCCGGCGTCGTAATCGATCTGGCTTTCCTCGCGCTGGTGGGGCTTCCACCAGAGCCGCGCGTCGCCATCCAGGCGCAGCACGCCGGCGGCGCCTTCGAGCCACATCTCGCCCATCGTGCGTCGCGGGTTCTCGGCGACGTGATCGTTGAGGCGGTTGCCGTCGAAGAGACCGGTCGCGCCGTCCGCGAACTCGAAAATGATGTACCCGGCGTCCTCGCCGTCGATCACGGGGTTCATGCGGCGAAGGCGCGCGGTGACCGCGACCACCTCCCCGACCAGGAACCGGAAGGTGTCGATGAGGTGGATCGCCGTCTCGTACACGAGGAATCGTGGCATCCGCTGGAAGTAGGGTTGCCGATCGAGGTAAGCGGCAGCACCCTGCCCGTCGCCGGGCCGCAGTCGGAAGGCGACCGCGTGCAGTGCGCCAAGGCGACCCTCGTCGATCAAGCGGCGCGCTTCGCGGTACCACGGCTGCCAGCGAAAATTTTCGTGCACCACGAGCGCAATTCCGGCGTGCTCGGCAACTTCGACGACCGCGACCGCCTCGTCGTAGGTAGGGGCGAGCGCCTTCTGGCAAATCACCGCAATGCCGCGCCGCGCGGCCTCCCCAACCAAGGCGTGGTGAGTCGCCGGCGGGGTCACGATATCGACCAGGTCGGGCCGCACCGCGTCGAGCATGGCACCGACATCGGTGAAGGCATCGCGGATACCGTAGCGAGCCCTGGCGGCAGCGCACTTCGCGGCATCGGTATCGCACCACGCGACGAGCTCGGCATCCTCGATTGCAGCCCAGCCCGCCATGTGGAACTGGCTGAAGTAGCCGGCGCCCACGCCGGCGACGCGGAGCTTGTCCACGGGTTCAGAGCTCCGCGGCGACCGCGGAGGCGATGGCGTGGGTGCCGTCGGTGCCGCCGAATTCGTATGGCCTGATGCGGCCCGACGCGAATACCGCATCGACGGCGTGCTCCAGACGTACCGATGCCCGAGCCAGGCTCTCGTCGCCGGCGCGCTCGGCGAGCCAGTCGAGCATCATCGCCGCCGACAGGATCATCGCCGTGGGATTCGCCTTGCCCTGGCCCGCGATGTCGGGCGCGGAGCCGTGGCAGGGTTGGAACAGGCCGTGGTGGTCGCCGATGTCTGCCGATGGCGCCATGCCCATGCCACCGATCAGCGCGGCCGCCTCGTCGGAGAGGATGTCACCGAACATGTTCTCGGTGACGATGACGTCGAAGTCCCACGGTTTGCGGATGAGATCGAGCGCCGTGGCGTCGATGTAGTGATGCCGGGCCTCCACGTCGGGAAACTGCCGGGCGCGCTCATCGAAAATCTTGCGAAAGAAAGCCATCGAGCGGAACACGTTCGCCTTGTCGACGCACGTCACCCGTCCGGGCAAACCGCGTCGCTTCCGCCGCTGCGCAAGGCGAAACGAAAAGTCGTGCAACCGCTCGGACCCGGCGCGGGTGATGACCATGGTGTCACTGGCCTCCCGGTCGTCGACGATGGTGCCCTTCCCGCGCGACGCGAACAATCCTTCGGTCGATTCGCGGATCACCACGAGGTCGATGCCCGCGGCCCGCGGATCGGCCAGGACCGGTGGCGTCCCGGGTATCGCCCGGGCCGGCCGCACGCCCGCGTACAACTCCAGCGCGACGCGCAGGTCGAGTTGCGGCGCGATCTCGGTGCCGTCGGGATAGCGGATGGCGGGCCAGCCCATGGCGCCGAACAGGATGGCGTCGGCCGCCCGCGACGCCTCGAGCGTGGCGTGGGGAAGGGCGTCGCCGGTTGCCTGGTAGTGCTGCGCGCCGGCGGGACGCTCGTCCCACTCGAAACGGAAGGACTGGTTACGACAAAGCTTCTCCAGGAGTGGAACGGCGGCCTGGATGACTTCCGGGCCGATGCCATCGCCGGGAAGCACGGCAATGCGGTACGCCTGCTCGTCGCGCCCCTCCGCGCTGCGGGTCGCCGATGCTGCGGCTGTGGAGATCGTGCTATTGGTCATGATCGTTCTTTTCGTTGGTCAGAGATTCTGGAGGCGATACCGCTCGAGGATTGCAATCAGCTCACGACTGCCTCGCTCCCGGTGCACCCGGTGCGCCTCGAACGCTCCGCGCGCGTCACCGCCCTTGATCTTCTCCAGGACGTCGAGATGCTCGCGCGTCGAATGGGACGGCTTGGGCCGCATGCGCAGGGTCACCATCCGGGCGCGATGGGCGCGGTCCCAGCAGTTCAGGACGGCATCGATCAGCAGGCGGTTGCCGGACAGCTCGATCAGCAGGCGGTGGAAACGCTCGTCCGCAGCCGCCCATGCATCGAGGTCGTCTGCCTTGAGCGAGCGTGCCATGTCGCGCGAGGCGTCGATGAGCGGCTTCAAGTCCGCGGCGTTCGGCTTGCGCCGGACGACGAGCTCCGCCGCCATCGATTCCAAAGCCGTCAGCACGTCGTAGATGTCGCGCATGTCCTCAACCGAGACCGGCAGGACGCGCATGCCGTGCCGGGGCACCACCGACACCAGTCCTTCCCGCGCGAGACGAATGAGCGCCTCGCGCACCGGCGTACGGCTCATGCCGAGTGATTCGGCCAGCTCGTGCTCGAGGGCGCCGAAGCCTGGGGGCCACGCGTTGTCGAGGATCTGGCGGCGCATCGTCGCGTAGGCGCGCTCGACCAGCGACACCGCGGGCGCAACCGGCGCGGCCTTGCGCGGCCGCGTGCGCGAAGGCGACCCGTCCGCAACCCCGGGTGACTTGCCGGCCATGCGCATCGTCTAGCTGCCCGCGAGGCCGTGGGCTTCCGGGAAGAAGAGATCCTTCCAGGACGCCGGCTTCACCTTGATGGTGCCGACGCGGTTCATGAAGTCGACGACCGGCTTGACGTTGCGGGGAATGGCCGTGAACTCGGCATCCGGGTCGCGCATCATGGCGAGGATCTCGTCAGGCGTTGCCTTTTCCTTGGTGATGCGCACGTAGGCCTCCGCCGCCTGGCGCGGATTGGCGTTGATCCATGCGGTCGCCTCGTCGTACGCGGCGATGAAGGCCTTGAACGATTTCGGATTCTTGCTGCGGTACTGCTCGGATGCGGCGATCACGTTGAACGAGAGTGGTCCGCCGAGAATGGACTTGCCGTCGCTCACCTTATGGACGCCGGGCGCGGCAAGCTCGATGTACATGAACGGCGGGGTCGCGAAATGGCTCTTGACCTCGTGATTGCCGGACAGGATCACCGCCAGTGCGTCGGGATGGCGCATCGTAACCGTCAGGGGATCCAGGCGCAGGTGATCGCCATAGAGCTTGTCGGCGGCCATCTGCAGCAGGATGGCCTGCATGGAGACCTTCAGTGCCGGAACGGCAATCCGATCGTTCGCGGTGTAGTCACCGATGGTCTTGATCCGCGGATCACGGGTCACGAGGGCGTAGGGCAGGGCATTCATGCCGAGGACGCCCTTGATCGGGTTAGCCGTGCCCTGGGTCTTGGCCCATACAGTGGCCAGGCCCGCCACGCCGAGACTGACGAAATCGACGTTGGCCGAGAGCAAGGTGTCGATCATCACGTCGCTCGAACGGAACGTCGCCCACGTGACCTTGGGATCGGGGATCCCGGCGGCGCGCGCCTGCTTCTCGATAAGCTGCTGGTCCTCCATGACCATGAGGGTGAGGTAGCCGAGACCGTATTGCTTGGCGACCCGGATCTCGGTATCGGCCCGCGCCGCGGTGGTGACAATCAAAAAGCACAATCCGAGCAGGACGTGAACGACGCGACGCATGGCTTCCTCCGTGTTCAGGCCGGAAAGGGCCCGTAATTCCAATGAATGGGCGGATGCCCGGCGACCGGCGCGTCGAATGCCGCGATTCGATCGCCGAGCAGGCAGCCGAGATAAGCGGTGCGCAATCGCGGCCCTCCGAACGCCAGGCTCGACACGTTCGCCAGGGCAACCCCGCGGAAGTCGAGATGCGTCCGACCCATGGTTCCCGCTCGATAGGCCGCTTCGGCCCGGGCAAGGTGCGCGCTGTCGGCATCCTCGAAAAACACCACCTGGCGGCCATCGCGCTCGACCCGGATGACCCGGTTGCTGACGATGCTCGTGATCCAGATGCCGCCTTCGGCATCGAAGGTGAGCCCGTCCGGAAACGTGCCGGCGCCGAACTCCGCGACGACCTCCTTGTTCGCGAGGCCACCGTCGGCACGCAGAGCGAAGCGGGAGAGCCGGCGGGCGAAGGTTTCGTTGACGTAGAGCCAGCGACCGTCGGGCGAAACCAGGGCCTCGTTGGTGTACCCGAGGCCGTCCGCGACGATGCGGGCGCCCCGGGCATCGACGACCAGGACGAATCCATCGGCCACGTCGGGCCGGGACGCGCTCACCCGAGGCACGTGGCGGGTGCTGACCGTGACCCACACCCGTCCCGCGGCATCCTCGGCCACGAAATTGGTGGGCGGCAACGGCGCACCGTCGACGGCATCGAGGAAGGATGTCACCCGACCGGCTCTATCCAGCGTGAACACGCCCCCCGCGTCGTCTCCGAGATGGGTGACCAGGAAGGAGCCGTCGCGACGCAGCGCAATGCCGTTGGGCTTGAGCGGTGTTCCATCGGGAAGGGAGCCGGTGTACAGCCGCGACGCGCCGTCCCCGCGCAGGCAGGCGACGCCGCCACGCCAGTCGGCGGTGTAGAGCTCGCCGGCGCGCGTTGCGAGCACGCATTCGGGACGCACCAGTCCCCCGCCCACGAACGTGAGCGCATCCAGCCCGAGCACCGGTGATGCATCGACCGTAGCCAACCGTCCCCCTCCCTGCTCTACCGCACTCCAAGCGCCCTCATCCACGCCAGGCGCTCTCACCCACTCCAGGCATTCTTGACCCACCAGCTTCGGACCGGCGGACCTCGGTGCATACCTGCGTGTTTGTTTGCGTATACGTTAAAGCGCGGATTGACGCCTGTCAAGGCCGCCTACCGCGTTCTCGGTGCGGGCTAGCGCTGTGACGCGGACTGCGGGCAGTTTCGGCCGCCGAGAGAGGACCATCGGCGAGATCGGGCTACTGCCCGAGAACGCTGTCGATGGGGGCGTCCGGATAGGCGGCTGGGGCGTGCCTGGCCAGCCATTGCGGCCGGCGGGATGGTGCGGAAAGCGTGGGAACGTGCGGTCTTGAGCAAACGGCAGGGGCGCGGGCCGCGCCCCTGCCAACCCGCAGTCGTCCCTAGCTGCGATACTTGTCGCGCAGCGCCTTCACCTTGTCGTGATTGGCGATTACGCCCTGGTACTGGCGCTCGACCACCGTCCGCGCCTTGGGCGTGAGGTCGTGCTCGAGTGCCTTCTTGTACTGAGCCTTGGCATAGTCCTCGCCGCGCTCGACTTCCTCGAGCACGGCGTGATCGTCGCGATGGGTGACGGCATCCTTGACGCTGATCCAGCCGCGATGCAGCGCGGCCTTGATCGATCCGGATTTCTCCGGATCGCCGCCGAGCTCGCCCACCAGCCCTTGCAGCTCGCGCGCGCCTTCGGCACACCGCGCGGCGCATTGAGTGAACAGCGTGGTGAGTTCGGCCGCCTTCGCCTCGCGAGCGGCCTTCTGGAACCCCTGCTCGCCATCCTTGGATGTCTCGATGAGTTCGTTGAGGGTCGATTCGATGTTGTCGTTCATGGCTGCCTCCGTGAAAACCTCGAGGTTAGCCCGCATGCATCCCGGCGACAGTCGGCGCGCGTCCCGCCGGCGTGTAGGACCGGAGGACATTTCAACGCTCGGGGACGCGGGTCCCGGCGGTGACGTGCCGGCAATATCTACCGACTGCACCGGCTTCAGGCCTTCAGGCGGTATCCGGTGCGGAAGATCCACGCCACGACGGCAACGAAAATCGCCAGGAACGCGAGGGTCATCATCAGGCTGATCTCGACATTGACATCGCCCGCGCCGTAGAAGCTCCAGCGGAAGCCGCTCACGAGGTAGACCACCGGGTTCAGCAGGGTGATTTTCTGCCAGAGCGGTGGCAGCATGCTGATCGAGTAGAAGGTGCCGCCCAGGAACGCGAGCGGGGTGAGGATCAGGAGCGGCACGAGCTGCAGCTTCTCGAAGCCGTCCGCCCAGATGCCGATGATGAAACCGAGCAGGCTGAAGGTCACCGCGGTCAACATCAGGAACAGCACCATGAACACGGGATGCTCGATGCGCAGCGGCACGAACAGCGCCGCGGTGCCCAGGATGATGAGGCCGAGCAGAATCGACTTGGTGGCGGCCGCCCCGACGTAGCTGATCACGATCTCGAGGTACGACACCGGCGCCGACAGGAGCTCGTAGATTGTCCCGGAAAAGCGGGGGAAATAGATGCCGAACGACGCGTTGGACACGCTCTGGGTGAGGAGCGACAGCATGATCAGCCCGGGAACGATGAAGGCACCATAGCTGACGCCGTCGACCTCCGGGATCCGCGAGCCGATGGCCGATCCGAAGACCACGAAGTACAGGGAGGTCGACAACACCGGCGAGATGATGCTCTGCATCAGGGTGCGACGGGTGCGCGCCATCTCGAAGCCGTAGATCGCGGCGATCGCATGGGTGTTCATCGGCCGTCCTCGAGCAGGCTCACGAAGATGTCCTCGAGCGAGCTTTGCTTGGTCCGCAAGTCCTTGAAGCCGATCCCGGCGGTGTTGAGATCGCGCAGCAGCGCCGCGATGTCGGCTTGCTCGTCCTGCGCCTTGGTGTCGTAGGTATACACCAGCTCCGCCCCCTCGGCAGCGAGTTCCAGGCGATACGCCGCCAGGTTCGCCGGTACGGCCGCGAGCGGTGCCGCGAGCTGCAGCGTCAGTTGCTTGCGGCCCAGTTTGCGCATGAGCTCGACCTTGTTTTCGACCAGGATGATCGAGCCCTTGCGGATCACGCCGACCCGGTCCGCCATCTCTTCCGCCTCGTCGATGTAGTGCGTTGTCAGGATGATCGTGACCCCCGAAGCGCGCAGGGTGCGCACCAGGTTCCACATGTCGCCGCGCAGGGTGACGTCGACCCCCGCGGTCGGCTCGTCGAGGAACAGGATCTTCGGCTCGTGCGACAGCGCCTTGGCAATCAGCAGGCGACGCTTCATGCCACCCGAAAGAGTCATCACCTTGCTGTCCTTCTTGTCCCATAGCGACAAGTCGCGCAGCACCTTCTCGATGTGGGCGGGGTTGGCCGGCTTGCCGAACAAACCCCTGCTGAACGAAACCGTGTTCCATACCGACTCGAAGGCGTCGGTGGTGAGCTCCTGCGGTACGAGCCCGATCAGCGCGCGCGCGGCGCGGTAGTCCGCGATGATGTCGTGACCCGCGACGGTCACCTGGCCGGTCGTGGCCCGGACGATGCCGCATACGATGCTGATGAGCGTGGTCTTGCCCGCCCCGTTCGGACCGAGCAGGGCGAAGATCTCGCCTTGCCGGATCGTCAGGTTGACATCGGTCAACGCCTGGAAGCCGGTAGCGTAGGCTTTGGAAACGCTGGCGACGTCGACGATCGGCTGCACGGGCGTGACGATAACATGCGTCCTGGCGACGTCGCCCGGTGCCGCCGCGCGGCGCCGATCCGGCGTGCGCCGCAACCCCCGAACGCTTCAACTTGGCAAAGGAATCCTGTCATGCGCTACGAGCTCTACTACTGGCCATCGATCCAGGGTCGCGGTGAATTCGTGCGCCTGGCGCTCGAGGAAGGCGGCGTCGGCTACCTCGACGTCGCCCGCACCGATGACGGCGAAGCGCGGATGCTGGCGCTCCTCGAGGGCGAACTCGTCCATCCGCCGTTCGCACCGCCGTTCCTGAGGGCCGGCAAGCGCCTGATCGGGCAGACGGCGAACATCCTGCTTTTCATTGGCAAGCGGCACGGACTCGCCCCCAAGGGCGGGACCGGGCGGTTATGGACCCACCAGCTGCAGCTCACGCTCGCCGACCTGGTGGGCGAGGCGCACGATGCGCATCATCCGCTCGGGCCCAGCCTCTACTACGAAGACCAGCGCGGCGAAGCCAAGCGTCGTGCCGCCGATTTCACCAAGACCAGGGTCCCGAAGTACCTGCAATACTTCGAGCGCGTGCTGGCGAGCAATGCCTCCGGGCCGACGTGGCTGGTCGGCGCCAAGCTGTCGTACGCCGATCTGTCGCTGTTCCAGGTCGTGGCCGGCCTGCACTATGCATTTCCCAACGCCATGAAGGCGGTAGCGTCGCGCTTTCCCCACGTCATGGCGCTGCATGCACAGGTGGCGGTCCGGCCGCGGATTGAAGCCTATCTCGCCTCAGAGCGTCGACTGCCGTTCAACGCGCAGGGCATCTTCCGTCACTATCAGGCGCTCGACCCCGCGCCGCGCAAGACGCGCTCGCCGCGGTAGGAATGGTCCTTGCGCCGCCGGTCGATGGCGCCGTGGGGCCGCCTCCGCGCGTCTTCTGAAAATCCCCGGTGCACCGGGCGGTGCCCTGGCGCTATCATCGGCAGGAGCACGGCGTCGTTCCCCACGGTGCCCGCCGTTCCCGCCGTCTGCCGCGGCGCCCACCGTTTCCGGAAACGGCAACCGAGCGGAGGCCACGCGTATCGCACCACCGCGCACCGGCCGAAACCCCCGAAGGCCATCATGAAAATCCTGAGCGCGTCCACCATCGTCACCTGCCCCGGCCGGAACTTCGTCACCTTGAAGATCGTGACCGACGAAGGACTCCACGGCGTCGGCGATGCGACGCTCAACGGCCGGGAACTGGCCGTAAAATCGTACCTGGACGATCACGTCATCCCCTGCCTCATCGGTCGCGATCCCGCCAATCTCGAGGACATCTGGCAGTACCTGTATCGCGGTGCTTACTGGCGACGCGGACCGGTCACCATGACCGCGATTGCAGCGGTCGACATGGCGCTGTGGGACATCAAGGGCAAAGTCGCCGGCATGCCGGTCTACCAGCTTCTCGGCGGCAAGAGCCGGGAGGGGGTGATGGTCTACGGCCACGCCAACGGCCGCGATCACGGCGAAGCGGTCGAAGCGGTCGGGCGTTACGTCGACATGGGTTACAAGGCGATCCGTGTCCAGGCCGGCGTGCCGGGCCTCGACAAGGCGTACGGCGTAGCCAAGGGCGACCTCTACTACGAACCTGCCGACAAGGGCCTGCCGGACGAAGAGGTGTGGGATACGTCGCTTTATCTGCGCCACACGCCCGAGCTCTTCCGGAAGGTGCGCGACGCCTACGGCTACGACCACCATCTGCTGCACGACGGTCACCACCGCATGACACCGATCGAGGCGGCGCGACTCGGCAAGGAGCTCGAACCCTTCCGGCTGTTCTGGCTCGAGGACGCGACGCCGGCGGAGAATCAGGAAGCGTTTCGACTGATCCGCCAGCATACGGTGACGCCGCTCGCGGTCGGGGAGATCTTCTCGTCCATCTGGGACTGCAAGGACCTGATCCAGAACCAACTCATCGATTATGTGCGCGCCACAGTGGTGCACGCCGGCGGACTCACCCATCTGCGCCGGATTGCCGACTTCGCGTCCCTGTACCAGGTGCGTACGGGTTGCCACGGCGCCACCGACCTGTCGCCGATCTCGATGGCCGCGGCGGTGAACTTCGGGCTGTGGGTGCCCAACTTCGGCATCCAGGAGTACATGCGGCACACACCCGAAACGGATGCCGTCTTCCCGCATCGGTATCGCTTCGAAGCGGGCTACATGGTGACCGACGCCGTGCCCGGACTCGGCGTCGACATCGACGAAGCGCTCGCCGCCAAGTATCCCTACGAGCGCGCCTACCTTCCCGTGGCCCGCTTGCGCGACGGCGCGATGTGGAACTGGTGAGCGTCGCGACGCGCCTCCCTGGTGCTCGCCCGGCTCCTGCGATCTGGAGCGGGCAACGGGACGCGGCAGGCGGAAGCCCCGGGTCCCGTCACCCAACGCGCACAATTCCATGGCATGCAGACTTCGCACGCCGACCAGCCATCGGCCGTGGGAACGCCACGCGCGGCGGCGCGCCTTCGTCCGCCTTGCTTAATGTCCAGGCGCGCGCCGCGTCGCGGTGTGGTATTGCTCCAGGTCGCCTGACGACCAGCACCTCACACCCACTACTGCCATGAATCCGACCAATTACTTGCAGACCCGGCTCGACGCCCTGGCGGGTCGTGTCCTGTCGACGCTGCGGCGCGGCATCGAGAAGGAAAGCCTGAGGGTCCAGCCGGACGGCATGCTGGCAACCACCCCGCACGCGCGGGCCCTCGGCTCGGCGCTGACGCATCCGCACATCACCACCGACTTCAGCGAGTCGCAGCTCGAACTCATCACCGGGGTGCACGATACGGTCGCGGGCTGCCTCGACGAGCTCGAGTCGATCCACCAGTTCGTCTACCGGCAGATCGGCGACGAGGTGATGTGGTGTGGAAGCATGCCCTGTCATCTTCCGAGCGAAGATGCGATTCCGATCGCGCAGTTCGGCAACTCCAACGTGGGTCGCGCCAAGACCGTCTACCGGATCGGACTCTCGCACCGCTACGGTCGCCGCATGCAGATGATCTCCGGGCTGCATTACAACTTCTCGCTTGCCGAGGAGAGCTGGCCGATCGCGGGCTTTGGCGACGTCAACGAAGCGTACTTTTCCCTGATCCGCAACTTCCGGCGACATGGATGGCTGTTGCTGTACCTGTTCGGCGCTTCGCCGGCCGTTTGCGCAAGCTTTGTCGAAGGTCGCGAGCACGCACTGCAGGAGCTCGCTGCCGGCACGCTCTACCTGCCCCATGCGACGTCGCTGCGGATGGGGAGGCTCGGCTACCTCAGTGCGACCCAGGACGCGCTGGCGGTGAGCTACAACGATCTCGCGAGCTATGCGGCGTCCCTCGAAGAGGCGTTGGTCACGCCCTACCCCGCGTACGAGAGCATGGGCATCCGCAAAGGCGACGATTACCGCCAGCTCGCCACCACCCTGTTGCAGATCGAGAACGAGTTCTACAGCACCATTCGCCCGAAGCGCGTTGGGCGATCCGGCGAGCGGCCGCTGCGCTCCCTGCGCACGCACGGGGTGCAATACATCGAGGTGCGGGCGATGGATCTCGATCCGTTTTCGCCCATTGGCATTACTGCGCAAACCGCACGCTTTTTGGACATTTTCCTGCTGCAGTGTCTCCTGAGCGAGAGCCCGCCCGACAGCCCCCGCGAAATTGCGGCAATCGGCCGCAACAAGCAGCGCGTGGCGGCAAGCGGTCGCGAGCCGGGTCTCACCCTGGAGCGCGGCGAAGCGCAGGTCGAGTTGCGAGAATGGGCCCGGCAGCTCCTCGGCGAATGCGTGCCCGTGGCGGCGGCGCTCGACAGGGCCCAGGGTGGAACCGGCTATCGCGAAGCCCTCGCGGGCGTGGTGGCAACGGCAGCGGATCCGGATACCCTGCCCTCGGCGCGGATGCTGCGAGAGATCCAGCAGCATCATCGCGGTTCGTACTTCAGCTACATCGTCGACCAGTCGCGGCGCCATCGTCGCACCTTGCTGGCCGCGCCCCTTGCTCCGGCGTTCGAATCCCGCTTCCGTGACCTGGCGCGCGACTCCCTCGACAAGCAGCACGCGATCGAACAGCGCAACGAGGTTCCCTTCGAAACCTACCGCCAGAACTATCTAGCACCCGAATCGCTTCGCGTGGAGTGATCGGGCACGAATAATGGCGCGCGGGTCGGTCGCGCGGATTGGATAGACCGGACTGCATTCCGCGCGATTGAGCCGGCGCGATGCGTCGTGCGCAACGACGTCCCCTGCCACGCCGACCCCCCGAGGTCGATAGGCGTGGCGGCGCGTTTGCGCTGTCGACCGCCGCGTGGCTTGGATGCGGTCGCCGCCACGATCTGGCAACGACGCGCGACAGTCCGGAGCGCTAGG
>JBDTWB010000076.1:0-17320 GCA_040006895.1 Casimicrobiaceae bacterium | reverse complement strand
TCCGGATGATCCCGGCAGCGGCGCTGCGCCGCGCGATCCGCCGGAGGACTCCTAGCGTCACAGCGGGAACTTCTCCAGCGCACCGCGGGGACTGGCCGCGCTCGGCGATCGCAAGCCACAGGATCGCTTGGGACAACCCGGAAAACCCCCAGATCGCGATGCGGGTGGCGGCGGAATCAGGGCGTGGCGGGACGGCATGGCGGAGGGTCTCGACCGCTTACGGCTTCGCGTTGGCCGGCGCGAGCCCGAGGTCGCGTGCGCTCGGGCGCGTAGCGTGCATCCGCGTCACCGGTTATGCCTGACAACCGCCGGTACCATCTTACGGACCGTCCGGCAGCACGTGGGCATTTCGCCTCCGCGACGATTGACGCACGCGGTCCGCACCCTCACCATGCAACGGTAGAAAGCAGTTTCGTCTGACCAAGGCAAACCCGGCGAAAGCCGGGGACGCAAAGTCACCGGTCTAAGGGACGCAAGTCCTAGGATAGCGGGACCGCCAGACCCGCCCGGCAATGCCCGGGCGCGCCGCCCTGGAAGTCGTGCTGCGCCTCGCGGCACTGCACCGGTGCCGCGACCCCTGTCGGTCCCTCGTCGGTCCTTTGCGCTGCCTCACCGGGAGCACGCATGGGATCACGCGCGATCGGAACCACCTGCCGGCCGGCCGGCCTCTTCGAGCCCGACTACCGCCGCCGGCGTACCGCCCTGGCGTGCCTGTGTACCTTCGTGCTCGCGCCGCTAGTCATGCTGGCGACAACTCTGCCGGCGCGTGCCGCGGACACGGTGCCGATGCTCCTTGCTCCGGCCGCCCCCACCACCATCGGCGGCAAGGCGATCCCGAAGGCCCAGCGGCTCCGGCCGGAGATGGCGCGGGCGCGGGCCGTGAGGGTGGACCTCGAATACCTCGACCCGCGGTCCCCCTCTGCGGCCGAACGGATCGGGGTCGAGCTCTTCGATGGCCGGGTGATCGTGCTGCAAAAGGAGGCCATCGAGCAGCGCGGCGCACGCGACTACTCGTGGCACGGTCATGTCGTCGGCAATCCGGAAAGCCAGGTGGTGCTGTCGGTGGTGAACGGAGAGGTCGCCGGAACGGTGGAACTCTTCGATCCTGCGTCGCGTACCGCCGAATCCTATCGCATCGAGTCGAACGGCCAGGGCGGCGCCGCACTCGTGGAGATCGATCACGACGGCTTTCCGTCCGATCATCCCGCCGGCGCCGAGTCGCTGATGCAAATGGGTATCGGCGCCGAGGCACGCTTCTCCCGTCGCGACGACCCCGCCAAGGCGAGCGCCTCGGCGGACAGCAGCAACACGCTTGACGTCATGGTGGTCTATAGCACCCAGACGGCCAGCGCCACAGGTTCCGCGATCGGGGCGCAGATCCAGCAGGCAATCGATGTCGCGAACACGATCTACGCCAATAGCGGAATAACCACACGCCTGCGGCTGGTCTACTACGGACCCGCGAATTACGACGAAAGCGGCGACTTCTACACCGATCTCAACCGCCTCACGAGCACGTCCGACGGCTATCTCGACAACGTGCACGCCCTGCGCAACACCTACGGCGCCGACCTGGTAAGTCTGTTTATCGAGAACGGTGCCTACTGCGGGCTGGGCTGGGTGGGACCTAGCGCCAGCTATGCGTTCACCGTCGTCAATCGTGGTTGCGCCTCCGGCAACTATTCCTTCGCGCACGAGCTCGGCCACAACATGGGCGCACTGCACGATCCCTATGTCGACTCGAGCAATACGCCGTACGGGTACGGGCACGGCTACGTGAACGCCGCAGGTGCGTGGCGGACGGTGATGGCCTACAACAACGCCTGCGCCGCCGCGGGGACCAACTGCACGCGCATACCCTACTTCTCGAATGCCAACCTGACCTACGGAGGAGCAGCGCTCGGCACCATCAGCACGTCCGACAACGTGCGCGTGATCAACCAGAACGCCTATGCGGTCGCCAACTTCCGTGCAGCAATCGGCAGCGCCGGCGGTTGTTCGTACGCGCTTGCCCCAGCGAGTGCCAGCGTCGGTGCCGGAACGGGTTCAGGATCTATCGGCGTGACGACCGGTCCGGCGTGCGCGGTCAGTGCCGCATCGAGCGCGGCGTGGCTCAACGTCGCCAGCACCCCGGGTGGCACGGGTAGCACCAGCGTCGGCTACAGCGTTGCCGCAAATAACGGCCCGGCGCGCAGCGGTATCGTCACGGTGAACGGCATTGCCTTTACCGTGAGCCAGGCGAGCGGCTGCTCGTACACGCTGAGCTCGCCATCAGCGAGCGCCGGCGCCGCCGGTGGCGGCGGGAGCGTCGGGGTCAGCACCGCCTCGGGATGTCCATGGACGGTCAGCAGCAGCGCGAGCTGGTTGAGCGCAACGACGACCATCGGTTTGGGAGGCGCCTCGATCACTTATGCGGTCGCCGCCAACGCTGGCGTCACGCGCACCGCGAACCTGGTCATCGGCGGCCGTACGTTTACCGTCACCCAGGCCGCTGTCGTGATTCCCGCCCCGGGCAAGGCGGCGTTTAGCACCGGCGCGCTCGACTTCGGCCGGCAACGCGTAGGCACGGCAAGCCGCATCAAGTCCGTGACCCTGTCGAACGCGGGCGCGGCAGCGCTGACGCTCACTGCGTTGACGCCCGGCGGGAACGATTCCGCCGACTTCGCCCGCAGCGGCTCGTGTGCCGCAGGACAGTCGCTGGCACCCGGGCAGAGCTGCATCGTGCGGTACGCCTTCACGCCATCGGCGTTCGGCAGCCGAGCAGCCAATGTGCAAATTACGACGACGGGTGGAACGACGGCGTTGCAGCTGACAGGTAGCGGCCGATGATACGGGCGACCACACATGTCCTCTGGCTTAGAACCTGTCTTGCCACCAAAGGCCAACGGTGCTGCCAGTTCGGCGGCGCCGCTTACAGGGCGTGATCCCGAGCAACGCACGTATCCGCCCGGAGTCCTTCGGCGCCGGGCAACCATGAGAGTCCATGGTCGTCCGCGGTCGCTGCGACGCCTGGATCGGCACGCTGAGCCAGAAGCACTTTGACGCCGCGCGACCCGCGCGTCCGCGCCCAGGGATATCGAGGGCGGCCGAAAACGCAAAAGCCCGGCGAACAGCCCGGGCTCTCACACGTTTTCGGCTTCGGCGAAATCAGGATCCGAGGTGAGCGCCGCGGGTCCGGGCAATGCCGAGTCCAACCAGGGCTAGCGCGAAGAGAAGCAAGGTTCCGGGCTCTGGAACTCCGTTGTCGGGCTGTACACGCACGCCTGGACCTGCGACCCAGTTGGACGGCGTGGGTTTGGGTTCCTCCAGGCTATAGGCCGAAACCGAAATAATCCCCTGCGCAGGACTCGGCTTGCTATTGGCCGTCGCCTGGGTACCCGTGAAGTCGAGAAGATTCCTGCCGAGCACCGTCCAGACGCTGTTGCTGAACGTCGTGTCGAATCGATTGGCCTCGGGATCGTTGTTTTTGCTGAAGAAATCGATGATGAGGTGCTCGTCGGCAGCCGAGTAGCCCGCATCCATGTTGTTCGGATTGGTCTGGTACTCGAATGACTTGACCGGCGCCCCGCTGTCCCAACGGAAGCTCAAATTGAATAGGATCGACGGGTAGGTGGGTGTGAAGTCGGTCAACGCGCTGTAGCCTGCGTTGTCGATCACGTAGTCGAGACGCTCGATATGCGAACTGGTCCCGAACCGACCGGAGGGTGGATCGTTCCATGTCGGCGTCAACGTGAACTGCACGCCGTCCGCCGTTTCGATGAGAAACAAGCCGGCGACGGATGGATAGGGCGGGTTCTGGCTCGCCGTTGCCGTGGCCGGAAGGTTGAAGTTCCAGGTGGCCGAGTCCCCAAGCGCTGCCAGCGCGGGGAGCGCACAGAGCGCCGAAACACCCGCAAACATTGCGATGGTCGAGTAGCGGAGACGATTCACGAAGGTCCTGGTAAGTAAAGATGCACGTAGTTCACAGACCAAGCACTTTTTACACCAGAGCAGGAGGTTGAACAACTTCAGATACTTACCGTCCAAGCCCGGCATCACCCGGATGCAAGTGTCAAGCAATCCGACAGCTGCTACTACACTACCCATGGATCGCGTCGATGACTTTACGCAGGAGTCCTCCGCGCTAAGCCCGACACGAACTCCGCACAGCGAGGGCCTCGGATCCGGCGCTCCCCCTGCGCCTCAAACACGTTGGCCCAGGTTCTCCTCGACAATCCAGGCTTCGGTGCGCATGGCGAGGCCGTGCGCCCCGTGATCGATGGCATGCGTGATGTCCCTGGGTGCAAGGCCGCCGAGCGCAAACACGGGCAAGGTATTGCCGTCCCGCATGTCCGCAAACCGCTCCCAGCCTAGCGGCGTGGTTCCGGGATGGGAGGCAGTCGCCTGCACCGGCCCCAGCACCGCGAAGTCAAGCCCGAGCTCTCCCGCCTTGGCGAGCTCCTCTGCCGTGTGGCACGACGCCGCGCAGAGCATGCCCCCGGGACGCTCCGTCGCGGCAGCAAGGCGCGCAGCGGTCCAGTGCACGCCGTGACAGCCCCACCCCCGGGCGTCGTGGTTCGACCCGTTCAGCAACACCCGCGCACCGTAGGGCTCGGCGAGGGCAAGAAGCTTCTCGGTGAACGGCTGCAAACGCGCGCTCGGCCAGGCCTTCTCCCGCACCTGCACCAGTCGCAGGCCGTTCTCCATCGCACGCATCGCACGGTCGATGAATGCCACTTCGCCTAGATCCTCGGCCATGGTGATGCCGTATACCGTCGGCAGCACGAGCGCATCGAGGATCGGCGCGTTGGCCGGCAGCAGGGGCGCAACCGTGAACGCGCCGGGAAGCTGCCACGCAAACGCTTGCCCGTCGTGGCCGACGGGCTCGCCGCTGAATTCGAACACCCGGAAGAAGTGCAGCTCGACGTGGGCGTGCGGATAGACATAGCGTTGCACCAGCCACGGCGCTGCGCGCTGAACCAGAATCCCCAGTTCCTCGGCGAGTTCGCGATCGAGCGCGTGGCGCGGCGTCTCGCCGGGCTCGAGCTTCCCACCCGGGAATTCCCAATAGCCGGCGTAGACCTTGCCGGGTGGCCGTTGGGCCAGCAGCACCGCGCCGTCTGGCCGCAGGATCACGGCTGCGGCCACACGCACGAGCCCCGCGTCGGTCACGCGTGCCTGCGCTTCTTCAGGCCGGACTCACCCGCATGGCTCTTGGCGAATTGCCAGGCGACGCGCCCGCTGCGCGAGCCGCGCTGCAGGGCCCATTGCAAGGCATCGCGCGTGCGCAGCTCGGCTTCGCGCGCGGACCGCGGCTTGGGCACCGCAAACACCTCGAGCCAGCCCGCCACGGCGGCGAGGTAATCGTCCTGGGTGAAGGGATAGAACGAGATCCACAGCCCGAACCGCTCGGACAGCGAAATCTTCTCCTCGACCGACTCGCCCGGGTGCACCTCGTCGCCGACATGCTTGGTCTCGAGGTTCTCGCTCATGTACTCCGGCAGGAGATGCCGCCGATTCGACGTTGCATAGATGAGGAGGTTGGACGGGGCCGCGGCCACCGTGCCGTCGAGCATCACCTTGAGCGCCTTGTAACCCGGCTCGCCGGCGTCGAATGTGAGGTCGTCACAGAACACGACGAATCGTTCCTTGCGGCCGGCGAGTTGCTCGGCAATGTCGGGCAGGTCGACGAGGTCGCTCTTCTCGACCTCAACCAGGCGCAAGCCGCGGCGCGCGTACTTGACCAGCATCGCCTTCACCAGCGAGGACTTCCCCGTACCGCGCGAGCCGGTGAGCAAGACATTGTTCGCGGGCAAGCCTTCCACGAACTGGCGGGTGTTGCGATCGATCACCGCCTTCTGGTCGTCGATGGCGACGAGATCGTCGAGCGCGATCGCGTGGGGATGCGCGATCGACTGGAGGTAGCCTCGGCCGCCGCGCTTGCGCCAGCGGTACGCGGTCGCGTGCCAGTCCGGCGCCGCGGGTGCGGGCGGCAGGATCGCCTCCACCCGGGCGAGCACGCTCTCGGCGCGCGCGATCAGACCGGCGATGGAATTGGCATGGGCGTCAGCCATTGCACACCTCCGGCCCCGAGGCGTTCCCCGCCGCGGCGCTCTGCGCACGCGTCCGGGCCGTCGCGACCAGGCGTTCGATCGAAGACGCCGGGTTGGCGGCGCGTCGTTGCCGCTGCGCGGACGCCGAGGCCGGAATTGGAATTCCACGGTCGACGCGCGTGGCGTCGCCAGGCTCAGCTTCGATAGTCCGCATTGATACTCACGTAATCGTGGGAGAAGTCACAGGTCCAGACGGTGGCCGCAGCCCCGCCGCGACCGAGATCGACGCGCACCGTGATCTCCTCCTGCTGCATCACCCGCTGGCCGTCGGCTTCCAGGTACGCGCTCGAACGTCCGCCGCGATCCACCACCAGTACGTCGTCGAGCCAGAACGAGACCTTCCCCGGATCGAGATCGGGTGCCGCGGCATTGCCGATCGCGCATACGATCCGCCCGAGGTTGGGGTCGGAGGCGAAGAACGCCGTCTTGACCAGTGGGGAATGGGCGATGCCCAGTGCGACGCGCCGGCATTCGGCGGCATCGCGGCCACCTTCGAGCCGAATCGTGATGAACTTGGTGGCGCCTTCGCCGTCGCGGACGATCGCCTGCGCCAGCGTGACGGCGACGTCGGTGATGGCGACGCGCAGCGCAGCGAGCCGCGGATCATTGCGGTCGGTGATGGCGGCTATCGCCGCCCGGCCCGACGCCATCAGCACGAAGCTGTCGTTGGTGGACGTGTCGCCGTCGATGGTGGCGCAGTTGAACGAGACATCCGCGACTTCCCGCACCAGGGTGGCGAGCACGGCGGCGGCCACGGGCGCATCGGTCGCGATGAATCCCAGCATGGTGGCCATGTTCGGATGGATCATGCCAGCACCCTTGGCGATACCGGTGACGGTGACCGCCGTGCCCTCGATCTCCACGGTTCGCGACACGCCCTTGGGTACGGTGTCGGTGGTCATGATCGCCGAGACCGCCGCGAACCAGCGGTCCGGGTCAAGCGCGGCCTGCGCTATCGGCAGCGCCGCGACGATCCGATCCACCGGCAGCGGCTCCATGATCACGCCGGTCGAGAAGGGCAGGACCTCGTCGGCCGAGCAGCCGAGGCGCTTCGCGACTTCGGCGCAGCACGCGCGCGCGGCCACGATGCCGGGCTCGCCGGTGCCGGCGTTGGCATTGCCGGCGTTGACGACCAGCGCGCGAATCGCGCCGCCGGTGCGATCGAGGTTCTCCCGGCAGACGATCACCGGCGCGGCGCGGAAGCGGTTCTGGGTAAATACGCCGGCCGCGTTCGCACCGGCGTCCAGCGCAATCAGCAGGACATCGTCGCGCGACCAGTTCTTGATGTGACCGGCTGCAGTGCCGAGGCGGACCCCCGGGACCGGGAGCAGCTCGTCAGCAGCGGGCGGGCGGTAGCGAACGGGCATGGGATCTTGACGTCAGGTGATGCGCGTTTGGCGGTCGATGGATCCTGTGCCCGGTTGATCCGGGCAGGCTATGGGCGTGCTCAGCCCAGCTTGCCGTGGCACTGCTTGTACTTCTTGCCCGAGCCGCAGGGGCACGGGTCGTTGCGCCCGACTTTCTCGCCGGTGCGCACGAATGGCTGCGCGGCACTGCCATCGCCCCCGACGGTCGCCGCCTCGGCATCCGCGAGCGCCAATGCCTCCTCGTAATCGGCATGCTGGTAGCGCACGTTCGACACGGGCGCCGGCTCCTCCACCGCCTGCACGTCCTCCTGCGAGCGCACCTGGACGGTGAGCACCACCTTGACGACCTCGTGCTTGATGCGATCGAGCATCTCGGAGAAGAGCTCGAACGATTCGCGCTTGTACTCCTGCTTCGGATTCTTCTGTGCATAGCCGCGCAGGTGAATCCCCTGGCGCAGATGGTCGAGGTTGGCGAGGTGATCGCGCCACTGGCCATCGAGGGTCTGCAGCATGAGGCTGCGCTCGAACTGGCGCATGAGCTCGGGCCCGACCATCTCCTCCTTGGACGCATACTGCTGCAGCGCCGATTCGACCAGCCGTCCGTGGATGGTTTCCTCCGTGAGGTCGGCGTCGGTCTTGACCCACTCCGCGACCGGCGTCTGCATCTGGAAGTCGGCGAGCAGTGTCTGCTCGAGGCCCGGGATGTCCCACTGCTCCTCCACCGACTCCGGCGGCACATGCCGCCGCACCGTATCCTCGACGAGACCGGCAATCATGCCGCGGATGGTCTCGGAGATGTCGGTGGTTTCGAGCAGCTCGTTGCGCTGCTGGTAGATGACGCGGCGCTGATCGTTGGCGACATCGTCGTACTCGAGGAGTTGCTTGCGGATGTCGAAGTTGCGCGATTCGACCCGGTTCTGCGCCTTGGCGATGGACCGGTTGACGATCGGATGCTCGATCGGCTCGCCCTCGGGCATCTTCAGCCGCGTCATGATGCCGGACAGCCGCTCGCCGCCGAAGATGCGCAGGAGAGGGTCCTCGAGCGACAGGTAGAAGCGCGACGATCCCGGATCGCCCTGCCGACCGGATCGGCCGCGGAGCTGGTTGTCGATGCGCCGCGACTCGTGGCGCTCGGTGCCGACGATGTGCAGCCCGCCGGACGCGACCACTTCATCGTGGACCTTCTGCCATCCCTCGCGCAACCTGGCGATCTCGGCGTCCTTCTCCGCGTCGGAGAGGTTCGGGTCGTCGCGCAGCTTGAGGATATGCGGCTCGACGCTGCCGCCCAGCACGATGTCGGTGCCTCGGCCGGCCATGTTGGTGGCAATGGTGATGGCCTTGGGACGCCCTGCCTGCGAGACGATCTCGGCTTCGCGCGCGTGCTGCTTCGCGTTCAGCACCTCGTGGGTGAGCTTTTCCTTCTCCAGGAATTGCGACAGCAGCTCGGAGTTCTCGATCGAGGTGGTGCCCACCAGCACTGGCTGGTTGCGCTCGTGGCACGTGCGCACGTCGGCGATGATGGCGTCCACCTTCTCCTGGAAGGTGCGGAACACGAGATCGTTCTCGTCCTTGCGCACCATCGGCCGGTGGGTCGGGATCACCACGGTCTCGAGGTGGTAGATCTGCTGGAACTCGAAGGCCTCGGTGTCGGCGGTGCCGGTCATGCCGGCGAGCTTGCCGTACATCCGGAAGTAGTTCTGGAAGGTGATCGACGCCAGGGTCTGGTTCTCGCGCTGGATCGGCACCCCTTCCTTGGCCTCGACCGCCTGGTGCAGGCCGTCGGACCAGCGCCGCCCCGGCATCAGCCGTCCGGTGAACTCGTCGACGATGATCACCTCGCCGTTCTGCACGACGTAATGCTGGTCGCGATGAAACAGCGCGTGCGCGCGCAGCGCCGCATACAGGTGGTGGACGAGCGCGATGTTGTGGGCGTCGTACAGGCTCGATCCCGCGGCGATCAGCCCGGCCTGCGAAAGCAGCTGCTCGGCGTGCTCGTGGCCCTGCTCCGAAAGCAGCACCTGGTGGGCCTTCTCGTCGACCCAGAAGTCGCCATCGCCCTTTTCATCCGGCTGGCGGGTGAGGCTCGGCACGATCGCATCGAGACGGTGGTACATGTCGATGTTGTCGTCGGCCTGGCCGGAGATGATGAGCGGGGTCCGCGCCTCGTCGATCAGGATCGAGTCCACCTCGTCGACGATGGCGTAGTCGAGGACGCGCTGGACGCGCTCGCTCGCCTGGAAGACCATGTTGTCGCGCAGGTAGTCGAAGCCATACTCGTTGTTGGTGCCGTAGGTGATATCGGCCGCGTACGCAGCCTGCTTCTCGGGATGCGACATCTGCGACAGGTTCACCCCGACGGTGAGCCCGAGGAAGCGATAGATGCGCCCCATCCAGTCGGCGTCGCGCTGCGCCAGGTAGTCGTTCACCGTAACGACGTGCACGCCCTTGCCGGCCAGGGCGTTGAGATAGGCCGGCAGGGTGGCGACCAGGGTCTTCCCCTCGCCGGTGCGCATTTCCGCGATCTTGCCGTTGTGCAGGGCCATGCCGCCGATGAGCTGCACGTCGAAGTGCCGCATCTGCAGCACGCGCTTGCCGGCCTCGCGCACGACCGCAAACGCCTCAGGCAGGATCGCATCGAGCGCTTCGCCGTTGGCGACCCGGGTCTTGTACTCGACGGTTTTGCCGGCGAGCTCGGCGTCGGAAAGCGCCGCGGTCGCCGGCTCGAGGGCGTTGATCTGGCGAACCGCCGCAGCGTACTGCTTCAGGATGCGCTCGTTGCGACTGCCGAAGATGCGAGTGAGGATATTGGAGATCATGGATGGCTAGGGCCGCTGATGCGCGAGGACCGCGACGCTCGAGACGCTCTGGGATACCGAGACGCTAGATGTCCCCGACTGTGCAAAAAACAAGGGGTGAGGACGGCCTCACCCCGGGTTGCGTTCCGTCCGGCGTCGCCGGCCAGGCCAAGCGCTCCGGCGCAGATCGGGAGGGGATCGGTCGCGCGGCTCGCTGCGCCTATGGCCACCAGGGCCGGGTAAACGCCGTGGCTGCCACGGCCATCCCTCCGCTCGAGCCTCTACTCCGTGTCCTCTACCACCGGCGCTGCAGCGAACGCGTTCGCTTGAACGGTTACGACCTCTGCATCGGACCTTAAGCATCGGGCAACTTTGCCCATCGCCAGCCGTTCGACCGATGTCGTAGTCAATCCAACAGTTTACCATAGCGGACAGGGCATTCCGGGACCGCCCCGGCCGGCGTAGCCCGGCCCCGCCAGCCGTCTTTGCCCATCGTCCGACATGACTGTGAAAGCACTGCGAAACCACTCCGAAGCGCCGCCCGCCCGATGACCCGTTCGCCCCAGCCCTTGCACCGTGTGATGGCCGCCGACGAGACGCTCGCTGGCTGGCAGGCGCGCCGCCGCGACGAGGAAGCGCTCACGGCCCTGGTCCGCCGGCAGCTTCCCCGCCAACTGGGGGCGCGGGTGCGGGCCACCGTGCTGCCATCGGGGGAGGTCGAGCTGGTGAGCGCGGCGGGTGCGGTGGCGGCGGCGGTGCGGCAGCGCGCGCCGGACCTCTTGCTTGCCCTGCAGGCGGAAGGCTGGCACTGCAGCGGGGTGCGGGTCCGTGTCCAGGTCTCGACCAGCACGCCCGCGCCGGTACGCCCGGCGCCCCGTCCGATCGACCGCGACGCATTGGCACCGATGGCGCGCCTGGCGCGGAGCCTGCCGCAGGGCCCCCTCAAGGCTGCGCTCGCGCGCTTCCTGCGGCGCACCGGCGGCGTCTGAGCCGCGACTACATCGCCATCCGCTCGACCACGAAATACAGCATCACCCCGAGCAGCAGGAAGACGGTGTACTTCGCGACCTTGCCGATGAAGCGCAGGTAGCGACGGTCCTTGGTAACGGCATAGATGAGCCCCGCCGCCACGATGATGGCGAGAGCCAGGAAGAGCAGGAGTCGAACGAGGGCCATGGCGACTGGGCGGTACCGTACCGGAAACGCTGAGGCTTCGAGGCGCAGTCGCAGGACCGCCAGGACGACCTGCACCGCGAGGATTAGTCCGTCGGCAGGGACCGACCGAGGCGCCGGGCGGGATGCGTGCCCGCCGGCATGCCGACGCTAGGCGGGCGCGAGTTGCCAGTCCTGAAAGGCCGGGGGCACGTCTGCCTCGGCATTGAAAGTATGCAGGACGTAGGCGTCGCGGCGAGCAAGCAACGCGCGGGCAAGGGCGTTGTTGAGACCGTGCCCGGACTTGTAGGCGGTGAACTGGCCGATCAGCGGATGGCCGAGCAGGTACAGGTCGCCGATGGCATCGAGCACCTTGTGCTTCACGAACTCGTTGTCGTAGCGCAGGCCCTCGGTGTTCAGCACCCGGAACTCGTCGAGCACCACCGCGTTCTGCAGGCTTCCGCCCAGGGCGAGACCGGCCGCGCGCATCGCCTCGACGTCCTGCATGAACCCGAAGGTGCGAGCCCGCGCGACCTCCTTCACGTAGGAATGCTCGGCGAAGTCGATCGTGACGTGACGGTTCTCGCTGCCGAACACCGGATGCGGGAAATCGATGGTGAAGTCGAGCTTGAAGCCGTCGAACGGTTCGAAGCGTGCCCACTTGTCGCCGTCGCGGACCTCGACCGTCGACAGCACCCGCAGGTAGCGCTTGGGCGCGTCCTGCTCGAGGATTCCCGCCGATTGCAGCAGGAACACAAATGGCCCGGCACTGCCATCCATGATGGGAACCTCCGGACCGGCAACATCGACGTGCAGATTGTCGATGCCGAGCCCGGCGAGGGCCGACAGAATGTGCTCGACCGTGGAGATGCGCGCGCCGGCCTTTTCGATCGTCGAGGACAGCCGGGTGTCGGTGACGTGCGTGGCATCCGCGGGGATGTCCACGGACTGCGGAAGGTCGGTCCGGTGGAAGATCACGCCGGTGTTCGGTGGCGCAGGGCGCAACACCATCTCGACGCGAACGCCGGTGTGCAGGCCCACACCTACCGTCTTGATCGGCGTCTTCAGCGTTCGTTGCTTGAGCATCGACATCGGAAGCCTTCCGCGATCGTCCGCGCGGGTGCCGCGGACGCGTAGGTTGTCATCTGCGTGCGTCGACTGCCGCGACAACTGGAGCCACAAAAACTGGAACAACAAATTCTGCAAGACGCGTCAACATCTTAGCGTTGTATCGTAGCACATCGTCGCACCTCTTGCTGCAGCGCGGCGCCCGCGCACAGCCGAGCGCCGCTCGCCGTCGTCGACCCGCCGGCAGGGGTGCCCGGAGAGCCTTGCGCACGCCCCATGCGCCCGACCGCCGGGCCTGCTTGCGCGAGCCCGGCACCACCACCCGCAGCTGCTTCAGTCCGCCTGCTTGCGCAGGAAAGCAGGGATCTCCGCGGCATCGAACGCCGGCATGGCGGCCGACGCATGAGCCCGCCCGCGGCGGACGACGGCAGGTGCATCGAAGTCGTCGTAGTTGGGATTGCCCGCATGGTCCGGACGGTGTCCCATCGCGTCGTCGGTCCCGGTCCGCGCGGTGACGGTCTCGACCAGCTGCATGTTCGGCGTGCGCTTCGCCTGCGCCGCACCGCCTAGGCCCGTCGCGACCATGGTGACGCGCAACCGGTCTTCCATCGTGTCGTCGATCACGGTACCGACGATGACCATCGCATCCTCGGCCGTGAACTCCTTGATGGTGTGCATGACCTCGTGATACTCCTTCATCTTGAGGCCCGCCGATGCGGTGATGTTCACCAGCACGCCGCGCGCACCGAGCAGGTTCACGTCCTCGAGCAGCGGGCTCTTGACCGCCTGCTGGGCGGCGGTACGCGCCCGGTCCGGACCCGCTGCCGTGGCCGAGCCCATCATGGCCATGCCGACCTCCCCCATCACGGTACGCACGTCGGCGAAGTCGACGTTCACCAGGCCCGGGTTGTTGATGACCTCGGCGATGCCGGAAACGGCGCCATGCAGCACGTCGTTGGCCGCCGCGTAGGCGTCGAGCACCGACACGTCCTCACCCAGGACCGTCATCAGCTTGTCGTTGGGGATGACGATGAGGGAGTCGACCTTCTTGGCCAGCTCCTCGATGCCCGCCGAGGCGACGCGCTGGCGCTTGCCCTCGAACGAGAACGGTCGGGTCACCACGGCGACGGTGAGGATGCCCATGGTCTTGGCGATGTCGGCGATCACCGGCGCCGCGCCGGTGCCCGTGCCGCCCCCCATGCCGGCGGTGATGAACAGCATGTCGGCACCCTCGATGATCTCGCTGATGCGATCGCGATCCTCGTTGGCGGCATCGCGGCCGATCTCCGGCTTGGCGCCGGCGCCGAGTCCGCGGGTCAAAGCGCTGCCGAGCTGCAGCTGCGTCCTCGCGGTCGAACGCTTGAGTGCCTGGGCGTCGGTATTGGCGCAGATGAACTCCACGCCACCGAGATTCCTGGCGATCATGTGTTCCACGGCGTTGCCGCCGCAGCCACCCACTCCGATCACCTTGATGATGGCTCCTTCTACTGCTGGCTGGTCGATGATTTCAAACATGGCGACTTCCTTTCTCCTGTCGGGTTCAGTGGTCAGAGGTCGGTTGACAGGAGTCAGTAACAGCACTCCCGATCCGCCCCCGCCGTTGTGTTGCATTGTTGCTACTGCTGGTCTGCTGCATTTGCTTTGGCGCTTGTTTGTCCGTCAACTGCCAACTGTCATCTGTCATCTGTCATCTGATTAGAAATTTGACTTGAACCACTGCTTCATGCGCTCCGCCACACCCGTGAGCCCGCTGGTCTGGGCCCGCGACTGCTCGGCATGCAGGTACTGGTCGCGGCCTTCGTAGAGCAGGCCGACCGCGGTGGCATAGCGCGGGCTCTTCACCACATCGGCGAGCCCGCCGGCGTACGCCGGCACGCCAACGCGCACCGGCAGGTGGAAGACTTCCTCCCCGAGCTCGGTCATCCCCTGCAGGAGGGCACTGCCCCCCGTGAGAACGATTCCGGAGGAGAGCAGCTCCTCGAATCCGCTCCGGCGAAGCTCCGCCTGGACGAGGGTGTAGAGCTCCTCAATGCGCGGTTCGATGACTTCGGCGAGGGTTTGCCGCGACAGCTTCCGCGGGCCACGTTCGCCGACGCCGGGGACCTCGATCATTTCGTTGGGGTTGGCGAGCTGGCGCAGCGCGCAGCCGTGGCGGATCTTGAGCTCTTCGGCCTCCTTGGTGGGCGTGCGCAGGGTCATCGCGATATCGTTGGTGACCTGGTCCCCCGCAATCGGGATCACGGCGGTGTGGCGGATCGCGCCGCCCGAGAAAACCGCGAGATCCGTCGTGCCGCCACCGATGTCCATGAGGCATACGCCGAGCTCCTTTTCGTCTTCGTTGAGAACCGCGATCGACGACGCCAGCGGCTGCAGGATGATGTCCTTCACTTCCAGGCCGCAGCGTCGCACGCACTTCGTGATGTTCTCGACGGCCGAGACCGCCCCGGTCACGATGTGTACCTTCACTTCCAGTCGCACGCCGCTCATCCCCAGCGGCTCGCGCACGTCCTCCTGCCCGTCGATGATGAATTCCTGCGGCAGGATGTGCAGGATCTGCTGGTCGTTGGGAATGGCGATCGCCTTGGCCGTCTCGACCACGCGATCGATGTCGCCCTGGGTGACCTCCTTATCCTTGATCGGAACCATGCCGCTCGAGTTGAGGCTGCGGATGTGGCTGCCGGCGATTCCCGTGTAGACCTCGGTGATCCGGCAGTCCGCCATCAGCTCCGCCTCCTCGAGGACGCGCTGAATCGAGGCCATCGTCGCCTCGATGTTCACCACCACGCCTTTCTTGAGGCCGCGCGATGGCTGCGCGCCGAGCCCGATCACGTTGAAGGCGCCATCGGGCGCGATCTCCGCGACGATCGCCACGATCTTCGAGGTGCCGATGTCGAGCCCGACCACGAGGTTCTTGTTTTCCTTCACCATCCCCTGCCTTCTTTGTGCGGAAGCGCCCTGCCGCGCGGCGCGTGATGCCATGGGTCCGGCCGTGGCCGGGTGCTGCCGTGCACGTGCGTGGCGCCGGTGCCGGGATGGCTGCGCAGCACCGCCGCGACTGCCAGTGCCGCACGGACGGGGCCGATCGAGGCAACCACGCCGATGCCCGTCCTGAGCCACGCCTGCGTCCCATCCGACACAACAACGGCAGCGCAATGACTCTCGGCGGCACTGGCATGTGTCTTCGTCATGCCACTTTCCTGGGTGCGCGCTCGCGGAAGCCCGGGACCTTGGCGGCAAAGCCGTTGCGGTAGCGCAGGTCGACCTGCTCGACCTTGGTTCCGGCACGGGCGAGCGCACCGATGGTTCGCTCGTAAACCGCCACGAACCGCGCGAGCGCCCCCGCGGGATCGTCCCGTCCGAGCTCGATGCCGAGTGGACCGTTGCCGTTGGCGACATGCAGGTACCAGCCGCCGCGCGGGGACAGCCGCATCGCGTCGATGCCGAGCGAAAGCGCAGCGAGTTGCGCGCCCCATTCGCGATAGCGGCGGGTGACTTCCTGCGCCGCCCCGTCGGGTCCGACGAATCGCGGCAGCGGGTCCTTGCAGTTCGCGACGAACACCTCGCCCTGGCCATTGACCAGCGCGGCGTCGTTCCAGCGGGCGAGCGGGACATGCTCCTCGATGATGACTTCGAGCCGATGCGGCCACTGCCGGCGCAATGCCACGCGGCGCACCCATGGCACCCGGGCGAGTGCCGTCCGGGCGCGATCCAGGTTCATGGTAAAGAACGTGCCCTTGAATTCGTCACGGATCACCGCTTCGAGGTGCGCGGCATTGACGCGCGTCGGCGGTGCGGTGATCACGATCTCCTGGAACTCGAAGGCCGGCCGGCGTGCCGCCCAGGACATCGCACCCCAGGCAAGCAGCAGTAAGGAGATGGCGGTCAGCACCAGGGAGACCGCATTCAATTGCCGCGCGTCATCCCACATGCGCGCCTCGCAGGATGTCGACGCACAGATCCGGAAAGCCGATGCCCGCGGCACGCGCGGCCATCGGCACGAGCGAATGACCGGTCATGCCGGGGGACGTGTTCACCTCGAGGAACTCGTAGCGGCCGTCCGCTCGCAGTATCAGGTCGAGGCGACCCCAGCCGGCGCAACCGATGAGCCGGAATGCCTGCAGCGCCTGGGCGCGGATCCTCATCTCCTGCGCCTCGGGCAAGCCCGCTGGGCAAAAGTATTTCGTGTCGTCCGAGAAGTATTTGTTGTGATAGTCGTAGTTGCCGTGCGGGGCCTCGATGCGGATGAGCGGTAGTGCCTTGTCACTGACGATCGACGCCGTGAGCTCGACGCCTTCGACGAACGACTCGGCGAGGACCAGGTCATCGTGCTGGACGGCCTCGCGATAGGCGGCTTCGAGCCCCGCGATATCCCCCACCTTGGTGATCCCGATCGTCGAGCCTTCACGCGCCGGCTTGACGATGATCGGCAAGCCCACGTCGGACGCGACCGCGCGCCAATCGGTATCTGCAGTGGCGATCGCATACCGCGGCGTCGGAATTCCGCTCGCTTGCCAGACCAGCTTGGTGCGCCACTTGTCCATCGCCAGCGCAGACGCCATCACGCCACTGCCCGTGTACGGAATACCCAGGGTCTCGAGGGCGCCCTGCACCGTGCCGTCCTCCCCGAAACGTCCGTGCAAGGCGATGAACGCCCGTGCGAAGCCTTCTCGCGTCAGTTCGAAGACCGGCCGCTCGGCCGGGTCGAAGGCATGCGCGTCCACGCCCTTCTCCTGCAAGGCTGCGAGCACGGCCCGCCCCGACAGGAACGAGATTTCGCGCTCGGAACTGGGGCCGCCCATGAGCACCGCCACCTTGCCGAAGTCGTCCGTCGCGCTCACCGTGCCAT
>JBDTWB010000075.1:0-17359 GCA_040006895.1 Casimicrobiaceae bacterium | reverse complement strand
ACGCGATCGTCGACCGCTTCAAGGGCGTGTCGGTGCTGATCCTGTCCGGCTCGCCCATCATCGGCAGCTTCGATTTCCGCCCGCGGGTCGACTTCGTCCGGATTCCCGGGGTGATCAAGTTGCACAACGGTGAATACCAGTCGCTCGGGCTGCACATCGAGCTCGACCAGACCATGGCCATGCGCGCCGCCATTATCAAGCAGACGGCGGAGAGCTTCCAGCCGGACCTGTGCCTGGTCGACAAGGAGCCGCTGGGGTTGAGGGGCGAGGTGGCCCCCACCCTGCGCATGCTCAAGGCCAAGGGCTGCACCCTGGTGCTCGGGCTGCGCGACATCATGGACGATCCCAAGCTGCTGCTCACCGAATGGAAGCGCAAGCGGGCACTCCCGGCGCTCGAGCATCTCTACGACGAGATCTGGGTCTACGGACTTGCCGAGTTCGCCGATCCGCTGGCCGGCGTCGCGTGCCCTGCGGCCGTGCGCGGCAAGATGACCTACACCGGCTACCTGCGGCGCACGGTGCCCCAGGCGAAGGCGCCCGAATCGCCGGCCCGGCGCGAGCCGTACGTGCTGGTCACGGTTGGCGGCGGCGACGATGGCATGGCCGCGATCGACTGGGTGCTGCGGGCCTACGAGCACGATCCAGGCATCCCCCATTCGGCCGTGATCATCACCGGGCCGTTCATGGCGCCGGAAGAGCAGCGCGCGTTCCGCGAGCGGGCCGAGCGCATCGGCCGTATCGAGGTGCTCACCTTCGACACCCACCTGGAGCGGCTCATGCAGGGTGCGGTGGGCGTGGTCGCCATGGCCGGTTACAACACCTTCTGCGAAATCCTGTCGTTCGACAAGCGCGCCATCCTGATCCCCCGGGTATTGCCGCGACGCGAGCAGGTGATGCGCGCCCAGCGCGCCGAAGAGCTCGGCCTGGTGCGCATGCTCGACCCTGAAGGCGACCAGCCCGCTGCCGCCATGGCCGCGGCGTTGCGCGACCTCGACCGCCAGCAGGCACCGTCGGCGGCGGGTGCCGACCGCATGCTGAACGGCCTCGACGTCATCACCGGGCTCATCGCCGACCACGTCGGCCGGGTCGCCCCCCGACGCCTGCGCGCCGGGGCGCGGTACTAGCCCTGGTCCGTCACCTTGACTGCCTCCCGAGCCCCGCGGGCCACGCCCGCGGTCATGGTGTACGTGCAGCATCTGCTCGGCATCGGCCACCTCATCCGCGCCCGGAACATCGCCCAGGCGCTCGCCGACCGAGGCTGCGTGGTCCATCTCGTGAGCGGCGGCATGCCCGTCGGCGGACGGCTGCCCACGGGAGTCACGACCGTGCAGCTGCCGCCGATCAGGGTCGTCGACGCGAGCTTCACCCCGCTGCGCGACGCCGCGTTCAACCCGATCGACGATGCGTATCGCGAAGAGCGCCGAACGTCGTTGCTCGCCGCCTACGTGGCCGCCGCACCGGATGTCGTCCTGTTCGAGACCTTTCCCTTTGGTCGCCGGGCCTTGCGCTTCGAGCTGGTGCCGCTGCTCGAACGCATCGCCGCGGACCGACCGCGCCCGTTGGTGCTGTCCTCGATCCGGGAGATCCTGCAGCTCCAGGACAGGGCCGACCGCGAGCACGAGATGCTCGACTGGGCGAATCGCTGGTTCGACGGCATCCTGGTGCACGGTGATCCGCGCTTCGCGCGCTTCGAGGACACCTTCACCCTTGCCGCGGCCCTCGTTCCGGCGGTGCACTACACCGGCTTCGTGCTCGACGATCATGTTGCCGAGGCCCCGGCCGACGACGCCGCGCGCCAGGAAGTCGTGGTCTCGGCAGGCGGCGGCGCCGTCGGGGTCGAGCTCCTTGCCACGGCCCTGGCCGCGCAACGGGAATCGCAGCTGGCTGCGCTCACCTGGCGGGTGCTGGCGGGACCGAACATTCCCGCCGCCGGCATGGAACGGCTCGCCCGCGCCGCCGGACCGGCTGCGGTGGTCGAACGGGCCCGGGTGGACTTCCCTGCCCTGCTGCGCAGGGCGAGAGTGTCGGTTTCGCAGGGCGGCTACAACACCTGCCTCGACGTCCTCACCAGCGGCGCGCGACCGGTGCTGGTGCCGTTCACCGGGCGCGGCGAGACCGAGCAGGCGGCCCGGGCAGCACGACTGCAGGACCTCGGGCTCGCGATCGTGGTCGACGATCGCACGCTCTCGCCGGTCACGCTCGCGCAGGCGGTCGATGCAGCCGCGGCGCGGACGCAATGGAATCGCTGGACCTTCGATTCCGATGGCGCGGCGCAAACCGCCGAGATCGTGATTGGCCTCGCGCACGCCGGCGCGCCGGCGAACGTGCGCACCGCATCGTGAGTGGCTGGGAAAGTCTCGCGACCGAGCTCGACGCGTGGGCTGCGACCGGCATGCGCGCGCGGCTGTGGTGCCGGGACGACGACGCCACCGATGCCTCGCCGGCGCTGCAGCGCCTCCTCGACACCGCCGGTGCCACCGAGGTACCGGTGCCCGTGACCCTCGCCGCCATCCCGGAGCGGCTGGCACCCGGGCTGGTCGCGGCCGTCGAGCGCGCGCCGCTGGCGACGATCGTGCAGCACGGTTGCGGCCATCGCAATCACGCACCGCCAGGCGAGCGCAGCGCGGAGCTCGGCGCGCATCGCCCGCTCGAGCAAACGCTCGCGGCGTTGCGCGCCGGGCGCGACCGTCTCGTCGCTGTGTTCGGCAATCGGTTCTTCCCGGCACTGGTGCCGCCGTGGAACCGGATCGATCCCGCGGTCGTGCAGGCCTTGCCGACGGTTGGCCATGTCGCCCTGTCGACCTTCGGTCCGCGCACCGACCCCTACCCGGCGCCCGGGCTGCTGCAGGCGAACACCCACGTGGATCTCATCGCCTGGCGCAGCGGGCGTGGCTTCATCGGCGAGGCCCGCGCGCTGGCGCGCCTCGTCGATCACCTCGCCGGTCGGCGCACCGGCCGCGATGATCGCGACGAGGCGACCGGCATCCTCACCCACCATCTCGATCTCGACAATGCGGCCTGGACGTTCCTGGGCGAGCTGTTCAGGCGCACCGGAACGCACCCGGCAGTCGCCTGGGAGGCCGCGCCCGCGGTGTTCGCCACCGCGACGCGCAAATCTCCACCGGTCACTTCCGCCCGACAAGCATGAACCGGGTGTAGTGACGCATCCGGCGCTCGCCGGCAAAAAGCACGTCGGCCATCGGTATCTGCGCCCGGAAGGCCGCCAGGTCGGGCACCGAACTCACGTGCTCGGCGCACGCGAAGTAGTCGTTGGACTGCAGCACCATGAGGCGTCCGGACGGAATCCTCGCGTACCAACCGGCCACGTCCGGCAGGTGCTCCGCACTCGTGTTGACGATCGCGCACGGCGCACCGTCGATCTCGATGGGCAGGGCCGCATAGTCGATGCCAAGCATGTCGGCGGTCTCGGCAGCGAAGCGCCCGGCGCGGACGTGCGTCGCGTTCAGGGCCTCGGCGACGGCCGCGCACCCCGGGTCGATGTCGGTGGACACGACCCGCCCGATCCGGAAACGCGGATCGTGGAGGAGCACGGCGGCGAGCACCCCCACCCATCCGCCGAGCACCGTCACCATCCCGATGCGCGGGCCGACCGTGTCGAGCAGGACGTCGGCGAGCCACATCTTGCTTGCGATCTGGTTCTTGTTGAGGGCGACGCCGATGCCCGGCAGTTGCCACGTCGACAGCGTCGCCAGCACGTCGCGCTGGAAGGCGCTGCCGTGGTAGATCGCGAGCCCTTCGAGAATGTCGCGGTAGAACTCGTCACCGTAGGTCGTGGCCATGGCGATCCTTGGGACGATGAGAGGACGGGGGCGCTAACCGGCCGGCAAGGATAGCAGAGGACTGCCGCCGGGCAGGTCGCTCGCCGGCCGCCCTTTCCTCCGTTTTGACGATGCCGTATTCTGATCTCCGGCGCCGGCACCCTGCCTCCGGCGGCCCTTCGGCGCGCAGTCACGCAGAGTTCGCGGAGAATTCGCTTGGACGTATTCCAGGAAGCGCAAATGCTGCGCAACGTGCCGCTGTTCAGCGGCCTGTCGGACTCGGAGTTGAAGCTGCTCGCCTTCACCGGTCGGGTGCTGCGCTTCGAGCCGGGCGAGACCCTGGTGCACCAGGGCGAGCGTGCCGACTGCGCGTATGTCATCCTCGAGGGCGAGGTCGAGATCGTGGTGGAGGCTGCCGGCGGCCCCTTCCTGGTCGCGGTGCAGGGCAAGAATGCGCTGGTCGGCGAGATGGGCATCATCTGCGACGCGCCGCGCTCGGCCACGGTCCGGGCAAAGACACCGGCCCGCGCGCTGTGCATCTCGGGCGAGATGTTCCTGCGGCTCGCGTGCGAGAACCCGCAGCGCGCGCTGTACGTGATGCGCCAGCTGAGCACCCGCCTCGCGGCGGAGAACATCGCCCACGCGGCGTTGCGCGAGGAGCTGCGGCAGATCAAGGCCGCCGCGAAGGGAGGCCATTGATGAACCGTCGCCGCCTCCCGGACTGACCGGCGTGGCGACCCGGCCCGCCGACGCGCGCCTGCCGCACTCCGGATCGTTCGGCGCGGAACGCTTCATCGCGCTGTGGCAACGCTGCATCGACTCGCCGCCATCACCGCAGCCGCACGCGGTCTTCGCCCGGCTGGCCGACGAACTGTCCGCCCCGGGGCGCCATTACCATAATCTCGGCCACATCCGCGACTGCCTGCAACGTCTGGACGCCGTGCGCACGTTGATCGCGCAGCCCGATGCGGTCGAGCTGGGACTGTGGTTCCACGACGTGCTGCTCACCCCCGGCGCCATCGACAACGAGCGCCGGAGTGCGGTGCTGTTCGTGTCGCTCGCGGCCGGGGCACGCAATGGGCTGCGGGCAACCGTCGCCCGCATGATCCTCGCCACACGCCACCATCGCCGCCAGCACGGCGACCGCGGCTTCATCGTCGACATCGATCTCGCCGGCCTGGCGGCACCCTGGGACGAATTCATGCACACCGGCGACCTGCTGCGCGAGGAGTTCGCGCAACAAGGCGACGCAGCGTATTACCGCGGCCAGGTCGGCTTCCTGAAGAGTTTGCTGGCGCGGCGCACGCTCTTCGCCACGCCCCACTTCAGGGATCGTTGCGAGGCCGCGGCGCGCGCCAACCTCCAGCGCCTGCTCGCGCTGCGCGCGGCACAGGGCCATGGCCCCTAGACGGGCCCTGGCAGGACCGCGTCCGGTGCTGCCTCGCGCAACTGCACGCTGTAGATGCGCGTGGTCGTCGACCGGCCGCGGAGCTGCACCTCGTCGACCAGGCTGAACGCGAACTGCATCTCGCCGGCGCGCGCCCGGGTCTGTTCCGTCACCAGCACCGGCGTGCCGTAGTCCTTGTTCAGGGTCTCGAGGCGCGCGGCAATGTTCACTTCGTCGCCGATGACGGTATAGCCGAGCCGGTCGGGCGTACCCATCATGCCGTGGACCACCGTGCCGGTATTGATGCCGATGCGCGCCCGCAGCCTGAGGCCGTCGGCGAAGGTCCGCCGCGCCAGCAGCTCCTGGATCGCGATGGCGGCGCACAGGGCATTGGCAGCGTGCTCCTCGTTCGGGCGGGGCGCGTTGAAGGTGGCCAGTATGGCATCGCCCTGGAACTGGGTGATGACGCCCTCGAAGCGCCCCAGCGGCTCGGCAACGGCCGCATAGAAGTCGTTCAGGGTCGCGACCAGGCGCTCGGGCTCGATGCGCTCCGACAAGGTCGAGAAATCCTGCAGGTCGAGGAACAGGACCGTGGCTTCGACCGGCTCGGCCGTCCCCACGCGCACGTCCGCGGTCTTGATGAAGGCCGCGATCTCCGCGGGCACGAAACGCGCGAGCTCACGGCTGGCGTCGCTCTCGGTCACGGCGAACGTGAGCAGCCGGCGATTGCGGCGGATGGCGAGACCGAGGATGCCGGTGACCACCAGGATGGCGATGATCTTGTCCACCTCGGCACCCACGAGCAGGCTGTTCGAGGTCATGTAGTGCACGTAATCGCGGGTCACCATCGTCTTGGCGGGATCGACCACGACGACGTACAGCACCAGGAACACCCACCCGGCGGCGGCCAGGATCCCGGCGGTGATCACCTTGCGCGAGTCGAAGAGGAGCGCGCGCAGGGCGATGAAGATGAAGACGTAGAGCAGCGAGGGCGACTTGAGGTAGAACGATGGCGGCTGCATGTACTGCAGGTGGAAGCTCCAGATGAGGCCCATCAGGAGGCACATGTCCACCACGATCGACGCATAGCGCAACACCTCGAACAGGCGGTTGCGGTAGGCGAGGTACAGTCGCAGCAACGTGAACAGCAGGTACGCCGCCAGTACCCACGGCACCGGCCGGAACGGCGCATCGACGTTGAACGTCTTGGGTGCCAGCATGTAGACCAGCCCGAAGCCCACCACGACCGCGAGCTGGATCCAGCCGACCAGGATCTCGCTGGCCGCTTCCTGCGCATCGATGCGTTCGGCAATGCGCTCGGGCAGCGCCGAGCTTCCGTTCTTACGGAACAGTCCATCCTTCCACGGCAACACTCGCGGCCGACGCATCGCATCCCTTCGCCGGGCCGGGCTCACGCGAGCGCCGGCGCACAGCGGAGCTTACCGTGGTTTTCGCACCGGATCTGCCGTGAGCGGGACGTTGCAGCGCATGAGCATGACGCTGCCGTCTGCCGCGATCGTGAAATGCTGCAGGCAGCCGTGCTCGAACCGCGCCGGCGGTGGGCCGAGCATGTTCCACCCCGTTGCGGCGACGAGCAGCGCGCGCATCACGCCCTTGTGGGTGACGGCGATCGCCGTCTGATCGTCCGCGGCCTGGCGGCGCACCCACGCCTCGACCCGGGCCAGCACCTCGCGCGGGCTCTCGCCCCCGGGCGGGCGGAAATCGAGCCCGCGATCGGCATTCGCGGTGAACGCATTGCCGTGACGGGCGCGCAAGGCAGGGAGCGTGGCACCCTCCCAGGCGCCCCAATCCATCTCGATCAGGGCGCGCTCGATGCGCGGCGTCACGCCGCCGAGCGCCGCCGCGGTGTCGACCGCGCGGGCAAGGGGGCTCGAAAGCCACGTGGCCCCGGTGGTCAGATCCTCGGGCGCGCGCCATTGGCCGAGCTCGGCACGGCCGGCCGCGGATAGCGGGATGTCGCGCCGGCCCTGCATGCGGCCGAGCTCGTTCCAGCTGGTGGTGGCGTGGCGCAGCACGTACAGATCGGCCACGATCAGGACTTCCCGCTTCCGGACGCGGATGTGGTCGGTGCCGCGTCCCTGACCGCCGCGAGCACGCGGTCGAGTTCCTCGGCGGCCGCCGCGATGTCGTGGTAGGTGCGCACATAGGCGCGCGCCGCGCGACCCATGCGCGCACGCAGCGCCGGATCGGCCAGCAACCGCGCCACCGCCTCGGCAAACGCCGCCGCGTCACCCGCCGGCACCAGGCATCCGGTGCTCCCGTCCGCCACCACGTTTGCGATTCCCGGGCCATCGCCGGCCACCACCGGCAGGCCGCACGCTTGGGCTTCGAGCAACGCCATGCCGAAGGCTTCCTCGATGGCCGGCCACACGAAGACGTCGCCCGCGTGCAGCCGGTCGGCGACCTCCGCCGACGAGCCGGCACCCCGCAACCTCACCTGGCCGATGGCAAATCCCCCGAACAGCGCGTCGATTTCGGCGCGTGCCGGCCCATCGCCAACGATGTCGAGCGACCAGGACCCTGCCGGCAAGCGCGCCAGTGCCGCAGCGAGCACGCGGTAGGACGCAAGCTTGGCGCCTGGCCGCAGCATGCCCACGGCGACCAGGCGCAAGGGACCTTCGGGCCGCAGCGCCGGGGGGGACGCCATGCCGCCGGCGAAGGCGGCGACGTCGATGAAGGGACGGATCATGCGGGTCACGCCGGCCTCGCCACGCGCGCGCATCACGGCGGCGACGTCCACGGGGTTCACGAACACCACGGCATCGGCGGCGGTGATGGCGGCGCGCGCCTGGTCGTGGCCGACGGCCCACGGTCCGTCGTGCTGCCGCGGGGCGATCGACGCCTCGGCCACGATGTAGGGAATGGCAAGCGCGCGGCTCACCGTCGGGCCGAGCCAGTCGGGTGCCTTGTGGTAGACGTGATAGGTGAACCAGGCGTCGGGGACCGCTGCGCTGCGTTGCAGACGCCGCACGAGGCGCGCGGCCATGCGGCGGCCGACCGTGCCGATGCGGGCCTGCCGTACGGCGTCGCCCGCGCCATCGAAGCTGCGGAAGCGCGACACCAGCTGCACGTCGTGGCCGCTGGCGCGCAGCGCTTGCATCAGCAACGCCCCGAGCCGCCGGTCGCCGGACGGCACCGGATGGTCGGGCGCCTTGAGCGGTGCGTAGAACGCAATGCGCATCAGCCTGACAGCGCCGCGGCGAAGCGCGCCTTGAGCCGGTCGGCACCCGCATCGAGCGCGAATCGTTGCGTCACGCGCGCGAAGCCCGCGGCGCCGAGACGCGCGCGCAACCCTGCATCGGCGACGACCTCCGCCAGGGCACGCGCCAGCATCACCGGGTCGCGCGGTGCGACGAGCACGCCGGTGACACCATCCTCGATCAGCTCGGGTATGCCCGAGATTCGCGTGGACACGCACGCGAGCCGTTGGCTCTGCGCCTCCATCAGCACGTTGGGGAGGCCGTCGCGATCGCCGTCGCTGCTCACCCGGCAGGGGAGGACGAAGAGATCGGCGTCTCGGTAGGCTGCAAGGACGGCATCGTGCGCCTGCGCGCCGCGCCAGGTGATCTGCGTGGCGATGCCGAGCGTTCGGGCGAGCGCCTGCAGGTCGTCGATGAGCGGGCCGCCGCCGACATGCACCAGGTGCCACTGCAGGGTCGGCGGCAGCAGCGCCAGCGCGTGCAGCAGGTCGTCGAAGCCCTTCTTGTCGACGGCGCGCCCGATAGTGAGGATGCCCACCGGCTCGTGTGCCGCCACCGCGCCACGGTCACTGCGCAGCGGCGGCGCGGGAAAGCGACGCGTATCGATGCCGTGGTAAATGAGATCGATCGCGGCATCCGGGCCGACGATCTCCCGCAGGTGATCCACGTTGCTCGCGGTGCACGTCGCCAGCCAGGCGCAATCGGCGAGCTTTTCGCGAACCTCCCAATCGGGAATCGTGAAAATGTCCTTGGCGTGCGCCGAGCAGCTCCACGCGCGGCCGGCGAGGTGGGCGGCGTAGCGCGTGACCGAGGCCGGGGTATGCAGGAAATGCGCGTGCAGGTGCACGACGTCGTCCGGCAGTTCCGCCGCGAGCACCAGCGCCTGGCCGAAGCGGCGCAGGCGATTGCGGGTGAGGTCGCGGCGGAAGTCGCGCCACCACAGGGCACGCGCCGCCCGATACCCGGCGGTGCCGCGCAACTTCCACCACGCCCTGAGCACGCGCCCGATGTCGTGGTGCAGGTACTCCGGTAGGTACGCGACCGGCGCCGCGATGGTCGCATGAATGGGATGCACGGCCGCGTCGGTGGGGCGGCGCAGGGCAAAGAGGGTGAGCGCGACGCCACGCGCTTCCAGTGCGAGAAGCTCCTGGGCGATGAACGTCTCCGAGAGGCGGGGATAGCCTTTCAGCACCACCGCAACTTTGCCCGCTGCGCTTCCTCCACTCATTCGTCTCGGCCCGATCCGGCGTGGTGCGGCCCGGGGCGACCGCTCGCCCGGCAGGCGCGGAGGCAATGCTAACATCGCGTGCGAACGCATTGCCGGGCGACCTCTCGTCCGACGCAACCCGCGTTGGTCCGGAGCTACCCGCAGACCTCGTGCCCCGATGGACCGATCCTTCTTCAAGTACGTCCTGCAGCACACCTGGCGCGACCAGGCGATGCTGCTCGTCCTCACCTGCATCAGCTTTCCCCTGATCTACGTCAACCTGGAGCTGCCCAAGCGGATCGTCAACAACGCGATCCAGGGCAAGAAGATTCCCGAGACCTTCCTGGGGTTCGACGTCACCCAGATCTCGTACCTGATGGCGTTGTCGCTGCTGCTGCTCCTGCTCATCACGATCAACGGCGGCCTCAAGTACTGGATCAACGTCTATGCCGGCGTGGTCGGCGAGCGTACGACGCGGCGGATGCGCCACGACCTGTACCAGCTGGTGATGCGCTTTCCCCTGCCCCAGTTCAAGACCATGTCGGCCGGGGAGATCATCCCCATGATCGTGGCCGAGACCGAGCCGGTCGGCGGATTCATCGGCGACGCCTTCGTCGTGCCGGTGTTCCAGGGCGGGCTCCTGCTTACCTACATCGTCTTCATCTTCAACCAGGACATGTGGCTGGGGCTCGCCGCCATCGCCCTGTACCCACCGCAGATCTGGCTCATCCCGCGCCTGCAGAAGAAGATCAACCTGCTCGCCAAGGAGCGGGTACAGACCGCGCGGCAACTCTCCGACCGCATCGGCGAGTCGGTGGCCGGCTTTGCCGAGATCCGCGGCAACGACACCGCCCACCTCGAGCGCGCCGACATCAGCGACCGCCTGGGCAGGATCTACGCGATCCGCTTCGACATCTACAAGCGCAAGTTCTTCGTCAAGTTCCTGAATAACTTCCTGGCGCAGATCACGCCCTTCTTCTTCTACTCGGTGGGTGGCTACCTGGTGATCAAGGGCAGCCTGTCGCTGGGCGCGCTGGTGGCGGTGCTCGCCGCCTACAAGGACATCCTGAGTCCGTGGAAGGAGATCCTCACCTGGTATTCGACCAAGGAGGACGTGCGCATCAAGTACGAACAGATCGTCACCCAGTTCGAGCCGGCCGGGCTGTTCGATCCAAGGCTCCTGCAGGAGGCGCCGGCCGAGGTGCCGCAGCTTGCCGGGCCGATCGCCGCCGCCGGGCTCGCCTACAGCGAGAACGGCATCACCAACCGCCTCGACCGGGTGAGCTTCCAGGTCGAGTCGGGCGAGCACGTCGCGCTGGTCGGCAGCGGCCACAGCGGCAAGGACGACGTCATCCAGCTGGTGGCACGCCTCAACCTGCCGACCGGGGGAAGGCTGCACGTCGGCGGCCTCAATTTCGCCGAGGTGTCGCAGGCGGTTCCGGGCCGGCGCATCGCGTACGCCGCGCAAAACGCCCACATCTTTTCGGGCAGCATCGCCCATAACCTCTACTATGGCCTGAAGCATCTGCCGGTGCATCCGGCCGCCTACGACGAGGCGGGTCAGAAGCTGCAGGAACGGCGCGTGCACGACGCCCTGGCCGCGGGCAACAGTCCGCACGATCCGCGCGCCGACTGGATCGACTACACCGCTGCCGGCGTCCCGGACATGGACGCCCTGACCGAGCGCGCCGTCGAGATCCTCACGCTCGTCGACATGCAGCGCGAGGTGATGAGCTATGGACTCGCCAGCGCCGCCGAGCCCGCCGCCCATCCCGAGCTCGCCGCCAAGGCGCTGGAAGCGCGCGCGCGGGTCCGCGAACGCGTGCAGAGCGAGAAGCTCGCCAACTACGTGGAGCTTTTCGAGCCGCAGGCGTACCTCGCCAACATGACGGTGGGCGAGAATCTGGTGTTCGGAGTGTCACGCCATCCCGATTACCAGCCGGCCCGTCTTGCGGCCAACGCCGAGGTCGTCGCCCTGCTCCGCGAGGTCGGCCTGCTCGCCGAGTTGCATGCGGCTGGGGCGCGGGTCGCAAGCCTGATGGTCGAGCTCTTCGCCGATGTCTCGCCGGACAGCGAGCTCTTCGAGCAGTACAGCTTCATTGGCCCGGAGGACCTGCCCGAGTTCCAGGCACTGGTCGCGAAGCTCGCCAAGGGCGGACTCGACGCCATTCCCGAGCGCGACAAGTCCCGGCTCCTGGCGCTTACCTTCAGGCTGGTGGTGACCCAGCACCGCCTCGGGGTCATCGATGAAGGGATGCAGGCGAAGATCGTCGCGGCCCGCGCCGAGTTCAGGCGGCGCCATGCCGATCGCGGTGTGGTCGAGTTTCTGGAGCCCGACCGGTTCATCTCGGCGCTGTCCATCCAGGACAACATCCTCTTCGGCCGGGTGTCCCTCGAGCAGGCTAACGCCAACCAGCGCATCAGCGCGCTGGTGCGCGAGGTCGCCATCGCAGTCGGCATGGAAGCCGAGCTGGTGCACGTCGGTCTTGCCTTCGAGGTGGGATCCGGCGGGTCGCGGTTGTCCTACTCGGAACGGCAGCGGCTGGCCATCGCCCGGGGGCTCATGAAGAACGCCGACATTCTGGTCTTCAACGAGCCCACCTCCGGGCTGGAACCATCGACCGAGCTGCGGGTACTGCGGGCGGTGCTCACCTGGGCCAAGGGTCGCACGGTGTTATGGGCGCTCGGCCGCGCCGAGCTGGCGCGCGAATTCGACCGGGTGCTGGTGCTCGAGGACGGCCAGGTGGTCGAACAGGGCGCGTTCGACGAGCTCCGGCAGGACGGCAGCCTGCTAGCGCGACTGGTGGCGTAATGGGGTCGGTGTAAGTTATCCGCGCGCGGCCAGGGCGGCACAGATGCGTTGCCGCCCGGAGCCGTCGCCATCGTCGCCGGGAAACATGCACCGACCCCTAGCGAGCTGGATAACTTACACCGACCCCATTATCGATCCCGAGCACCACGAAGCGCCGCCGCGCCATCGCCAAAACGGACAGGAGGGCACGGCGACGCATGGCGGATCACCGATAGGGATCGGCCGCGTCGCGCAGGCCGTCGCCGAAGAAGTTGAAAGCCAGAATCACCACGATCACCGGCACCACCGGCAGCATCAGCCAGGGGTAGAGCGCGACCACGTTGATGTTCTGCGCCTCGTTCAGCAGCACACCCCAGCTCGTGATCGGCGGCCGCAGTCCGATGCCGAGGAACGACAGCGCCGTTTCGCCCAGGATCATGCCCGGAATCGACAACGTGGCCGATGCGATCAGGTGGCTCATGAAGCCGGGCAGGAGGTGGCGGCCGATGATGCGGCGCGGACGTGCGCCCATCAGCCGCGCCGCGGTGGTGTAGTCCTCTTCGCGCAAGGCCAGGAGCTTGGAGCGCACCGCTCGTGCCAAACCCGTCCAGTCGAGGAGCGCGAGGATTCCGGTGATGCCGAAGTAGATGAGGATGGGTGACCAGGTTACCGGCAGCACCGCCGAGAGCGCCATCCACAAGGGCAGCTCGGGGAACGAGCGGATGATCTCGATCAGGCGCTGCACGACCGTATCCACCCAGCCGCCGAAGTAACCGGCCATCCCGCCGATGATGAGTCCCAGGGTGAAACTGATGGCAATTCCCAGAAGGCCGATGGTGAGAGAGATGCGCGCGCCGTAGAAAACCCGCGAGAGCACGTCGCGGCCGAGGCGGTCGGTGCCCGCAAGGAAGAGGGTCGATCCGGCCGCGGGGCATACGAGGTGGAAGGACATGTCGACCATGCCCCAGAATCGATACGTGTCCCCCGAGCAGAAGAAGCGCACGGGGTGCGGCCGCGTGGTGTCCTCCGCGTAGTCCCGGCGCAGGGTCTGCATGTTGAGGGTCTTCTTGATCTCGTACACGAAGGGGCCGACGAATCGGCCCTCGTGGAAGAGATGCAGGGATTGCGGCGGCGCGTAGATGAAGTCGGTATGCCGCGAATGCAGGTTGTACGGGACCAGCACCTCGGTCACGAGGGTCGAGGCGTACATGAGCAGGAGGATGACCCCGGAGACCACCGCCACGCGGTGCCGCTTGAACTTCCACCACATCAGCGTCCATTGGGACGCCATGTAGAAGCGCTCCTGCTCGGGCGTGAGCCGGACCGCGGTGCCCGGATCGAATGGCGCGGTCGAGACGAAGTGCTCGGCCTCGCCCGGCACCGGCGCCAGCGCGGCCGGAGCGGACACGACGACGGTACTCATCGCGCCACCCCGCCCTGCAGGCGGATGCGCGGATCGAGCGCCGCCAGTGCCAGGTCTGACACCAGCACGCCGATCACGATGAGCAGCGCCAGGAACATCAGGAAGGAGCCCGCGAGGTACATGTCCTGGCTCTTCAGGGCATTGAGCAGCATTGGCCCGGTGGTCGGCAGGGACAGCACCACCGCGGTGATCTCCGCGCCGGAGATGATGTGCGGCAGCAGGCTGCCGATGTCGGAAATGAAAAAGTTGAGAGCCATGCGGAGCGGATACTTGTAGAGCACCTTGCGCGGGGGCAGTCCCTTGGCCCGCGCGGTCACCACGTATTGCTTCTGCAGCTCGTCGAGCAGGTTCGCCCGCAGCCGCCGGATCATGCCGGCGGTGCCGCTGGTGCCGATCACGACCACCGGGATCCAGCTATGCGCGAGGACCGACCGCACCTTGTCCCACGACCAAGGCGCGTCGATGTATTCCGGCGCCATCAGGCCACCGATCGATGTCCCGAACACGACATTGGCGACGTACATCATCACCAGGGCGAGCATGAAGTTGGGGACCGCGATGCCGAGGAAGCCGAGGAACGACAGTCCGTAGTCGCCCCAGCTGTACTGGTGGGTCGCCGAGTAGATCCCGATGGGAAACGCCACCGCCCAGGTGAACAGGATGGTGATGGTCGAGACGATGATGGTAAGGAACATCCGGTCGCCCACCACCCGGGAGACCGGCATGTTGAACTCGAAGGAATAGCCGAAGTCGCCCACCAGCATGCCGCCGGCCCAGCGCAGGTACTGCTCGATGAGCGGCTTGTCCAGGCCGTAGTACTCGCGCAGGAACGCGATCTTCTGCGGATCGACCGACTCCCCCTGCGCCTGCAGCTCGGCGATGTAGCTCTCCAGGTAATTCCCCGGCGGCAGCTGGATGATCGTGAACACGATGACACTGATGGCGATCATGGTCGGGATCATCATCAGGATGCGCTTGGCAACGTAGTGCAGCATCATTTGCGTTGCCCCGCATCGATCCAGAAGGTGTCGGGCCGGTACATCCCGAAGTAGGAGCCGGGATCCCAGCTGTAGATACCGTCCTTGGGCACGTTGCGCACGTTGTCGCGCACGACGACCGGCTGGAGCGCCCGTGTCACGATGCCGATCGTGAAGACCTGCTCGGCGTGTATCGCCAGCATCTGCAGCCAGATCTTTTCGCGCTCCGCATCGGTGGCCGACTTCCGCCAGGCGTCATAGAGCGCAACGAGCTCCTGCGCCGCCGGCAAGGCCGGCGCCTCCCCGCCCTTCTTGTTCTGCTCGTAGTACTGGCCCCACATCGGCCACTGCAGCTGCTCCTGGGCGGTGGGTGCGAGCTCGTTCGGGCTCATCTCCGGGGTCGGAATGCCGTTGTTGAGGCCGGACCATACCGACATCATCGATTTCCCTGAAAAGATCCGCTTGCGGAACACCTCGCGCGCAGACGGCCGCGAGAACATGGCGATGCCGAGCTGTCGCCAGCCATCGCGGACGAGCTCCAGGACATCGGTCTCCTCGGTGCTCTCGCCCGAGGTGTCGATGACGAGCTCCATCGGCCGGCCATCGGGCAAGAGGCGCATCCCGTTCGCGCCGCGGCGGGTGAGCCCGATCTCATCGAGCAGGGCATTGGCCCGCTTCACGTCGTACTGGCTCCAGGCGTCGCGGAACTCGGGCCGGAACAGCACGCTTCGCTGCAGCACGGTATTGGCCGACTCCTTGCCCAGGCCGAAGTACACCACCTCGTTGATCTCGTGGCGGTTGATCCCGAGCGACAAGGCGCGCCGGAAGCGCGGGTCCTGCACCAACTTCCGCCAGACCGGATCCTCGACGTTGAGATTCGGATACAGGGCCATCTGCGAACCCAATGCCTTCTCCCACAGATATACCTGGTAGTTGTTGCGCTTCTCGGCCTGCTTCAGGAACGTGTAGTTGTCGAAGCGCAGATAGCGGACCTGCAGGTCGGCATCGCCGGCGCCGACCTTGGCGGGAATGAGCTTGTCGTCGGTGATGTTGATGATCACGCGGTCGATGTAGGGCAGCTGGCGCCCGGCCGGATCGACCCGATGAAAATAGGGATTGCGCACCAGCACGAACCGGGTCGAGGGCAGCGGCGTGGTGTTCACCCAGGGCTCGAGGGTCGGGAGATCGGGGTTGTCGAAGCGGAACTGCTCGTCCTTTTTCTGGTGGTAGCCCGCCCAGCTCCGCGAGCCGGCCTCCTTGGCAATTGCATTGGCCTTCTCGAGACCGACGTAACGCGCGTGGAACTGGCGCAGGTAGTGCGCTGGGCGATAGACATAGAGCGGGCTCGGACCCGCGAGCGCCGGGAGGAACTGTGGATTGGGCTCCTCCCAGGTATAGCGCACCGTGGTCTCGTCGAGCACCTCGAACTTCGGCCCCTTGCCACGCACCATCAGCGCCTGCGGCAGGCCGAACGGCGACAGGTCCTTGTTATGGGCGACATCCTCCCAGTAATAGCGAAAGTCGGCCGTGGTGAACGGCTGTCCGTCCGACCATTTGTGTCCGGACCGCAGCTTCATGGTGAAGCTGCGGTCGTCGACGATATCGATGGACTGCAAGATGTCGGCGGCGAGGCGCAACTTGTCGTCGTAGCCAACCAGCCGCGAGTAGCCGTAGACCACCATCATGCGGATATCGCGATCCTTCGCCATCAGCATCCGGAGCTCGCCACCGTAGCGGCCGGGCGACCAGTCGGGACGATCCACCGTCACCACCCGCGGCACTTTCGGCAGGCGCTTCTCGAGCGGCGGCAGCTTCCCCTGGGCGACCGCGTCGGCAAGCACCGGCGGCTCTTCGCCGTGGACGAGCGGTACCACCAGGAACGCGAGCGCGGCCAGCGCAGCTCGGGCAACGCGCATCATGCGATCTTCCTTTCCGGGACGCCGTCCGCCTGCATGCGCACCCGGTGACCGTCACCGACGTCGACGAGCTCGCCGGCGCTCTCCGGCGTCCATGCATACGGCGCCCGCCACTCCTCGGGTTGCCGCGCTGCGCCGTCGAGCACCGCGGCGAGGTCGAGCTTGCGGTTGAGATCGGGATACGGCACCGCGGCGAGCAGCCCCAGGGTATAGGGATGCAGCGGATTGCGGAACAGCACTTCGCGCGGCGCGATCTCGACGATCCGACCCCGGCACATCACCGCGATCTCGTCGGCGATGTAATCCACCACCGCGAGGTTGTGGGAGATGAACAGATACGTGAGGCCGAGCTCCTGCTGCAGGTCTTTGAGCAGGTTCAGAACCTGTGCCTGGATCGACACGTCGAGGGCCGATACCGGCTCGTCGCAGAGGATGAGGTCGGGCTTGAGCGCCAGGGCGCGCGCGATGCCGATGCGCTGGCGCTGGCCGCCCGAGAAACTATGCGGGTAGCGGTTGAGAAAGCGCGGATCGAGCCCGACCAGGCGCATCAGCTCCTTCGCCATCTCGGCGCGATAGTCGGGCGTGCCGATGCGATGGATGATCAGCGGCTCGCGCAGGATGTCGAACACCGTCATCCGCGGGCTGAGCGACCCGAACG
>JBDTWB010000074.1:0-17359 GCA_040006895.1 Casimicrobiaceae bacterium | reverse complement strand
AGGTGTTGAATGAACAGGTGTCGAACGTGGGTGGCGGGCGACGGCGGCGGCACCCGGCTTGCCGTTGCCGCTACTGTGCCATGGAAGCGGCTTGCACAACCGGCACGTACGACACCGCCACGCATATCGATGGCGCACGCGATGCCTTCCGCCCAGACGGCCAGAACGAACGCGCCGGTGGCCCGGGATCCGCGGCCGTCCGATGGCAGCGGGTGGGTTAACATCGCCCCTCCGGCCACGTCGGATCGAACAGCACGGGAGGGAGCACATGAACCAGGGAACGAAGGTCGCCATCGTCACCGGTGCGGGCACCGGAATCGGCAAGGCAGTGGCGGTAGCGCTTCTCGGTGCGGGCTACCGCGTTGCCTTCGCCGGACGGCGCGCCGAACCGTTGCAGCAGGCCATCGCCGCCGCCGGGGCCGGCGAGCAGGCGATTGCAGTGCCCACCGACGTCGCCCAGGAGGCTTCGGTGCGTGCGCTTTTCGACAAGACGCGGGCCACCTTTGGACGACTCGACCTGCTGTTCAACAATGCCGGCGTCGGTGCCCCGGCGATTCCACTGGAAGAGCTTACGTTCGAGCAGTGGAAAGGGGTGGTCGACATCAACCTGACCGGCGCCTTCCTCTGCACCCAGGCGGCGATTCGGATCATGAAGGACCAGTCGCCCCGCGGCGGCCGCATCATCAACAACGGGTCGATCTCGGCGCATGCGCCCCGGCCGTTCTCTGCGCCGTATACGGCCACCAAGCACGCCATCACCGGCCTCACCAAATCGACGTCCCTGGATTGCCGTCGCTACGACATCGCCTGCGGGCAGGTCGACATCGGCAATGCGGCGACCGAGATGACGATGCGGATGACCCAGGGCGTGTTGCAGGCCAATGGCGAGACGGCGCCCGAGCCGCGCATGGATGTCGCCCACGTGGCCAGTGCCGTGCTGTACATGGCAAGCCTGCCGCTCGACGCCAACGTCCAGTTCATGACCGTGATGGCCACGAAGATGCCGTTCGTCGGTCGGGGCTAGTCCGGCGCGCGCGAATTTCGAGCCGCGCCGTGTGATGTGCCGGCGTGCCCGGCCCCGGCGGAAGGTCTTCGTCGAGGCGGTTGGCCGCCGTTTCGGCGGGCCGGCGACGGCCGGACGCGGGGACGTGCGCGGTTACAACAGTCCGCATTCCGCCGAGAGGAAATACTGACCCGTTTGCCGCCCGCCGTCCGTCGGCCCACTTACAATCCGGCCCGTGGCAAGGCAGGTTCGCAGCCTGGCCATTGCGCGCGGTAGGGGGGGCCGTCCCGCGAGGGACGGCCATGCGCGCCACGGCGACCTCCGCGCCTCAATCCCTCACTGCCCGTGGTCGTTCACCGGGCTTCCGGGGCACTGGGTCTTCTGGCCCCAGGAGCCCTCGCAGTATTCGAATCGCACCTTCTGCTCACACATCACGCGCCCGAAGAAGTCCTGGCCGGCGCAGGCTCGCATGGCGACGTCCATCCGTTCCCAGCGATCGGGACGCGGCGCCGGATTCTGGCGGGTGCGCGCCGCCGCAGCCGACGCCACGGGTGCCGCGGCGCGGGCTGGCAGGGCCGGCTCGGTGACCCCCTCGACCCGCGCGGCCGGCGCAGTCGTTGCCGCACCCGTCGTCACCGCCGCCGCCTTCTCCGGGATCGGGGCCGTCACGGGTGCTGCGCGGCCGCCGGCGCGCGTCGCGCCGGGCATGTCGCGGATCGAGCGCACGCCGGCCATCCGCGACTCGACTGCCGCTTGCACGTCGGTGCTCGGCACCGCGCGCGGCAACGGTGCCAGGGCAAGCTCGGCCGACTTGCCCGTGACGGCGGAAAGCAGAGCCGGCAGGGCCGCGAGATCGTTGCCGCTCGCAGTGCCGCCGGGACGGCTTGCCCGCGCCGCCTCGAGTGCCGCGTTGATCACCCCCGCCGACACGAAGATCGCCACCAGCACCATCAGCACCACGATGACCCACACGAACGGCGAGGCATGGCCGCGGCCGGAGACACGGTCGGCGCGCAGGGTGATGGGCTTGGCCGGCATGCCGGCGGGTGCGATCGGATGACGGGGCTTCGCGGACGCCGGACGCGCCCGCGGCACGCTCATGCCGTTGCCGCCGCTGGCGAGCGCGAGAATCGGTGCGGGCTGGAACTGCGATACCGTCTCGTCTCGGGCGCGCTTGATTGCCGCCCGGCAGTGGCCACACTTCGAACCGCGTTCGGCCGGCTGGCCACAGATTGCGCACTGCTTCATCGGCCCTCCTCGGCCATCCTCTGCGCCGCCCCTGCGACGCCATGCCATTGTCATAGCAATGGTCATATTAGCTGGCGCGTCGGGCGCGGAGAAGACCGTTCATCGCCTGCCGAGCGGCGGATGACGCCGCCATGACCCGAATGCGTCACGGCTACGCCCGCGTGCGTGACGGGTGCATCCGCTGGGTGCGACGCACCGGGCACTGGCTGGCTGGTCCGCGCCCCCCGGCCGCGATCCGGCCGCCGCGGACGGGCCTCCTCCAGGCCCGGGCGTGGTCACGCGCGCCCTTCGCGCCGGCCAGCAGCGAGGTGCAGGCGCACCCATCGCGGCGCCCGCGGACGGCGATCTCGCCGGCCCTGCTCCTCGCCATCACCTTCGCCGCGGAGGCGGCAGTCGCCCCCGATGGCGATGCCGCTCGCTTCAATCCACTGGCTTCGTTCGAGAGCCGCTGCCAGGCGCTGCCGCCCGGCCAGTTGGAAGTCCGTGCGGCGCTGGTCGAGTTCGGTGAGGATTACGGCGAATCGTTTCGCACTCTCTCCCGCCTGAACGAGAACATGCCCGGGCGGCACCGTACGGTCGGGCTCACCCAGGCCCGGCTGGGGTACGAGTTCACCCTGGAGAGCAGAGGTCTCGAGGACCGGCGCGGTGGGCGCGTGTGCGCGCGGCCGAGCATAACGGTTGTCTTCAGCGCGACACCGATGACGGTATACGTGGCCCGCGAGTTCGCCGACGACGATTGCCGGCGCAGCGCGATCCGTGACCACGAGATGAAGCATGTCGCGGTCTATCACGAGTACCTTGGGGAACTCGTGCGCCGCGCGGAGACCGAGCTCTCCCTGCTATTCGGCGACGACCCGATCTATGCCCGCGACGCCGAATCGGCCCGCCGGTCGACGCGCGAACGGCTGCGGACGTTCATGCACGCCTTCATGCAGCCGCGGTATGCGGAGCTCAAGACTCGCCAGGCGGCGATCGACACCGCCGAGGAGTACGAACGCCTGGCGCGCCGCTGCGTTGCCGTGCCGCAGGGCTGACCAGATGCGACGAAGGTCGGGCGCCGCAGGCGCCGGCGTGCGGCCGAGACATAATAGGCGGCCATGAACGACGAGACCGCTCGCCACCGTCCGGCCGCCGCCCGCTTCGACCCGGCCGCGGGCGCTCCCGCCCATGATCGCCGATCGCCCCGGCATGGATGAGGTCGCCATGGCGCCGCCCGGCGGCGATGCGGGCGCCGAGCCGCCGTCCGCGCCGGCGCAGTCCGGCGCCATCCTGCGCGAATGCCTGCGGCTGCTCGCTACCAGCCTGCGCCAGGCCGCGCGCACGTCCATCGACACCGCATCGGACCTCTTCGAAGGCAAGCGCCTGGTCTCCGACAAGGAAGAGCTCGACTTCCTGACCAAGCGCGAGAGCTGGCTCGAGCAATTCGAGTCCACGCTTGGCAGTCTCGGCGAAAAGCGGCTCGGCGGCGCACGCCGCAAGGGGCGCCGGCCCGACGTCGACGTCTCGCTGGCCACGCTGCGGGTGCTCGATCCGTTCGACCAGGACAAGCAGGCGGGCATCTCCCGGGCCGCGGCAGCCATGCACCGCCTGGCGCGCCAGGAGCTCGACGCGCTCGATCTCCGGGTGGCGGTGCTCCTGGACGAGCCGGTGGTTCGCGACCTCGACAACCCCTTCGGTCCCGACTACATCGTCGATGCCGTGGGGGCGAGTGCGCGCGAACTATTCCCCCATCCGCGGGTGTGGCGGCCGTTCATGGAGCGCATCCTCAACGACCTCGCAGCCGCGGTGCCGAAGAGCTACATCACCCTCAACCGGCTGCTCGCCGACCGCGGTGTGCTGCCGGAGATCAAGGCGGCGCTTCGGGCCCGCAGCGAGCTGCGCCCGGCCAACGATCGCGACCTCCTCCCGCTGTTCGCGCGCCTGCTCGAGGACGCGGGCGCCGACATCGAGTCGATCGACGTCGAGGTCCCGCCGATCCTCGCCGATCTGGCCGAGGGCAACCCGGATCTCGCCGCAGCCGGTTCGGGTCGCCGCGGATCCGGACCGCAAACGTTGCCCGGCGCGGTTGGCAAGTCGGCGGATGCAGAGGTCGCGGCCCCGGCGCGCCTGGCGGCGCCCGGCGCAGGCCCGAGCCCGGCTTCGCAACCGGCCTCGGAACCCGAGGGGGCGAGCGTGGCCGACGAAGGTCCTCTCCTCGACCTGCCATTGCCCGCAGGCCCCCCGGCCCGTGATCAGGCTCTCGCCAAGGCAGCGGTCGCGCAGGCCGCGGCGGCATGGTCGGCGAGCACACCTCCGATGCCGGTTCCGCCGCCGGCCACGGATGGCTTCCCGAGCCTCGATCCGATGCTGGCGATGGGCGCGTCCTCGGCGGTATTCGAGGTCCTGGCGCAATGGCAGCGCTTCGACCCGGAGGACCAGGCCACCCGGACTGCGCTCACGGCGCGTGGCGTCGATACGGCGGCGCTGCCGTTGAATCGAGTGCCCTACTTGCGGGTTGCCCTGCCGAGCAGCGGCATCACCCCGACCGACAAGATCACGATGGACGTGATCTCGCTCCTCTTCGACTACATCTTCCGCGATCCTTCCATTCCCGAGTCGACGCGCGGCATCTTCGGCCGGCTGCAGGTGCCGATCCTGAAGGCCGCGCTGCTGGAACGCAGCTTCTTCTCCGACCGCAAGAACCCGGCGCGGCGGGTGCTCGACCGCCTGGCCTCCGCCGCGGTCGGCGCGGGCAGCGACAAGGGTTACCGGGTTGCCTTCGAGGGGGTGGCGGGCCGGGTGGTGGACCAGCTCTGCCGCGACTTCGGGCTCGACCTCGCGGTGTTCGATCGCGCCGACGCCGAGCTCCTGGCGTTCCTCGAAAGCGAGCATCGCACCGTCGCCAATGCCCTCACCGAGGATATCGAGGCGGCGCTTAGTGCCGAGGCGCGGGAGAGCGACCACGCCCACGCCCATGCGCTCGTGCGCGACCGCCTCGCCGGCCTGCGCCTGCCCGTCGATGTGCGCCTGTTCGCCGAGACCGCCTGGGCGGAGTATGTCGCAAAGCTGCGCGCCGACGACGGCAAGGACGGCGCCGGCCATCGCGCGGCCCTGCAGACCCTCGACGACTTGCTCTGGTCGATCACGGCCAAGGAACGCACCGCGCAGAAGGCGCGCCTCACCAGGATGGTTCCAGGGATCATCGGGTCGCTGCGCAAGGGCTGCCAGACGGTGAGCCTCGACGCCGAGCGCAGCAAGGCGTTCTTCGATACGCTCTACGAATTGCACATTGCCGCGATCAAGGTCGCGAAGCCGCCGCAACCGGCCCCGGCCCCGGCGGCGGCTGCGCCGGGTCCGGCACGGGCCGCTGGAGACGGCGCATCGCCATCCTCGCCATCGACCGCCGCCGCAGGCGCCGCACCCGTCGGCGCCGGCCGTACGCCGGGTAGCGCAACGCCCGCGCACCCGGCCACGCGCGAGCAAGACGCGATCGGCACAGGCGGGTTTGGCGGCACCGACAACTGCCACGACTACGTGAGCGAGATCGCCGTCGGCACGTGGCTGGCATTTCGCAGCGGCGACGCGTGGATCAATGCGCGGCTCGCCTGGGTCAGCCCATTGCGTACCAAGTACATCTTCACCAGCCGGGCCCGCACCACCGCCTTCGTCTGCTCGCCGGAAGAACTTGCCTGGCAGCTGCGCGTCGGCCAGGCACGGCTGGTGCTGGAGCCCGTGCCGCTGTTCGATCGTGCGGTGAGCGCAGCCCTCGACAGCATCGCCGCGCAACGCCCCGCGGCAGCGGCGGCGGAGGCGAAGCGTGCCGCCGCCGGGCCGGGCAACTAGGCATCGCGGGCCAAGAGCACCCGCGGCGGCGCATCCCGCTTGTCAGCGCGCATGGAACTACGCGCGATCGCGAGCAGTCTCTCTCCCACGGCGCATCACGCGCGATGCGTCATTCGGGGAGTGCACCATGGGTTGGATCGGATTGCGCGCGTGCCTGCTGGTCACGCTGCTCGGTATCAACGGCGCCGCCAGCGCCGCGCTGGTGCAGGCGATCGAGTACTATCACGCCGGCTTCGATCATTACTTCGTCACGGCGAGCGCCGACGAGATCGGAAAGCTCGATGGTGGCTTTTTTACCGGATGGCAGCGCACCGGTGAATCCTTTACAGTCGCCGATCCGGGCACCTCGCTCGCCGGGGCGACTCCCGTATGCCGGTTCTACGGCAACCCCCAGGTCGGACTCGATTCCCACTTCTATTCCGCATCGCCCGCCGAATGCGCCGCCGTACAGGCCAATTTCCCCAATGCGTGGCTCCTCGAATCGAGCAACGTGTTCCAGGTATATCTTCCGGACACCACCACCGGTGCGTGCCGCGCCGGCAGTGTCCCGATCTACCGGTCGTGGAATGGTCGGACGGACTCGAACCACCGCTACACGACGTCGCTCGCCACCGCGCAGGCGATGCTCGCCAGAGGCTATGTCGGCGAAGGCTACGGCTCGCCCAGCATGCCGGTTGCCATGTGCTCGCCGACGACCATCGCGGTCGCAGTGCCGCAATGCACGCTCATCGCGAGCAGCACCAGCCCCGTGATCGGCACGACCATCAGCCTTACGGCGAACTGTTCGGGCTCGCCGAGCCAGTTCGCGTGGTCGGGATGCGCGAGCAACTCGGCGTCGTGCACGGTGCGCTCAGACGTCAGCGGGACCGTGATCTATGGCGTCACCGCCAGCAATGGGAGCGGCGCCGGGCCGATGGCGACCGTCGGGGTGGGCTGGCGCGAGCCTCCTGCGGCGCTGCCACCGCCGGTTTGTACCCTCACCGTCACCACCCAGGGCGCGGTGCCGTTGGTCGGATCGACCGCGGTGTTCACCGCAACCTGCACCAACAACCCGACCAGCTACGCGTGGTCGGGTTGCAGCAGCAATGGCAACAGCTGCTACGCAGCCGAGTCCGCTGCCGGTACCTATGGCTACGGCCTGGCGGCGTCCAACCAGAGCGGCACCGGTCCCGCATCCTCCCTCGCCCTCACCTGGGCGGCGTCGGCGCCGCCTGCGCCGGATTTCTGCGGGAGCTTCCCGAACGTTCTCTACAGCATCGTGCCGTGGGCGAACACGACCCTTTACTCGGTCGCGTACCCCGACCCGAGCTTCACATGGGACGGCGTCTGGGTTACGCGCATCACCGTGCCGGCGAACGCCACCGCCACCCGCAACGGCTCGGTGACTGCGGTCGAGTATGGCGGTGGACCCACGGGTCGGCAGATGACGATCTCGCGGGCAGCCTGCGATTTCCGCCCTGCCGACCCGAGCGGGGTCAACGGGCCACTGGCCAACATCAGCCAGGGCAACAGCGCGAGCGCGTCACTCGGTCTCGCCAACTCGGGCACGAGCGGCCTGCCGCTGCAGCCCGGGCAGACCTATTACATCAACGTCCGCAACGCATGGCCCGACGGCTCCATATCGTGCCCGCAGGCGACGGGCAGTTGCGGCGCGTCGGTGGGCATCACCCTGCCGCGCTGAACGAAGCCCTCGGCGGCCGCAGCCTGCGCCGACATGACCGGTCGGGTGGCCTCGCGCCAGCTGCGAGGAGTGTTCAGTGCCGGTGCTGACCCTCGCCGCCGCACGCCTGGCGTTCGGACACCTGCCGCTTCTCGATGGCGCCGATTTCCAGCTCGAGCCGCGTGAGCATGTCGGGCTGATCGGCCGTAACGGCACCGGCAAGTCGTCGCTGTTGCGCGTGCTGTGCGGAACCAGCGCCCTCGACGACGGCGATCGCTGGCTTGCGCCCGGTGCGCGGGTGGCGCTTCTCGAGCAGGAGCCCGCGCTCGATCCCCTGCACACCGTCTACGAGGCCGTGGCCCTGGGCATCGGCCACGCCGGGGCGCTGCTCGCGCAATACCACGAGGCAGTGGCCACCCTGGAGCGCGTGCCGGACGACCGCACCGCGCATGCCCGCATCGACCGCCTGCAGGGTGCCCTCGATGCCGGCGGCTGGACCATCGGCCATCGCATCGACACGGTCATCTCGCGCCTCGGCCTGCCTGCCGACGCCCGTATCGACACGCTTTCCGGAGGATGGAAGAAACGCGTGGCGCTCGCCCAGGCGCTCGCTGCCGAACCGGATGTCCTCCTGCTCGACGAGCCGACCAATCATCTCGACATCGGCGCCATCGCCTGGCTGGAGTCGCTGGTGCAGGAGTACGCCGGTGCGGTCGTGTGCGTGACCCACGATCGGCGCTTCCTCGATGCGGTCGCACAACGCATCGTCGAGCTCGACCGCGGCCGGCTCGCAAGCTATCCGGGCAACTTCGCGCAGTACCAGGCGCGCAAGGTCGCCGAGCTCGCCGACGAGGCCACGGCGAATGCGCGCTTCGACAAGTTGCTCGCGCAGGAGGAGGTGTGGATCCGCAAAGGGGTCGAGGCGCGCCGTACCCGCAACGAAGGGCGGGTGCTGCGTCTCGAGCGCCTCCGGCGGGAGCGCAATGCGCGCCGCGAGCGGCTTGGCCAGGTGAACTTCCAGGTCGGGGACGCCGAGCGTTCCGGGCAGCTGGTGGCCGAGCTCACCCATGTCTCCAAGGGCTACGACGGCCGGGTGCTGATCCGCGATTTCACCACCCGGATCCTGCGTGGCGACCGCATCGGGCTCATTGGACCCAACGGTGCGGGCAAGACCACCCTCCTGAAGCTCGTGCAGGGCGAGCTCGCCCCGGATACCGGCGACGTGCGCCGCGGCACGCGACTGGAGATCGCGTACTTCGATCAGCTGCGCGAGGCACTCGACCCGGAAGCTTCGCTCGCCGACACCATCAGTCCGGGTGCGGATTTCGTGGAGATCGGCGGCTCGCGCCGGCACGTGATGACCTACCTCGGGGACTTCATGTTCCCGCCCGAGCGCGCCCGCTCCCCGGTGCGCTCGCTCTCCGGCGGGGAGCGCAACCGGCTGCTGCTCGCCCGGCTGTTCGCCCGTCCTGCCAACGTGCTGGTGCTCGACGAACCCACCAACGATCTCGACATCGACACCCTGGAACTGCTGGAGGAGCTGCTGCAGGATTACACCGGCACGCTCTTCCTGGTGAGCCACGATCGCGCGTTCCTGGACAACGTCGTGACCCAGACCATCGCGTTCGAGGGCGACGGCGTGCTGCGCGAGTATGCAGGCGGTTACAGCGATTGGGCTGCCTGGCACGAGCGTGCCCGCGCGGCTGCCAAGCCTATGCCGCAAGCGCCCGCCGCGAACCCCGCGCCACGCCCCCGCGTGCAAACGGAAGCACTCGCGGCTGCGCTACGCCGCCTGACCCCGCCGGAGACGCGCGAGCTCGCGGCACTGCCGGCCACCATCGAAACCATCGAGGCCGCGATCGCCGCGCTGCACGCCCGGCTCGCCGACCCGGGGCTCTATCGCGCCGGCAGCGATTCCGCCATCGAGCTGCAACAGGCGCTGGCGCGGGAAGAAACGGCACTGGCGACCGCCTACGCGCGCTGGGAAGCGCTGGAGGCGCGCAGCGAAAGCTAGTCGATTCCGCGCACTCTAGTGCCGCGGCGGCGCGCCCTGCACGAGCGCGCGCAGCACGATCGCGGTGGCGAGGCCCCAGGCGCCGTTGAGCACGATAGGCACCCACGCCCGATTGCCGGCAAGGCCGCGGACGGGTAGTCCTTTCAGCGGCGTCACCAGATACCAACCCACCAACGTGGGCAGGATCGCGCCGAACGCGAGCGCCAGCAGCCAGTACAGCGCATTGCCGGGAAACCGTCGCTGCGCCCACGCGAACAGCACGCCCCACCACCCCGCCCAGAAGCACAGCGACACGATCTGCGGTACGTGGAGCGGCGCCGTCGGGCGGATCGGGTACAGCGTGCCGGTAGTGATGTGCAGATGGTTGAGCAAGCCGAGCATCGGTTGATGGCCGATCAGCACGGCGAGCACGCCGGCCAGGTAGCCGGCTACCCAAAGGCGCGCGGCGACGGTCATGCGGGCGCCCGTTGCGAGGCTGTCGATCCGAGATGCTTGGCTGTGCCGGTTGCTGTCCTGGCGCGCTGCGCGAGGCTGCCGGACGATCGAACGAGGCTTTGCATAGGCGATTCAGAGCTTCGGTTTGGGAACGGTGACGGCGATGGCAGCACCCACGGCAGCCATTGCCGCGATGATGGCGAACGCCAGCCGGAACGCGTGGTCGAGGCGCGTCCCGAGGGCCGCGCGATCGGCCGGCGCAAGCTTGGCGATAAAGGCAGCGCCACCTTCCAGTGCAGCGTTGAGGGACGTCGACGTGTCGCCGTGATCGCGGCCTACCGCCGCGAACAGCACCGCGCCAACGATGGCGACTCCGACGGCGCCGCCGATCGAGCGCGCCATGGCGATCGATGCTGTCGCGGATCCGAGCGCGCTACGTCCCGCGGCATGCTGCACGATGACCTGGGTCGGGGGCATCACGGCGCCCAGGCCGGCACCGGTCGCCACCGTCAGCGCGAGCACCGCTGGCGTCGGGAGGTGCGGCAGTCCCAGCGCCAGTGCCACGAGCGCGAGCGTGGTGACGAGCAGGCCGCGGATCGGATACTCGACCGTGTGGCCGGTCCGCGCCACCCGCCGACCGGTGAAAGTAGCGGTGGCGACCATCGACAGGGTGATCGGCAGCAGCAGCAACCCGGATTCGCCGATGGCCATGCCGCGCCCGAGCTGGAGATACAGCGGCAGGTAGAGAATCGTGGAGAACAGCACCGCCGCAAAACAGAACACCACGGCGTCGGCACGCAGGATCGCAGGCACTGCCAGCATCCGCACCGGAATCACCGGGTCGTCGCGCCGGCGCTCCCAGCTGATCAGCAGCACGTAGCCGAGAAGCGCGGCGCCGAGCAGTCCGAACACGATCGGCGAGGTCCACGCAAAGCGATGCCCTGCCGAGGACAAGGTGAACAGCAGCGTGAGGGTGGCGGCAGCGAACAGCGCGGCACCCACGACGTCGGCACGAAACGGCGTCGCGCGTGCGTGGCGCACGTGCGGAATGCGCACGGCAAGGAGCGCGGCGATCGCGCCGAGCGGCAGGTTGATGAAGAACACCGCACGCCAGGTGAAGTGCTCGGTAAGATAGGCACCCAGCACCGGCCCGGCGGTGCTCGACAGTGCAAACACCGCCGCGAAATAGCCGCCGAAGCGACCACGTTCGCGCGGCGGGACGTTCTCGCCGATGATCGACTGCGCCATCGTCATGAGCCCGCCGCCGCCCAGTCCCTGCAGCGCGCGCGCCGCGATCAGCAGCGGCAGGGTCGGCGCGAGTGCGCAGGCCAGCGACGCCACGGTGAAGATCGCCAGCGCGACCAGCAACAGGCGCTTCCGGCCAAACGTGTCTCCGAGGTGACCGTAGATCGGGGCGGCGATGGTCGCCGCGAGCAGATAGCCGACCACCACCCACGAGAGGTCGGCGACCTCACGCAGCGAGCTCGCAATGACCGGCAGCGCGCTCGCCAGGATCGTCTGGTCGGCGGCCGCGAGGAACATCGCCACCATGACACCCGGGAACACCAGCCGGAACGCCTGCTCGACGGTGAGCTCCGCCTCGGCGGCCATCGGCGATACGGTAGCTCGAGCCGGGGATGGGACTGAATCGTCGACGGGCATCGGAAGGAGATGAGGCGAGCAAGTCAAGCAAGGATTGAACCGCGCGGCAGGCGACGAGCACTCGCGTGTGGTGCGGCGCGCGCCGTGTGATCGACGGGCCGCTCGGTCCAGCCGGCGCGCCGCGGTGCAAGGATCAGTTCGGCAGCCAGTCAACGATGAAGCGGCCGGCGCAACCCGAGGAGCTCGCGCGCTCCTGTGCGTTCCTCGGCTTCGACGCCGATTCGTCGTACATCACCGGCATCGTTCTACAGGTCATGGGCGGCGAAACCACGGGCGGATGACCGCCCACCGGCGTCCGCGCGGCGGCGCCGAGCGCAGTGTGCAGTTGCGTTTGCGAGTCCTCCCGGCGCCTGCGTCCCTTCGCCGGAAGTCAGCCGACGTGCAGGCGCAGGAACTCCAGGGTGCGCGTGCGCGCGAGCTTTGCCGCGGCCGCGTCGTAGGAGCCGCGCTGGTCGCAGTTGAACCCATGGCCGGCGTCGTAGAGGAACACCTGCGCCTGCGGATGCGCGGCGCCGAGCTTCTCGACCCCCGGGACGGAAATATGGTCGTCCTTGCGTCCGAAGTGCGCCATCACCGGACACTTCGGACGCTCGTCGATCGCATCGGTCATGCCGCCGCCGTAGTAAGGCACGGCACACGCGAAGCCGTCGATTCGCGACGCGGCCATCCAGGTGACGAAGCCGCCCCAACAAAAACCCAGGATGCCGACCTTGCCGGCATCGCCCACGGCGTCGCGCGCGGCGGCCACGTCGCGCAACGCGTCGTCGATGGCGACCGCGGCCTTGAGGTCGCGACCGCGCGCGATGTCGGGACCCTGGTACCCGAGATCCACGCCGCGCTCCGCCCGGTCGAACAATGCCGGAGCGATGACCCGATAGCCGTCGGCGGCATAACCGTCGCACACGCTGCGGATGTGGCTGTTCACCCCGAAGATTTCCTGCACGACCACCAGGCCGCCACGTGGCTTGCCTTGCGGATCGGAGCGGTACGCGGAAAAGCGGAAGCCGTCGCCGGCGGTGAGTTCGATCGTCTGGCCCATGGAATCTCCTGAAGCGTGGATGACGGATGCGCTGCCGGACCGCGTCGATTTCGTCCGGCGATGCGAAAACAGTGGGCTGCCATGCTACTCCATCGCCGGCGGCGCTGTCGGTTCGACACCGGGCACAGACTCGGTCGGCGGCATGCCGAGTTGCCGGTCCATGAGGGATCGGGCCTCGTTGTCCGATAGCGGCGTTGCGCCACCCGGGCCCAGCGCGTCGGCCGGGCCGCGCCAGAGCACGCCAGGAAACGCGATCACCGTGGCGATGACCACGACTTGGGCGATCAGATAGGGCGCGAGCGCCCGGGCCATCGCCGTGGCCGAGTCACGGAGGTCCAGCGTATTGCGCACCATCTGCACGGCGTAGCCGAATGGCGGCAACAGAAAGCTCATCTGCAGGATCAGCAGGGTCAGCACGGCGACCCAGACCGGGTCGGCAATGCGCACCAGCACCGGCGGCAGCAACACCGGCACCACCACGAAGATCATCTCGAATGCATCCAGAACGAACGCACAGGCCGCGAGCACGGCAAGCGCCGCGGCCAGCGGGACGTACTCGCCTCCGGGCAGGCCCGTGAGCCATGCGGCGACCAGCCGATCGGTGCCGAGGCCCCGCAGGACCAGCGTGAACGTGGTCGCACCAACCAGCAACGCGAAGAGCGCACCGGTCACCGCGATGGTTTCATCCACCACCACCGCAAGCACCGGCCGGGTGAGGGTGCGGGTCACGATCCCGTATAGGAAGAGCGCCACGCCACCCGTGGCTGCGGCCTCGACCGCGTAGAGATAACCCATGGTCACCCCCGCCAGCAGCGCCACGATGAGCCCGAGCACCATCATACCGGCGAGCACGTCGCGACCAGTGATCGTCGCCTCGCAATCGATTGCAATCGCGGGCGCGGGCACACCGGCGTCGCGCGCCCGGCGTGCCGCGCGCTCCGCATCGCGCGTCGCCCACCAGGTGATCGCCACGGCAAGGACCAGAACCGCGGCGGCAGGCACCAGCGCACCACGAAACACATCCTGGGTATTGACGATCCGCGCGGCCTGGCCGGTGATGTTCAGGGCTTCGGTATGGGCCCGTAGCATCGCGTCACCGAGCAGGATCAGAACCAGCGAGGGCGGAATGACGACCCCGAGAGTGCTCGCCATCGCGATCAGCGCAGCGCTGCGGCTCGCCGGCAAACGTGCGGCAGCCAATAGTGGCGCGAGCACCCGGCCGAGCATCAGCACGCTGGCACCCACCGATCCATTCATCGGCGCGAGCACGCCGCCGAGCGCGAGGCCAGCCAGGGGCACTGCGGCGCCCGTGCGCCGCAAGCCACGGGTCGCCGTGCGAATCAGGACGTCGGCCAGCGGCAGGCGATACAGCAGCGTGCCCGTGAGCACGTAGAGGGGCAAGGCCTGGAGGAGGTCATTCTCGAGCAGGCCCACGACCCGACCCGGCACGCTGGCCAGGAGTTGCGCCGGCACCGCGCCCGCCAGCACACCGCCGAGCGCGAAGACCGACGCCACGCCGATCAGGAGCAGCCACGTGGGCAGCCCGGTCGCGATCATCGCCGCGCCCACGCAGCCGAGCATGGCGAGGCCGGCAAGGCCGCCGAGGCCGTCGGCGCCGGTCACGGCTCGCCACGGTCGGCCGGCGTGCCGGCCGCGTCGATCACGGCCTGTACCGCAACCAGAAGGCCAAGCACGCCTACCGCGATCTTGACCAGGAAGTACCCGGGATTGAACGTTTCAGGAAAGCGTTCCCAGTGCGCGAGCGCACCGGCCATGATCGGCGCTGCCGTGATCAGGAGATACACGGACCACGGCAGCAGCACCAACAGTGCGGCCACCCGGTCAAGGCGACGCCTTCGCCGCGCCGGGTAGCGATGGGCGAGCGCGTCCGCGCACAGGTGCGCCCGTCGGCGCGTCGCCGCCGTGATGGCGACGCTCACGTACAGGGCAAACAGGACCTGGCCGAGATCATTGGCCTCGCGCGAGTACGCCTGCACGATCTCGCGCAACGGCCACTGCAGGCACAGCATCAGCGACAGTGGCAGTGCGAGCCAGGCCACGGCCCTGATCATCGACGCAAGCGTCCGCGCCAGCGCCCCGCGCGCGCCGCCACCGGTGCCCTCCCAACCCCGCCACGGCGACCGATCGGGCATTGCGCTTTAGCGATGTCGGCCCAAATGCCGACTCTCCGGTGATAATCGCCGCACGTTAACCGATCTGCGACCCCCCGAGAAGGGTGGTCACACCCGACCGGACAGGAGCGTGCATGGAAATGAATCTCGATCGGATTGAAAAACTGGTGCGTGAGCTCCTGGTGGAGATCGGCGAGGATCCCGAGCGCGAGGGGCTCATCAAGACCCCGGAGCGCGTCGCCCGCGCCTTCGCATTCCTGACGTCGGGGTACCGCACCGACCCGCGGGTGGTGATCAACGATGCCATCTTCACCCAGGAGACCAACAGCATGGTCATCGTGAAGAACATCGAGGTCTACAGCATGTGCGAGCACCACATGCTGCCGTTCTTCGGTCGCTGTCATATCGGCTACATCCCCGAAGGCAAGGTGTTCGGCCTGTCCAAGCTCGCGCGGCTGGTCGACGTCTACGCGCGCCGCCTGCAACTGCAGGAGCGCCTCACCGAGCAGATCTCCAGCGTGGTCATGAACGAGATCGGCGCCCGCGGGGTGGGGGTGATGATCGAGGCACGGCACCTGTGCATGATGATGCGCGGCGTCGAGAAGCAGAACTCGGTGATGATCACGTCGTCGGTGCTGGGCACGTTCCGTGACTCGCAGGCCACCCGCGAGGAGTTCCTGGCGCTGGTCGGGCAGCGCGCAACCTGAAGCTCGCCAGGCCGACATGAACCTGCGCTCGAAGCTTCCGGCGACCGGCACGACCATCTTCACCGTCATGTCGGCACTCGCGCAGGAGCACGGCGCGGTGAACCTCGGCCAGGGCTTCCCCGACTATCCGATCGATCCGGCGCTGGTCGACCTGGTCACGGCAGCGATGCGTGCCGGTCACAACCAATATCCGGCGATGCCAGGCGTCCCGGCCTTGCGGGAAGCGATCGCCGGCAAGGTCGAGCGCCTCTACGGCCAATCCTACGATCCCGACTTCGAGGTCACCGTCACCACGGGCGCGACCCAGGGGATCTTCACCGCGATCCTGGCACTCGCCGGCGCCGGCGACGAGGTGATCGTGCTCGAGCCGGCGTACGACAGCTACGTTCCGGCGGTACGTCTCGCCGGGGCAACGGCGGTGACCGTACCCCTGACGGTACCCGGCTATCGGATCGACTGGCCCGCGGTGCGCGCCGCGGTGACCCCGCGCACCCGCATGCTGATCGTCAACGCGCCGAACAATCCCGGCACCAGCGTGCTGTCGGCCGACGACCTTGTCGCGCTCGCAGACCTCACCCGGGACACCGACATCGTCGTCCTGAGCGACGAGGTCTACGAGCACATGATCTACGACGGCGCGTCGCACCAGAGCGTCACGCGCTCGACCGAACTGGTGGCGCGCAGCGTCGTGGTGGGCTCGTTCGGCAAGACCTTCCATGCCACGGGCTGGAAGGTCGGGTACACCCTCGCGCCGCGCGCGATCACCGCCGAGATCCGCAGGGTGCACCAGTTCATGGTGTTCACCGTGAACAGCGCGGTCCAGCACGGCCTCGCCGCGTTCCTGCGCCAGCCGGAACGCTACGAGCGCTTGCCGGCGTTCTTCCAGGCAAAGCGCGACCTGCTGCAGGAACTCCTGGCGGCGACACCGCTCGATGTCCTGCCCTGCGCCGGGAGCTACTTCCTGCTCGCCCGCTACGACCGCGTCGGGGACGAGCCCGCCGCCGCGTTTGCCGCGCGCCTGGTGCGCACGGTCGGGGTCGCGACCATCCCGCTGTCGGCGTTCTACCAGGATGGTCGCGACGACCGCGTCATCCGTTTCTGCTTCGCCAAGCGCGAGGACACGCTGCGCGAGGCCGGGATGCGGCTCGCCAGCCTGGACCGCCTGGCTTGAGACGCTGTCATCGTTCGTCCTACACCGGATTTGGTCTGGCGGAACTTTTGGCATGGGGGCCGCTCGAAGATCATTGACTTTTGCCGGCGATCACTCTTGAAATCCCACCACCTGTCATGAATCGAACCCTCCGCCAGCCTTGCTCCGGGGCATCCTCCTCGATCTCTCCTCCAAATCCCTTGGCATCGATCCGCGGGATCGCCGCCGCCCTCGTGGCGGTATCGGCGCTCGCCGTTGCGCCCATTGCCGAGGCCACGCCCGACGCCCGGGCCAGTGCCGAGATCGATCAGCTGCTCGGCGCGATCGACCATTCGGGTTGCACCTTCCTGCGCTCGGGCAAGGAATACACCGGTGCCGAAGCGCGCCGGCATCTCGAGTTCAAACTCGGGTTTGCGCGCTCGCGCATCGACTCGGCCGACCAGTTCGTGCGCGATCTTGCCAGCGCGAGCTCGACCACGGGCGAGGT